>DKVL01000022.1:0-15402 GCA_002491195.1 Lachnospiraceae bacterium UBA7179
CCTTCTGATGAGACGCAGCCGGAAAGGTTTTATCACGGATTCGTGCTGGGCATGGTGGTAAACCTCGCGGACAAATACAAGGTCCGTTCAAACCGTGAGAGCGGATATGGGCGTTATGATGTGATGATCGAGCCGGAAGATAAAAAGGAAAAGGCGTTTATCTTTGAATTTAAAGTCATGGACGCCGATGACGATGAGAAGACGCTGGAGGACACGGTAGCGAATGCCCACAGGCAGATTGAGGAGAAAAAGTATGAGGCGGAGCTGACCGAAGAAGGATTTGCGCCGGAACAGATCAGGAAGTATGGATTTGCATTCCGGGGGAAAGAATGCCTGATCGGGTAGACGCAGGAGGAAAGTCTCGCCGCATTCTCGGAGTTGCTGTATAAGCACTTTGGACAGAAGGCGATCATTCTGATCGACGAGTACGATGTACCACTTGACAAGGCCTACCAGAACGGTTATTACAGGGATATGGTCAGTCATATCAAAAATTTTTTTGGCATTGCCCTGAAGTCCAATGAATATCTTCAGGCGGCAGTGATCACCGGCTGCCTGCGCATTGCAAAAGAAAGCATTTTTACCGGACTGAACAATTTTAAAGTCAATACGATCGCTGACATAAAATTTGCGCGGTATTTTGGTTTTACAGACGACGAGGTGAAAGATCTTTTAAAATACTACGAACTTGATGAAGCATATGCTTTGATCAAAGAGTGGTATGATGGCTATCATTTTGGAAAACAGGATATATACTGCCCGTGGGATGTCATCAATTATTGTGATAAGCTGCTTGCGGACAGGAAACACAGGCCCGAGGCTTTCTGGGCAAACAGCAGCAATTATATTATACAGGACATTCTCTCCCAGGCGTCAGAGACGGCAAAGGGACAGATCGAACTGCTGATCTCCGGGGAGGCGATCGAACAACGCATCATACCAGAACTTACCTACACTGACCTTGATAACGAGGATATCGTGGTCAGGGAAACGTATCTCTGGAGCGTGCTCTACGCTGCGGGATATCTGACCATGGCTGCCGGGGAGACAGGCGGTGACCTGCACAGACTTGTCATTCCCAACAAAGAAGTCCTGCAGATTTACCGCGACAAGATACAGTCGTGGTATAATGTCAATGTCCGCAGGGATGTACCGAAATGGCAGGCGTTCTGCAAGGCCGTCAGGACAGGCGATGCATCAAAGATTCAGGAATTGTTTGATTCCTACATGAGCCGGACGATCAGTATCCGGGATACCTTTGTCAAGAAGGAGATGAAAGAGAACTTTTATCATGGTATGCTGCTTGGGATCCTGCAGTGCGACAGCGGGTGGGTGATCAAGTCCAATCAGGAGTCCGGTCTTGGTTATTGCGATATTCTGCTCATGGTTCCGGGCGACAGGATTGGCTGTGCCATCGAGCTCAAATACGCCAGGGACGGAGCCTTTGATGCGGCCTGCAACGAGGCGTTGAGGCAGATCGTTGACAAGAAGTATGTCGATTACCTGCAGCAGGAATGCATGGAGACGATTTATACTTATGCGGTGGCCTGTTACAAAAAAAGCTGCAGAGTGGTCTGCAGTTCCTATGGAGCTCAGTCAAATTTCTTCTGACTCATGTTAGAGTTGTGGTATTCAGGATGATTGGTCACATCTTCGTCAAACCATACAGGCGGGATAAAAGCGTCTGCCATTTCCACGCTTGGAAACTCCACTTCCGCCATAATTAACGGCGCAAAAGGCGGCGCAAAAACATCCAGCTCAATAGATAGTTCTGGTGTAACCAGAGGGTGATAACTGTCCTCAAACTGCGGATTTTCGATGGGGATAACATATCTTTTCTTGGAGATGATATTCCCATCAGCTTTTGTAAGCAGGTGGTGATAGGATGTTTCATCGAGTGGAAGGTTGTATTCTTCCCGTGCCATCAGACCGTCTCCCTTGTAAGTCAGATAATAGGAATCATTTGATTGACGGACGCGAACAACGGGGGACGTGTTCAGATAGGCCTGCTCAATGATTTTGCAGGGGTAGCTTTCCAGGTTCTGGGGGAGTTTTTTTATTGTATATTTTTTTTCGATCTCCATATTTTTCATGATCTGTGCATTCCTTTTTGGTTATTCAAATTTCGTTCCAAAGCATCTAAGGAACTGTAGAAAAATAACTGACGCATCCTGTGCAGGCTGCATCACTTATTTGCTTTCGGTTCCTAATGCGCTCTGGAATGGACAATTTACTGTATTCATATTAAATGATTTGTGATAAAAATGCAAGGGAAAAAGGCGCTGATATGTTCACCGGTGTTTGGCTGCATGGCGGAGTAGGCAGCGTCAGCGATGAAGACCAGCGTGAATACGATGCACAGCGTCACGCGCATTCCGATGGTCATTCGGTGGTAATATTTGTTGAAAACAGGCTGCAAGACGCAGATGAGCAGCACGCCGCCAAGACCAAATCCAACAGAGCTTGTCAGGCAGATGTGTCCGCCTATGTTGCAGATGTGTCCGCTGTAATCCCACCAGCGGACGCCCCATTTCCACTCAAGCCACACGCCTGAAAAATACTCTAAAGTAGAACACAGAATGCAGGAGAGCAGGAAAACAACAACAGGGTGTCTGCGCAGCCTGTGGAGCAGTAACAGAAGAATAATGCACCCAATCCCGTAGATGGGCAGATAAGGTCCTTTATACACGCCCCTGTTCACAAAAGTGTGGGCGGTGAGCAGATAGAGCAGCACTTCCCAGAGCCATCCGGCGAAGGCTGTGGTGAAGAAAAGTAATGCATAGTAGTCAAATGGACGGATTATTTTTTCTCTCATAATGCGGTCAGAGCGCCTCCCAACAGCAGGGTTCGCTGCAGATACGACGAAATGTGGTCATGTCATGCTTTGTCATACGATAGTATCTCCTACAGAAAAAATATTCATTCGTGAAATCTTTCACGGATGAATATTTCTTTTTTATGAAAGTTATGATATGATGATAAATATGTAATATTGTAAAGGAAATGGTTCTGTTTCAGGACCAGATAGCACGGAGGATACGAGATGGTTGATATTATGAAGCTTCAGAACGGAAGCGATATACGCGGGATCGCGTGTGAGGGGATTGCGGGAGAAAATGTGAATCTCACGGAGGATGCGGGGAATCTGATTGGCGGCGGTTTTGTCAGATGGCTTGCGGACAAGAAGGGGAAGAAGATTGGTGAACTTCGGATTGGGATCGGGCACGATTCGAGAATTACGGCTGACAGTCTGTTTGCGGCAGCGGCGAAGGGGATTGTGGCAGCAGGGGCGAAGGTTTATGACTGCGGTCTTGTGTCGACGCCCTTGATGTTTATGACAACAGTGTTTGAGGAGTTTGCGTTTGACGGGGCGATCATGATTACAGCGAGCCACCTTCCTTTTAACAGAAACGGTTATAAGTTTTTTGACAGGGATGGAGGTCTGGAACATGATGATATCACAAAGGTGCTCGAGATCGCATCGGGACTTACGATTGCAGATGCGGATCTGGTGAATGTGGAAAAAGTTGATTCCATCTCTGTATATTGTGGATTTTTGCAGGAGAAGATAAAAAAGAGTCTTAACAATTATGACAAGCCACTTGCGGGGCTGCATATTGTGGTGGATACAGGAAACGGTGCTGGTGGCTTTTTCGTGGAAAAGGTGTTAAATCCGCTTGGCGCGGACACGACGGGAAGCCAGTTTCTGGAGCCGGACGGGCATTTTCCCAATCATATACCGAATCCCGAGAACAAAGAGGCGATGGAGGCAATCAGACAGGCGGTGCTGACAAACAAGGCGGACCTTGGTATTATCTTCGATACGGACGTGGACAGAATGTCAGCAGTACTCCCCAATGGAGACGAGGTGAACCGGGATGCGATCATAGCGATGATGGCTGCGATCATCGCAGAGGATTATCCGGGCGGAACGATCGTGACAGATTCTGTCACCAGCGACAGGCTGACGCGCTTTATTGAGGGGATCGGCATGAAGCACCATCGGTATATGAGAGGGTACAAGAATGTGATCAATGAGTCAATCCGTCTGAACAAAGAAGGGATTGTATCGCCGCTTGCGATCGAGACTTCCGGGCATGGTGCGCTCAGCGAGAACTATTTCCTTGATGATGGCGCTTATATGGCGGTGAAACTTTTGATCGCGCTCGCGAAGGCAGCAAGGGAGAACAAAGCGCTCGCGTCCTTTATCGAGAAATTGGAAAAGGGCTTTGAAGAGCGCGAGTACCGTTTCAGGATACAGGGCGAGGATTTCAAGGCGTATGGGAACGATGCTTTGAATACCTTTGAGGAGCGGGCAAAGGCGAGAGGATACAACATTGTGCCAAATTCCTATGAGGGTGTGCGCATCACTTTTGACACCGATGAGATAAAGGGCTGGCTGCTGCTTAGAATGTCGCTTCATGATCCCCAGATGCCGCTCAATATTGAGGGCGTCAGGGAGGGCGACTGCGATAAGCTGTTTGATATCGTACTCGAACTTTTAGACGGGTTTGACAGACTGGTCATACCTGCAAGATAATCGTTTCGAACTTGTGGCAAGTAACAATTCATTTGCGCAACGGGCCTGCTCGTTTTGCAGTTTTTGCATGGATTTTATCTGCTGCCAGAACCGTGCGGACAATATTAAACAGGGCGATTCGTGGCTGCTGTCAGACAGGGATTGAGGGAGATTGGTATGAGAATAGGAATGGGATATGATGTGCACCGTCTTGTGGAGGGACGCCCTCTTGTGATGGGCGGTGTGACGATACCTTACGAGTTGGGACTTCTGGGACACTCCGATGCGGATGTGCTGCTGCACGCGATATCGGATGCGCTGTTAGGCGCGGCGGCGCTTGGCGATATCGGAAAACATTTTCCGGATACAGATCCGGCATACAAAGGGATTTCGAGCATGATCTTGTTAGAAAAGGTTGGCAAACTGCTCGAAGAAAAGTTGTTTTTTATTGAAAATATCGATGCGACAATCATTGCACAGGCGCCCAAGATGCGCCCTTACATCGATCAGATGCGGGAGAATATCGCAGCAGCGTTGAAACTGAGTGTCGATCAGGTCAATGTCAAGGCAACGACGGAGGAGGGGCTTGGATTTACAGGCGAGGGAAAAGGAATTTCCGCGCAGGCGGTCTGTATGCTCACAAGTCCGCAGGAAATGGCAACGATGGAGGCAGGCGCACGTTCCTGCGAGAGCTGTCCGGGGTGCAGTGCGCTTACGAATGAATAGATAACGGAAAAAATAGGAGGGATGCAATATGTCGTCACTTATCACAACACCGCATATCAATGCAGAGAAGGATGCGTTCGGCAGGACAGTACTGATGCCTGGCGATCCGCTCCGCTCTAAGTTTATTGCAGAAAATTTTCTGGAAAGTGCGGTTCTTGTCAATAATATCAGGGGTATCCAGGGTTATACAGGGACTTATAAAGGAACGAAAATCAGTGTGATGGCAAGCGGTATGGGAATGCCGACAATCGGGATTTATTCGTACGAGCTTTTCCATTTCTTTGATGTGGAGAATATTATGCGGATCGGCTCGACAGGCGCAATGCAGGAGAAAGTCAAGATTCGCGATATCGTGTTTGGCATGGGAGCCTGTACCAACTCAAACTATGCGAGCCAGTACGGGCTGAACGGCACGTTTGCCCCGATTGCAAGCTATACGCTGTTGAAGGAGGCGATCGCACAGGCAGAGCAGATCGGTGCGCGCTATCATGTAGGAAATATTCTGTCATCGGATGTATTTTACAATGACGACGACAAAGCAAATGAAGGCTGGCAGAAGATGGGTGTCCTCTGTGTGGAGATGGAGGCTGCGGCGCTGTACATGAATGCGGCAAGATGCGGGAAGAATGCGCTTGCAATGTTTACAGTTTCAGACAGTCTGGTGACAGGGGAGGCGACAACGGCCGAGGAGCGCCAGAATTCGTTTACGCAGATGATGGAAATTGCACTGAACACTGCAGTCCGTCTGGAAAAACAGTGAGCAAAATGGAATACTGACATAACATATAATAACGCATTTGTCTGCGCCGAACGCATGTCGCAAAGCGGCAGGTACTCCAGACAGTTTATGAGTCTGATTCCTGACCGGATGGAGTATGAATGCGGTCGTGTGCATGAAAAGAAAACAGTCTCGATGGGGGCACAGCATGGGTTTTATTAAAAATATCAGAAATGAGATCAGAGTGATAAGGGAACGTGATCCGGCGATTCATTCTAACATGGAAGTTTTTTTGTATCCGAGTTTTAAGGTGATGCTGCACTATCGGGTAGCGCATAAGCTGTACAAGGGCGGACACTATTTTCTTGCCAGATGGGTTTCCCAGCGCGCGGTAAGAAAGACGGGTATCGAGATCCATCCCGGTGCCCAGATTGGTGAAAATTTTTTTATAGACCATGGGAATGGTGTGATTATCGGCGAGACGGCAGTGGTTGGCAACAACGTTACGCTGTATCAGGGAGTGACGCTCGGCGGCACAGGGAAGGAGCACGGGAAGCGCCACCCGACGATCGGAGACAATGTGATGATCAGTGCCGGCGCCAAGATCATTGGCTCGTTCAAGATCGGCGAGAATTCCAAGATCGGGGCGGGGAGCGTCGTCATTGAGGAGGTTCCGCCGAACTGTACCGTGGTTGGCGTGCCTGGGAGAATTGTGCGGCGCAATAACCAGAAGCTGGTGCGCGAGGAACTGAATCAGGTGGACCTTCCCGATCCTGTCAATGAGGATATCCGCACCCTGCAGTATGCAAACAGTGAGATGACGAACCGCATCTTAGAGCTGGAACAGCAGGTAAAACAGCTCAAGAAGCGGCTTGATGAGACGTAAATGTACAGAAAGAGATATACATAAAAACATTCATAAAAAGACATTTATAAGAGACATTTATAAAAAGACATGAGTTTGGAGGTTATGAAAAAATGGAAAACAAAGTGTCCTTTTACAATACACTGACGAGGAAGGTGGAGCCTTTTATTCCCAACGAGGACGGGAAAGTGTCTATGTACACCTGCGGACCGACCGTGTATCACTATGCGCATATCGGGAATCTGCGCAGCTATATTATGGAAGATCTGCTGGAGAAGACACTCCGCTATGTGGGATACGATGTGAAGCGCGTCATGAATATTACGGATGTGGGGCATCTGACGAGCGATGCGGATACAGGTGAGGATAAAATGCTCAAGGGCGCAAAGAGAGAACATAAGACAGTGATGGAGATAGCGAAGTTCTACACAGACGCTTTTTTTAAGGACTGCGCGAAGTTAAATATCAAGACGCCGGATGTGGTGGAGCCTGCCACGAATTGTATTCCGGAGTTTATTCATATGATTGACACATTGATCAAAAAGGGATATGCATATGAGAGCGGCGGAAACATTTATTTTGATACATCAAAACTTGACGAGTACTATGTATTTTCTAGTCAGAGCGAGAAAGAACTGTTAGTCGGCGTGCGCGATGATGTGGATGAGGATGCCAATAAGCGGAATAAGAGCGACTTCGTACTGTGGTTTACCAAGTCCAAGTTTGACGATCAGGAATTGAAGTGGGACAGTCCATGGGGCGTGGGATATCCGGGGTGGCATATTGAGTGCTCCTGCATCAGCATGAAGCATCTCGGGGAATATATGGATATCCACTGCGGCGGCGTGGACAATATCTTCCCGCATCACACGAACGAGATCGCACAGAGCGAGGCATATCTGGGGCATAAGTGGTGCAATTATTGGTTTCATGTGCACCATTTAAATGACAAATCAGGAAAAATGAGCAAATCAAAGGGAGATTTCCTGACAGTATCCCTGCTCGAGTCAAAGGGTTATGATCCGATCATATACCGTCTGTTCTGCCTGCAGTCGCACTACCGCAAGCCGCTTGAATTTTCCTACGAGGTACTTGACAACATGAGCGCTGCGTATGACAAGCTGATAAAAAAGGTTGGCACGCTTGACAGGAACGGTGAAGTTGACAAGGCAAAATATGATTTTTACAGGGAAAAATTCGAGGCTGCACTGTGTGATGATCTCAATTCGTCTATGGCGATCACTGTGCTGTACGATATGCTTAAGGACGATATATCAGATGCGGCCAAGTATGCCCTGGCGGAGAGTTTTGACGAGGTGCTCTCATTGAACCTGACGACGGCGCACGCGGCAAAGGAAGCTGACAATAGCGTCGACGCAGAGCTGGAGCGTTATGTGCTTGCCAGGATCGAGGAGAGAAAGGCGGCAAAGAAGGAGAAAGATTTTGCGAAGGCTGATGCAATCCGCAGCGAGTTACTGGAGAAGGGTATCGTGTTAGAAGATACACGTGAAGGTGTGAAATGGAAAAAGGCTTAGAACGCAGCCTGCTCTCGCAGATACGGGAAACGTTTGGCGGCGGGGATGTTGACATTCGGACGTACTCGCCTGTAACGCTGGCTTATATCGGCGATGCGGTATTCGAGCTGATCATCCGCACGCTGATCGTGGAAAAAGGGCAGCGGGCAGCAAATACACTGCATAAGCATACGACGAAGGTGGTCTGTGCACAGACACAGGCGAAGATGATCGATGCAGTGTATGATACGCTTACAGAGGAAGAACAGGACATTTACAGGCGCAGCAAGAATACGAAACTCCACTCGACGGCTAAGAATGCGAGCCTTGCCGATTACCGTAAAGCGACCGGCTTTGAGGCGCTCTGCGGATATCTGTTTCTGGAGGATGACGTTGAGCGGATCACGCAGCTTGTCAAACAGGCAGTCGATACGGCGCAGGTAGAACTGTGAGAAAGGTATGATACGACAATGAGGTACGAGGAATTTACGATAGAGGGAAGAAATGCTGTCATTGAGGCATTCCGCGCGGGAAAGCCCATCGACAAGCTTTTTATGCTCGACGGCGCACAGGACGGACCGATGCAGACCATCAAGCGGGAGGCGAAAAAGCACGATACCATGATCCGGTTCGTGACTAAGGAACGGCTTGACCAGCTGAGCGGGACTGGAAAGCATCAGGGTGTGATCGCGTATGCGGCGGCCTATGAGTATGCAGAAGTTTCCGATATTCTCGAAGCGGCGCGGAAAAAGCAGGAACCTCCCTTTATCATTTTATTGGACAATATCGAAGATCCGCACAATCTGGGCGCCATTATCAGAACAGCCAATCTTGCAGGGGCGCATGGTGTTATCATTCCGAAGAACAGGGCGGCGGGGCTTACGGCTGCAGTTGCCAGGACTTCGGCAGGAGCATTGAACTATACGCCTGTTGCGCGGGTTACGAATTTAGGGAAGACGATGGAGGATCTCAAGAAAGAGGGGCTGTGGTTTGTCTGTGCGGACATGGATGGCACGACGATGTATGAGCTTGATCTCAAAGGACCGATCGGACTTGTCATTGGGAGTGAGGGGGACGGCGTAGGCAGACTTGTCAGGGAGAAGTGTGATCTGGTGGCATCGATTCCGATGAAGGGGGATATCGATTCCCTGAATGCTTCAGTCGCGGCGGGAGTGCTTGCGTATGAGATTGTCAGACAGCGCTCTCTATAAGAGTGTCTGGATGGTTGGGATTGCATTTCGTATGGAGGTTTTCTATGTCAGACAGGTACGATGGACTTTCGGACGAAGAGCTGATCGACAGACTGCGGGGCGGCGAGCGTCAGATTACGGACTATATCATGGATAAGTACAAGAATCTGGTCCGGAAAAAGGCGAAATCCATGTATATACTCGGCGCGGACAACGATGACCTGATACAGGAGGGGATGATCGGGCTCTTCAAGGCTGTGCGGGATTATGATCCGGGGCGGGATGCCAGTTTTTACACGTTTGCCGATCTGTGCATATCGCGTCAGATGTACAATGCGGTTCAGGCATCGCGCAGGGAAAAGCATACGCCGCTCAATACCTATATCTCGCTCTATGCGGATATGGCGGAGGCAGAGAATGACGGGAACAGCACGGAACTTGTCAATGTGATCGCGTCGGCGGTGGAGACAAATCCGGAGCAGCTTATGATCGACAGGGAAAATGTGGCGGACATCGAGGCGATCATCGAGAAGGAACTGAGCAGCTTTGAGAAACAGGTGCTTGACTTGTACATAACAGGAATGAGTTATTCGCAGATTGCGCGGGTGTTGTCGAGGGATGTCAAGTCAACGGATAATGCGCTGCAGAGATTGAAGACAAAACTTAGAAAAGCGGTAGATAAAAAATGAAAAGATAACAGGCATTTGAGGGATGTGGTTTACAGATGAAGAAAAAGGACAAAATGCGGATTCAGAAACCGAAAATGTTAATCGTTGACGATAAGGCTGTCAATCGATATGTATTAAAAAGTATTTTTGAGGATGATTATGAGATCATAGAGTGTCAGGACGGCAGGGCAGCTATGGAAGTGTTGGGTGAAAAGCGCGATGAAGCGGCAGTTGTGCTGCTGGATATCGTTATGCCAGTATGTGATGGTTTTGCAGTGTTGAAATACATGCAGGAGACAGCGCTCTACGATGTTCCTGTGATACTTATAAGTTCAAACGTCGATGATAAGAATATCAGCCGGTCAAGCAGCTATGATGTGGCAGATTACATACAGAAACCATTTCAGGAGGATGTGGTCAGGCAGCGTGTGCAGAGAGTGGTCAATTTATACCAGATGAAAAAAGCGAATGTCGAATATGGGGAGGCAGAATAGATCACAGATCAGGGTGTTGGCCATGAGTTACAAGTTAGGTCAGAGAAAGGATTAGAATTGGTATGAAATATGAGAAGATTTCGATAACTGTCAGTGGAACTGTGCAGGCGGCATTGGCCCTGTACATACAGGAGAATTACCCGGATACCTATGGGGAGCGCAGGCGTCCGCTTGTTTTAATTTGTCCAGGCGGCGGATACGAGCATGTGTCTGTCCGGGAGGGAGAGCCGGTTGCGTTTCACTTCCTGACGGCGGGCTGCCATGCGGCAGTACTTTGGTACGATATTTCGAAACAGGGTGTTACATACCCGCAGGCGCTGAAAGAATTGGCGTGGTCAGTGGCTTATATTCGGGAGCACGCAGATCAATATGCGATTGATCCGGATAAAATATTGGTTGCGGGTTTTTCGGCAGGAGCTCATCTCGCAGCGAGCCTTGGTTGTTTCTGGGACAAGGAATGGCTGGAACAGGAGATGCAGATGGTGCGTGCGGACTATCAGCCCAATGGTATGATACTCGCTTATCCGGTCATTACGTCGGGAACATTTGCGCACAGGGGAAGTTTTGAAAAACTGTTAGGTGAGAAAGCAAGTGATGCGCTGGAGGAAGAGCTCAGTCTGGAAAAACAGGTGACAGACAAAGTGCCGCCAGTCTTTATGTGGCATACAATTGAGGATGAGACAGTGCCGCTTGAAAATTCTCTGATGTTTGCGGCTGCGCTCAGAAAGGCGGGGGTTCCTTTCGAGTACCATATATTTCCGCATGGCGGACATGGATACGCGCTTGCAACGAAGGAAACTGCAATGAAAGCGGGCGCGGAGATTGATCCGCAGTGCGAGCAGTGGATTGACTTGTGCAAAAACTGGCTGAAGTATAATTTTGTGGATCTGTAGTGTGAAAACGCCAAGAGTCTGGATGAGACTTTTGGCGTTTAGATTAACAACTTCGTCAATCAAAAACAAAGAAGCCTGATTGCTCAGGCTTCCTGTTGTGTAAAAGGGGAATTCTTCCGGAATTGCTAATTAGCAAGTCTAACATCTCTGCTAAACATAATATTACTATACAATGAAACAAGCTATTAATCTATAACTATATTGCGTAAATATAACAATATATTAGCCAATATGGCAAATTTATCCTGTCGGGCAAAACACTTGCGGCGTAACAGGAGCATCAATAGGATCGATGTGTGCTCAGCGGTTCAAAGATTGTCTTTCTTCCGATATATCCAAGGATTCTTACAACCAGAATGCCAATCAGAGAACCGCAGCTGTCAATGATCACGTCGCGCACTGAGCAGCTGCGCCCGCTGACAAAGTACTGGTGAAGTTCGTCAAGCGCCGCGAAGCCGACACAGAGGATTCCGCCGGTAATAATCAGCCAGATTCCGCGTATGCGATACACATACAGAGGGATTGCCACGGTGACTGCAAGCAGGAAGTATTCTGAGAAATGCGCAAGCTTTCGCACATAAAAATGTATTTTGCGGATACAGCGTGCAACCTGCTTGTCTGTCAGTTCTAGGTCGAGCGCCCGGTCAGCGATGGACACAGCCTTGTAGGATACTTTGTAGCTTAAGTTTGCGCTGGTAGTGCCGTCCTGTGCCGAAAAGGAAAAGATCATGTACATCATCAGCAGTGCCGGGACAAAGGAAAGGGGTTTTAGGATAAAACGCAGTAACGCTTTGATTAATTTATTTAATGTCATAATGATTCTCCTGAAAAAAGATAGTTTATTACAATAGTATTATCATAACCGGAAGGAGCAGCGTTAGGCAAGAAATATTTTATAAAGTTTATTGAAAATTATAGTTCGGCAAGGCTGAACTGTAATTATGGAAAAACAAAAATTGGAAAGAATGACTGTACATTTTTGGGTTTTATGTTAGAATAGAATAGAGAATTAAGATGCAGGGGAGGAACGCATATGCAGGACAGTTTGAGACTTTCGAGAGACGAGATTATCATATGTTACAGGGATGACGTGGCGCGGTTAATGCGGTATCTGTCATGGCTTCAGGAGAAGAGTGGCACGAGTGCAACGGGTATTTATAGCGGTGAGGGGATTGACAAGAGTTCCATAGCAGTTCCGACCTATGATTCAACGTTGCTCAGTTTTATCAAGGAAGCAAAGAAGACGGATTTTATCAACAGAAATTATGTTTATACTTTTTCACGATACCGGATCAAGACGGCGGCGGACGAGCTTCGCGTGATCAGTGCCTGCTCCTTGCAGGAGATCACGGTATTGGGGGATATTTTGTCAAAATATGTGCTCCGAGGGGACGTGAAGGGCGCTGTCTGGGCGGAAGGTGTGCAGAACGGCGTGTATCTGGCGCTCCTGCTAAAGCTCAAAGAGCTGATGGAGATCAGAAAGCCATTGGAATATTAGTACATACATAGCTATGGGAGACAAGGAGGAAACGATGCAGGAGACAACAGGCAATGCGACAATGACACTTGACGAAGTGCGGGAGCGGTTTTCCCATGACCGGTTTGCGACGGAGAACGGGGCTGTGATCGATGCAGTCGGAGAAGGCTGCGCGAAATGTTCTATGGAATTAAAAGATAAGCACCGCAATGCTCTGGGAGCTGTCATGGGAGGCGCGATATTTACATTGGCGGATTTTGCGTTTGCAGTGGCTTCTAATTGGAATAAAAATTCACAGGTATCGCTCAATGCCTCGATCAGTTTTCTGGGAAAAGCGAAAGGAAGGAAACTGATCGCGGAAGCGCGGAAGATCAAAGAGGGAAGAAAGACCTGTTATTATGAAGTGACGGTCAGTGACGAGCTCGGTAATCAGGTGGCGCATATGACCTCAAATGGGTTTGCGGTGTAATTTTTAGGAGTTTGTGAAAGCGGTGAATCATATTGGTAAAAATGGAAATCATATAGTAATAGTTATAGAAACACTGCGCGGTTGAAAAGTAAGGAGGACTGGGAAGCATGAAGGATATAGTGATCAATAAGAGAAAGGTAGCGATCGTAGGCTGCGGTTTTGTGGGGTCAGCGACGGCATTTTGCCTGATGCAGAGCGGACTTTTTTCGGAGATGGTACTGATCGACGCAGATCATGACAAGGCGGAGGGCGAGGCGCTCGACATCGCGCATGGCATTCCGTTTATCGGTCATGTGGATATCTATGCGGGCGGCTATGATGACATTGTGGACGCGTCAATCGTGATCATCACAGCGGGGGCAAATCAGAAGCCAGATGAGACAAGACTTGACCTGGTACACAAGAATGTAGGGATTTACAAGAGTATTATTCCGGAAGTTGCGAGCAGGAATTATCAGGGAATCCTGTTGATTGTGTCCAATCCGGTAGATATCCTGACTTATGTAGCTTGCAGGCTCAGCAATATGCCGGAGGACAGAGTGATCGGTTCTGGTACGGTGCTTGACAGTGCGCGGCTCAAATACAAGCTCGGCGAGCATCTTGATGTGGACAGCAAGAGTGTCCATGCGTTTATCATTGGCGAGCATGGAGATAGCGAGATTGCCGCGTGGAGCAGTGCGAATGTGTCTGGTGTGCCATTAAATGATTTCTGTGAGCTAAGAGGGCATTACCAGCACGAGGAGTCCATGGAGCGGATCGCGGCCGAGGTCAAGAACTGCGCTTATGAGATTATTGCCAAAAAGCGGGCAACCTACTATGGCATTGCCATGTCAGTGAGGCGGATCTGCGAGGCGATCGTGCGCAACGAGCGGTCGATCCTGCCGATATCGCGCATGATACACGGCGAGTATGGCATCGAAGGTATCGCACTGAGTATGCCGGCTGTGCTGGGTGAGGACGGTGTGCAGACGAGAGTGCCGATCTCCTTAAATGAGGAGGAACAGGCAAAGCTGAAACAGTCGGCGGATACACTTGCGTCGGTGATCAGGGAACTGGATATATAGTGCGTAAACGTTGAAAAAGGAGTGACCATGGTGCGGACGGTGCATACCAGGCGGTCGCAGTTAAAAAATGTCCAATAAAATATTGCAGCAGACAGAGCAGAAAAAATGGACCGTTCCCAGGGGAGCCGTGGAGATATTTATAAATAGAATGGAGGTTGAGAGCATAACACAGGTTGTTCAGGAATCGGTCAGGATGTTGGAAATGCTGCCGGAGAGCGAACAGGAACTTGCAAGCCAGCTTATAAAGCGGCTGGTGCTTGCATGGGCCCCGGATTTTACAAAGCTGACGCCAGAAGAGCGGAAGCGGCTGGAAGCGGCAGAAGAGAGGATAGACAGCGGGGAATATGTGAAAGATCGTGATATTGAATGGTAAGGAAAAGGCGGTTGCAGGCTGAAATAGGCAGGCAGCTGCCTTATTTTTGCGTGTGTCCGTTTCGGTCACATACTGTTACTAATGATACAACACCGACAGGCACATGTTTTTTGATGGATGAAAGTCCCAGATCCGCCTTGGTAGTGGGGAAGATACAGCCGGCATAGAGGGCGTCTGTTCATGGCGGAGACTATGTTTAACGCGGGGGAGAACCAGAAGGGGTGACTATGGTGCGGATGGTGTGTACCTGGCGGTTGCAGTTAAAAAAATGTCCAATAAAATATTGCGGAAGACAGAGCAGCGGGATTATTTTGCGTGCAGGAGAGCGCGGAAAATAGTCCCGTATTTTTTGGGTTGAGGAAGTTTTTCTTGTATTATATATCTCGAAAAGATAACTATAAATAATGCAATAAATGTAAATGCGAAAATTGT
>DKVL01000022.1:15721-17331 GCA_002491195.1 Lachnospiraceae bacterium UBA7179
AATTGGAGGGAATGAAAATGAGCACGAGATGGAAAAAGGTTGTTTCTATTATCGGCATCAGCACAATGCTTGCAGCTAACAGTATCAGCGTAATGGCAGAGGAAAACGCCAGCGGAAATGAAGTTACATCTGCAAGTGAGACTGCCGGACAGCCAGAAGATGGCACGGACGGCGAAAAGCCAGAAAATACTGCCGGGGATGAGAAGACGGAAGACACAGTAACAGATGGGGAGCCAAAGGACGATGCAGCAGATGGAAATCCCAGCAACACTGTGACGAATGAAAATGCAGGGGGCAGTGGAACGGATGGCACTACAGGAGACGCTGCCACAGATAGCAATGAAGCGAATAATACTGCGGGAGCTGATGCGTCGGACAGTGATGCAGTAGACAGTACAACGGATAATACTATGGGAGATGACGTAACGGACAGTACAACAGATAATACTACGGGAGCTGATGCGGCGGACAGTGATGCAGTAGACAGTACAACAGATAATACTACAGGAACTGATGCGGCGAACAGTGGTGCAGTAGACAGTACAACAGATAATACTACAGGGGCTGATGTAGCTGACAGTACAAAAGATAATACTACAGGAGCTGATGTGAATAACAATGCCATAGAAGATACTGCATCAGATAATATTTTACAGGATGCAGCTGCAAATGATCAGCTCAACAATACCATGATCGACGAGGGGATCAACGCTCTTGCAGAGGATAATACTTCAGAAGATACCACAGAGGCAGCGATTCCCACTGAACTTGGATGGAGCGACACAAAGGCAGGGGCTGCGAGATTTAAACATAATGAATATAAGGAGGGTGTGACATCATATCATTTAGAATATTATATGGAAGTATATAAGGGTGAAAGTACGGATGCTTGCTACAAGACGGTGTATACTACGACTATAAGTGGTGGTGGTAATGGTGTTGAATACTGTGAACTTCCTTTGGCATGCCAGCTACAATATGATTTCAAGAACCATGAGACATATGAGGTAGGTGCTTTGAAAGAATCAGGAACCTATAGATATCGTTTGAAAGTGAAAGAGAGCAATGAGACCACTGATGATTTCTCGGAAGGAAAGGTCTCTGACTATAGTAGTTCTTATAAATACGACAAACCCAACGGGAACTTATCAGCTCCCGAAAATGTGCGCTGGAACAGTAATGGTATGCTTGAATGGGATGCTGTTGAAGGTGCTGATCAGTATGAGGTTTTTTTATTAACGGGTAAAAACTTAGTAACGGGTGGGGATATACTAAGTGGTTTCGGTAGCTATGAAACCAAATATGATTTATCTCAATATTTAGTTGATAAAGACTTTACTTATATTGCTGTAGTAAACGCTTGGGCAGATAAAGACAAGTATACAATATATAGTAATTATTCCGACGAGGTAACCTATAAGGTTGGAGATACAAATGCAGGTGACACTGACAGCGTTGCCACGATTGTTGACAAGGTCAATGAAAATTCTACAACGGAAGAGGTTTCCAGTGCAGTGACGGAGCTGGCAACCCAATATCAGGGCGAAGACAAAAACAAGATGCAGATTGCCATGCAGACCAGTGAAGAGACACAGGCACAGGTAAAGAAA
>DKVL01000018.1 GCA_002491195.1 Lachnospiraceae bacterium UBA7179
TTTATTGTATCATAAGCTTGCGGGATACAATTTATTGTATCATAAACTTGCGGGATACAATTTATTGTATCATAAAGAAGGGGGCTGGACAACCCATGAATCTTGATTTCAATTCGACACAAACCACGCGGTATCTACAGGTTTATGACTATTATAAGGACTTGATCACGACAGGGCGGTTGATGCCCGGGACAAAGATGCCTTCGATCCGTCGGTGCGCGGTACAGCTGGGATTGAGCCGCACCACCATCGAGACGGCCTACCTTTGTCTCGCCGCCGACGGGTACATTATCTCCAGACCGCAGAGCGGCTACTATGTCACAGACAGAACGGTCACAGCCGCCGCAAAAGCTTCTGACCACAAGTCCGCCGCGACGCTGGAAAAAAAGATTTTATATAACTTTACCTCTAACAACGTGGACGCGGAAAGTTTTGACTTCAATCTGTGGCGGCGCTATATCAAGAGCACCCTGCGTCAGGACGGACGTATGCTGACCTACGGTGAACCGCAGGGCGAGTATGAACTGCGCGAGGTCATCTGCCGCTATGTGGTCAATAAAAGAAACGCGGTCTGCCGGCCGGAAAACATTGTGATCGGCGCAGGCTCGCAGGCACTGTTAAATATCCTGTGCCCTTTGATCAAAGAGCGCAAAACAGTGTGTTTCCGCGACACGCGTTTCGCGCAGGGTATGGTTATCTTCGAGGATTATGGATTCGATGTGGAAAGAGAGAAAGAGAACGCGAGCGTGCTCTACATGACACCGTCCCATATGACCTCACTGGGCGATGTCATGAGTGTGGAAAAACGCCTTGCACTTTTAAAAGAGTGTGCGGCACATGACCGGCTGATCATAGAAGATGACTATGACAATGAATTTCGTTATTTCAGCAAACCGATTCCCTGTCTGCAGGGGCTTGCAGGCGGTGAGAATGTGGTCTATCTGAGCACGTTCTCCAAACTCCTGCTGCCGTCGATCCGCCTGAGCTTTATGATTCTGCCCGACTCGCTTCTGCCGCTGTACGAACAAAAAAAAGCGCTCTACAACCAGACCGCCTCTAAGTCAGAGCAGCTTGCCCTGTGCCAGTTTCTGCGCGACGGACACCTCGACAGCCAGATCCGCAAACTCAAACGCCTGTATTCCGGCAAGGCAAAAACGCTGTCCACCCTGCTGGAGGAAACTTTTGGCCCGCAGGCGCAGGTTTATATGGGAGAATCCGTTTTTCTGGTGCATCTGAAATTAAAGTGCGCCCTGACCAGCGATGAGCTGTGTGACAAAGCTGCCGCAAACGGGATTTTGATGTTCCCTATCCACAAGACCGGAAAAAAAAATGAAGGTTATGCACATATTGCGCTGTCATGCTGTGAAGTCCCTGTGGAAAAGTTTCCTGAAGCGGTGAAACTGCTCCGGGAAATACTGTCTGGCCAGATTTAATCCTCACAGCCCAAAGCCAGACACAGAAATAACCTGTGCAGCCTGCACAGGTTATTTCTGAACAATTCCTTGATACCAGCTCTATGCTGTGAAATTATATGACAATGGTGTTGATGTTGTTCCGTCATCTAAAACAATTGTCAGGGTATGACTGCCCTCGGACATCGACATATTCATTATAGTAATGTTCAACACATTGTTCTCGATTCCTCCTTCAGATCCACACTCTGTACTAAGCAATACTTTTCCATCGAGCCCGCTGATCTGAGTTTCACCATTCTCATACAGCCCCTTAACCGTTTTGTCAAACACAACCTTAAGTTCCGTAGAACTAATGACCTTCACGTCGGTTATCTGCGGCCATGATGTCTGTTCCTCATCCGGAGACTCCGTATACTCTGGAATTTTCCAATAACTGTAAAAAGCCTCCCTGTTTCCTCTCTCATCCTCAGACGCACAACAGAACCATTGCCCCTGCGCTGCATTCTCGATGGTTATATCATTCAGACCATATCCCATCGAAACCTTTGTGCCTTCGGCATAAATCTGCGCAGGATCTTTTGGCGCGGTAGTTCCCTCTCCCTCTACTGTATCCTGAACTTTATAATATAGAGAACCGGCTTCATCCGAGTTGACAGTGACTGTTACTGTATTCGCATCTTTCCACTTAATATCCCTCTTGCTTACTCTGGGCGCCTGCAAATCAAGGTAGCATGTACCCTTTAGCTGCGTGCCATCCTTCATGTTGATCACAATCGTATAGGTATTATTACCCTTGGGAATACTGCCTCTTTGCATATACACACGGTAAGTCCTGTTGTCTGAAGTCCTTACCTCTCCAAGCGTTGTCTCGTTCTTCGGACAGCTAATATCAAACTGATCCAGCGTCAGGCTCTCCGAAGTGGCAGAATCCAGTTCTATCACAAATCCATACAGGAATTCGCCATTTTCCTGCTTCTCCTTGAATGCCTCGGCTCCCTTAATCGCAGTCGTCGTCTCCTCATGAACATTCTCTTCAATCGAGAGACTATGTACCAACGTGGACTTTTCCTCTGTATTGACAGCCACATAATACATGGTATACGACATGCCTTCGGAAAGTCCGGTAACGGTAAAGACGTTTTCATGCTGTTTCATCTCTGTTTTGATGCCATCCCTTATGACCTCATCTTCCGTCGGTTCCGCCGCGCGCGTCCTATTTTCCCTTATGAAATAATAAAAATAACCTGGCTCGTCAGAATTATAGGTAATCGTGGCCTTGTCTGCGCTTGTGCGGACAGCGTTCATGCCGGCGATCTGCGCGCAGTCGGTCCGGTAAGCAAACACCTTGGAAATCGACGTACCATCGGCAAGAGTAATCTGTATATCGTATTCCTGATCCCTGTAATAGGCCGTTGTCAAGTCATAAACCATATTATCCTTAGAAGACACAGACAGAATCGTCATATCAGAACCGCCGCTGTTGCATATGATGCTGAACGCCGACTGTGCAAGGGGCTGTTCGGTCTTCTGGTTTAAGGTAACCCGGATGCGGCCGCTTCCCAGAACCTCTACATTCTGGATCTCATACGCTTCCTGCACCGGTTCTGAAGGCTCCTCCGACGGCTTGGAAGGCTCCTCTGATGGCTTGGAAGACTCTTCTGATGGCTTGGAAGACTCTTCTGACGACTGTGAAGACGTCTCTGTGGATTGTGTATTATTCTGCGCATTACGGTTATTCTCCTCCCGTTTCAGCGCCTCTTCTTCTGCTTTCAAGACAGCCTCGCTCCTCGCATCCCTGCCTTCCAGCTTCCCATTGTCTTCATAATGCCAATAGGCAGCCAGTATATCATTGCCCAGGACCGCTTTCAAATCCCCGTACCGTTCAAGATAATCCACGGGATCAAAGTCAGTGCCATTATCCCTGTGTTCGAAAGCTCCGCAGGTAAGATAATGCATGACATAAGCATCCCAGTCATCCCCAAACACTGCCTGGAGATCCGGGTATGTTTCCCTGTACTTGACGATGTCTAACATCTCATTCATCGTCCGGCCCTCATAGAGACCAATGTTCATAAAATGATCCAGCAAAGCCGCCCTATCATAACCATATAGAAGTTTAAGCTCCGGATATGTATCCGCATAGTAGTGTTCATCAAAAATGTCTTCGATGCCTGTCGATTCGGCATGGCTGACACTGCCCAGCATCACCGCTCCGACGGCTGCAGCGATGACTATCCTGCTTCCCTTTTTGGCTGTTCCCTCCAGCTTTTTCCTGATTGTTCCCTTCATTTTGCTGTTGTATCCCTTCCTTCTTTTGTTAATTCAATATTGCATACCATACAGTATACAGTCTGGTCATTATGCCCACGACCATACAATATCTTTTCTTATCATAATGCTTTTTGTTCCCAACGTCAAGCTGTCGTAAGGCCATGTTTCAAATTCTCATTTTTGACTGGATGGGAGTACCAGAGCAGATCAGGCATTTTCCAGAAGTGCGATGACTTCTGTCATCTCCCCATTTCGAGCACGTTCCAATGCAGTCTGGCCCAATTGATTTTTCAGACTGGCATCCACGCCATTGTCCAACAGGAACTTGACACCGACCAGATTGCCATAATCTGCAAACGTATGTAACGGCGGGAATTTCTGACCTTCACAGCGCATATCAAATCCCAGGTCTTTTAACAGCTGTAACACTCTGACATCTTTGGTATAGCAGGCGTAGGTGAATCCTGTTACCTCCTTGTCGAACTGCTCACGATCATTTGCAAAGATATACTGGACGATATCGTAGGAATAGATCATCGCCGTCCATAGCGGAGTTTCCCTGCCTGCAAACTTTTTGCCGAGATCTGCTCCTTTTTCAGCGATTGCCTGAAATGCCTCCAGATTATCATTCTTTGCACATAAGATCAGCGGCGTTCCACAGAGGTTCAACACCTTGTTGAGCTGCGCTTTCTTTAACTGATCACTGGCCAGATACTGCATGATCTTTTCCTTGTTATTTTCGTAACAGGCATATACAAGTGTGTCTTTAATCTTCTCGGCTTTGAGCGCTTCTTTTAGCTGTTGCTTCCCGCTCTCACTCTCTGGCTCCAGTTCATATTCCTGGTAGATTACGAGATACTCTGCCCCCTTGTACAGCAGCTCCGGGTTAAAATGAGCAATATGCCGCTGATCTATACATTGCCTGTCCGAAAATCGAAACAGATGAATTCCCTCTGAAAAATGATCCTGGGATTCCGTCAATAACGTGTCAAACAGATCACTGCCAAAGAGTGCCTTATTGTCGCTCACGATCTCCTTTTCGCGAACTCTATACAACTTCATGTCACAGGACTGTGCAAACTTTGTCACAGTGACGATCGCATCACTGCTGCCAGCCGCCCCCTGCGCAAGCTGCATAAAACGCTCCATATACTGTGCGTGGACTGTATCGTTATTTTGGGTAGTTGTCATCTCTGCCATTTCCATCCTCCATTTTTGACTTAGAGCGTATTGCTCTGCCAACATTATTTTTATTTCTTCATACTTTCTATAACATATTTAAATATTAGCATAGCAAAAATTGATTTGCAATAATTACTTGTTTATTTTTAGAATAAGAAACTGTCGAAAAATTACTTGTGAAAAGAGCGACGTATAAATGTTCATCTGCAAATCAGACAATTGCAGGCGCAGAAGGCAAGAGCATAAAGGACAATGTCTTATGTCAAGCACAGTATTTATGCGATCATGATGGAAAGACGGGATTTAATTATAGTTAACAGGCAACAGAGCACTTAGAATCGACGCTGTAGAGAATATGCAGAACCAAATAGTTGCTATGATAAATTTGCAGGCGGTTAATAAAGAATATTAACATATGAAAAACTCATATAAATTTCATTGTAAATACGGGACTTTTCCTGTATAATTGAGGTACAACAGGAGTAAGTTATATCGTATCTTGTACCACAAATAACAAGAAATTGAGGTGATAAAGTGTCGGATGATACAAAACAGATTGAGGAAGTTAATGTGACACGTCACATGGCAAAGCGTACCGCAAAAAACAGCGTATTCCTTGATCTTTTCCAAAACAAGAGTTATCTGCTAAAGCTGTATAAAACACTCCACCCAGAGGACACCACAGCGACAGAGGATTCCCTTACAGATGTGACGATTACAAATGTACTAACCGATAATCTGTATAATGATTTAGGATTTATTGCTAATAATAAGCTGATGATACTTGTAGAAGCACAATCTACATGGACAGTGAATATTTTAATAAGAGTTTTGCTGTATTTGGCGCAAAGTTACCACGAATATTTTCAGCGTACCTGTCAGGACTATTACAAAAGTAAGAAAGTAAAAATACCAAAACCTGAACTTTATGTGATATTTACAGGAAACAAAGGACGGAAACCCGATAAAATATCTTTGTCAAAAGAGTTTTTCAAAGGTGCAGATATTGATATTGAAGTAAGAGCAACGGTTATCTATGAAGGCAAGACAGATGACATCATCAACCAGTACATCATTTTCTGCAAAGTTTTTAATGAACAGACAAAACAGCATGGAATGACACAAAAGGCAGTTACGGAAACAATCCGCATATGCAAGGACAGAAATGTTTTAAGAGAATATTTAGCGGAAAGAGAGAAGGAGGTAAGGGCTGCATAAGCAGACCTTGACGATATATGATGAGTTTGTTTGATGAAGAACAAATCCTGAAATCATTTATTAGAAGCGAAAGACATGATGAAGCGAGAGAAACTGCAGAAAGATTGATAAAAAAAGGAAAAATGTCACTTGAAGATATTGCGGATTGTGTTCCGTCATTGTCACTTGATGAATTAAAGGAACTGGAAGCCGAGGTTATGCAATTAGCATAATTGGTAAAATAATTTCAGATCGATAAACCAGTGTAAAGACGCATGGAACAGTAAATTGTAAACCATGCGTCTTTTTTGCTTAAAAGGAGGAACATGAGCGACAACATTCAAATCACAGGACTTCCTACTTCCACACAATCTGCCCCAGATCTTCACTCAATGCTTTCAAATGAGCCTCGTCAAGAGCTCCTGCATGAATATCTGCATAAAATCCATTGCTTCGTATCCAGGCAATCAGTTGCTCATCCGAATACATTACTGCGATTCCATATACATTGAACTCTGACAAAAGGTGGTATTTCTTATCACAGAAAACCTCTAATTCTCTTTCGAGATCAAGCGTTGTCACAAATTGACCTTTACATCTTCCCTGTCTTACAACAGGTTTGTTTTCCAATGCGATTGTAAGCATTCTGCCCACACAAAACTGATAACAACACAGATCGCCCTGGTCTATATTCCATTCCTTTTTGTAATATCTTGCAAGACATCCGCTCTCCACATCATATCCGGCAACTGGTGTCCGTTTTTTCTTGAAAAAAACAACAATTCCCTGCACGATATAAATCTCGTCCAGTGGAAGAAACTGCTCTGCACCTGTAAAATATTCCTCCTGATTGAG
Source organism: Lachnospiraceae bacterium UBA7179 (assembly GCA_002491195.1). Taxonomy (GTDB): domain Bacteria; phylum Bacillota; class Clostridia; order Lachnospirales; family Lachnospiraceae; genus COE1. The sequence goes on from DKVL01000018.1 coordinate 6,921, forward strand.
AATCGCCGTATAAATCTGCTTTAACTCCCTGGGCAAAGAGATCCCAAGCCTTTCGTCCACTACCGAAAAATCAACAGTCTGCCCTACACTGACATTCATAAACAACTCCATTTTTAAAAGCATCGCTTGCAAATCCATATACTCTGGCTCAAGCAGACTGTGATTGTCCCATAATCGAACTGCCCAGTCATCTTCGCATATTGGATGGTCCGTTTGAATGGATTTACTTATTGAAACTTTCTGCCGTCCGGAAACTTGTTTTTCGTTATAGAAACCATAATATATGCTGTCTCTATAACAATAAAAGCCTTCTTTCATCATATCCCTCCATTTCCTGTCTCACCAATAGATTTCGCCAATGCAATTATAACACAAAACTTCCCAAAATTTTATTTTTTCCTAAAGTTTCCGGTGTATCATGACGATATATTTTTAAAACCAGTATTTTTATGTCCTATCCATGTATCAAAATACTGGATGCAGCCATGGAGGGAATCAATTAATTCATTTATGTAAAGAAGGGAAGGGATACCATATGAGTTTATCAGGAATCGGAAATAATAATGTTACAGACTTGTATACAGTCGAAGCAGAAAAGAAAGAGAATGTTGCTTCGAAAAATGACACTACGAAAACAGATACTTCAAAAGCCGAAAACAAAAATGAAAACAGTGCCGCTGTATATGACAAGACAAAGTTGTCCGAGGATGACAGAAAAGCGATCGTAGCACAGCTCAAAGCAGACCAGGAGAAACGCCAGTCACAGCTGACCGACCTCGTTCATAATATGCTCAATACACAGACCAACACATTCGGCCAGGCAAACAATATCTGGCAGTTCCTTGCAAAGGGCGATTACACAGTTGACGCTGAGACACAGAAGAAAGCACAGGAAGCAATCTCGGAAGATGGTTACTGGGGCGTGAAGCAGACTTCAGACCGTATCGTGTCTTTTGCAACAGCACTTGCCGGAAATGATTCCAAGCAGCTTGAGAAGATGCGCGATGCTTTCCTGAAGGGATATGAGAAAGCGGAAAAGACATGGGGCGGCAAACTTCCCGAAATTTCGAAGAAAACACATGACGCTGTTCTCGAGAAGTTTGACAAACTGATGAATCCAAAGACTGAGGACAAAGCTCCTGAAAAGGATACGATCACAACAACAGAAGATGGTACTGTTATTGCGAAGTAATATATCGATAAAGCGTAAAATAGGTCAGCGAAAGCTGACCTATTTTACGATAAGAATCTTATCACCTGCCTTGATCTCATCTTCTGTCAGATTATTCATTTCTTTAATACGTCCTACGCTAACATAATATTTTTTGCCAATCTGCCAGAGTGAATCGCCCGGTTTCACATAATAGATTGCAAAACCCGGAAGCTTTTCCAGGACATCTGCATCGATCGGCTCTATCGCTAATTCTGTTAAGATATCTTCGCTTTTTGTATTATAGATCAGCATTTTGACATTCACAGTGCCTCTCCACTCAAGCTGTGCGCTGTCCTTGATGCTCACTGCCTGCTGCGGTATCCATATAGACAGGGAGTACTGCTCGAGCTGTTTTTCATCTACATCGGGAATGTCTCTCACGATCTCAAACGGAACAGTATTTTTTACCGGACAGAGAACGCCGTTGCTCTCGTTGGAGGCGTAGAGCACTTGAAGTTCGATCTCACCGTTCAGTCTTAACTGGCCATCTTTCAATGTCGTCTCAGCGAGTTTTGCCTTGGCATCACTGTGACAAACCTGCAGAATTTTGGGATCTGCGTCCTCTAATTTAATGCTACGCGTGAGTTTTTCTTCGATGTTGAGGTCTGTACACAGGTCGCGGAACTGTTTGGTGTCGATACCCGCATGCACTTCGCAGCTTACACCGTACACATCGGCCACAATTGAGGTGCTCTCTTTCTCGTAGAGCTTAATCTCAAGCTCTACTGTAGTCTCCACGCCAATCACACGAAATTCACCGTCGGAATCCTCCCTGATCGTGATCTCCTCGTGCCCAATCTCATACATTACATCTGCAATCATGCCTTCCCTGCTGTTCTGGCACTCCACATTTCCATTGAAAGGGATCACCGTCTCATACCAATTGATCCTGCCTGAAGTATCTTCCCGATAGACAATAAATACATTCAATTCCCCTGTAATTCCCAACTTCTCATCCATTGATCGGAAATTGATACTGCTGATCGCTGCATTTTTCCACAGGGCTGATCCGATATCCGGCATACCTGCGGGCAGACGCGTTTCCTCATGAATACGCAGCAAATCCCTCTTTTTCACAACTGTCTCGAGAAAATCCAGACTCTTCTTGCGATATTCGAGTTTTTGATCTGTGTCTTTTGTGTTGTCGAGCTCTACACACAATTCCTCTGAGATACTCTCCTCCACTTTTGGCTCCAACGAGATCACGGACTGAATACTGAGCTTTCTGGAATTAATAATATGAATCCGCATGTCATCCAGATTTGTTTTGCAAACGACTCGATCTGTACCTTCAAGTTTGTCGAGATAGATCTCCTCCATAAATGGAATATCGCCCTCCATGCCTGCAAGCGTTCTATCTTCAGGCGATGCTCCCTCTGTCTGATACAAAATCTGATAACACAGTTTTCCCTTCACCCAGATTTTGTTCATGCCTGTCTTGATCTCATCTACCTTGATTGTTCCACAGTCGTAAATCACCTTCGCCACATCTGGCTTTGCATCGGACACATTGATATCTGCCTCCAGAGGTATCTGCAAAAGTGCCTTGGACTTTATCCGCTCTGTATGGATATTCTTCTTTAACAGCTCCATATAAAAAGACCTCCCAAACATGTGTTTTGTATCCTTTTTGCCATGTTTTAATAGTTCAATGTATGCCGGGGAAGTCCTAAATATGACGAATTCCTGATAGCAGTCATCTTTGACGGATATTTGTTACGGATTGACCTGTAATACATATCCTCGTTTCTTTGCCTCTTTAATCAGATCAGGCTGAATGTCAGGGTATGTCCATCTTTCCGGAAACTGATCGGTTATTCTGATTTTTTCAATCTCGCTATGTAACTCTGCCTCAAAACATTTGATATCGGCAAAATATAACATTCCAAAAGATTCTTCTCCATCAATACAATCAGGCGCCGTCACTGAATATACACAGACAGGTTCTATCTCAAATTCCAAAGCCCCTGTTTCCTCATACAGCTCCCGTTTTGCTGTATCAATGATCTCTTCCCCTTCCTCCCGATGACCTCCGGGTACTTCCCATGTATCCCTGTCCTTGTGTTTGCAAAAGACATATTTATTTTGCGTTTTCGCTAAGATCACTGCAAATTTAAGCAATTCATCCGCTGCATTTTCATAAAATTTAACCTCTGTCACTTAGTCCATCCTCCATTCGCAGTTTTAATTCCTTCCAATCTGTTACTGTCAAAATATTTTTGTCTTCTGTATATGGCAGATCAATTGCGCCAATATACCATATCGGTAACAGACCAGCATTTAAGGAACCCTTCACATCACACTCGTACTGATCTCCTATATACCAGACTTCGTTTGGCTGCAATTGAGCTTTTTCCAATGCCAGATCAAATATCCTTTTATTGGGTTTACGAAATATAAAATTACTTGAAGTAATAATAAATTCAAAAGCATTTTGAGGAAGCAGTCTATTGATCCGCTCTGCAACTACAGACGGATCATATGCAATATTGCTGATTACGCCTGTGCGGATATTCTTGTTCTGCAAATATTCCAAAAAATCATTGATCCCCTCTGTCGGCACTCCTGGAGCGGCAGCATTCCAAAATACCATATCAATTTCAGAGTTACTTAATGCAATCTCTATTCCCTGCGATTCATAAAGATACGGCGTAAACATTGTATTGGGTATTTCGATCTGAAAAAAATGTCTTTTCCCGGGATCTAGTCTTCCAAGCTCCCGATTGATCTCATTTGCTTTGGCTTGCACCTGCTCTGGCGACAAATGATATTTATTTCTTGTCGCATACTGCAAAACCGCCTCTGTTCCCTTTATTCCATCAAATTTCTGTTCTGCAATAAGAGTCTGACCATAATCGAACAATACCATTTTGGGTATTTCCATGCAATTTACCTCCACATTCAAAGTATCCCTATCTGGCTTCCTTATCTCATAGCTAATCTTTTCCGGATAGCCTTATCCCTGACAGGATAGATCTTCTCTGATGGCAGATCCTTTGCGCTCAACTTTCCGTTCTTTCTCTGTCCGTTCCACTTCCTCACCAAGGGTGTGAGATCCTCTATGCGGCAGATGCCCTTGTCTAAAACTTCCCTCAGCGCGCTCCCTTTTATCCCAATCTGAATCGCCGCGCGATCAATCGCATTTCCGTTCATATTTCTGTCAGGATCCCACTGGCAATATACAGTCGTCTCCGCAAAGGCTTTTTCCCATTGTGCGCCAGTATAGCTTGCCGAATCCGGTGAAGTCAAAACCGCCTTTTCCAACAGCATATCAAATACAGATTGATCGATATCCAAAGCAAGGATACATTCCTGGTCTTTCTTCGTCCCCCAGTTAGAACGATACATAAGCCATAAAAAAGAAGGCTTGATCCACGTCATGCGGTCTAAGTTAAACTTACTCCCAAATGTCTGCAATGCAATTGCTTCTTTTGCAATCGCTGCATTATACGCCTGATATACCCGGATACACTGCTTGTCATAGCGCGCAAACACTTCTTTCACATATTGCATAAATATCCTCTTTTCTTTGTTTCTTCTAAATTAAACAAGGCTGGATATCAGAATATGTCCATCTTTTTGGTATTTCTTCGATACAGACAGGTTCTGTCTCAAATTCCAAAATCCCTGTTTCCTCATACAGCTCCGCTTTGCTATATCTATAATGCTTTCCCGACTACTTAAGATTTTAATCAACCTTTCCGCTATCTCCCTTGCAGTTTCCTGTGCCACTTCATATCGTTCGCTCTTAATATATACTTTTACAACAACTGCATGACTTCGGCTTCCAGTTCTTTTAATTCTTCCAGTGATAATGATGGTACATAACGTGCAATTTTTTCAAGTGACATTTCACCATCTCTAATCATTCTTTCCGCCGTCTGCCTTGCAGTTTCCTGTGCCGCTTCCTGTGCCGCTTCATATCGTTCACTCTTAATA
>DKVL01000017.1 GCA_002491195.1 Lachnospiraceae bacterium UBA7179
GTCCGGTGGAGGCGACTCCAAGGCAAGTGCAACAGAAATATACCGCCTTTATGTTAACACATAGAGGTAAGGGTGGAAGGGTGGTGTAAGAGACTACCGCCTCCGCGGTAACGAGGAGGGCATATGTAAACCACATCCGAAGCAAGACCAAACAGGGAACTACAGGCTTGCCCGGTCTGTTCCCAGGTAGGTCGCTTGAGGCTGGCGGTAACGCCAGTCCTAGATAGATGATCATTCGTGCTGCTGTGAAAATAGCAGCATAGACATAACCCGGCTTATCGCTGCGGTTGCCGATAGGAGTACTCAGGAAAGCGTCATTGAAGGCGGATATTGTGTTATAATATGGAAAGTGTTTGATTAGGGGTACTGATATGCGGAAAATAAAAAGAAGAATATTATACATAACGATTACAGTGATTACTGCGGCGGCAGTGACGTATCTGGGACTTGCATTGTTTTTCACGAAACATTTTTTCTTTAATACGATCATAAACGGTGAAAACTATTCTGTCAGTGCCGTCAATGCAGTGCAGAATGGGTTCCTTGATACTTCCAGCCAATATGTTCTGACAATCAATGGAAGAGATGGGTTGACAGACACGATCACCGCGGCGGATATTGCGCTTCGAGTGGAATTTGATCATGAATTTGAGGACATTATGGAGGGACAGGAGGCTTTTCTGTGGCCGAAGTCCGTCTTTCAGGAGACAGAATACAATGTTGACACACTGGTGACTTATTCCAGGGAAGCACTCAGCAAAAAGATTGATACATTGTGTTTTTTTGAGACAGAGAATATCAGACAGCCACAGGATGCGTATTTAAGTGATTACACGGAAAACGGGTATCAGATCATTCCGGAGGAGAAAGGAACTGTTCTGGATCGTCAGAAGATTTACAGCGCGGTGGAGGAGGCTGTCAGCCTTTTGGAAGAATCCATTGATCTGGATGCAGCAGAGTGTTATATGAATGCACGGATTACATCTGAGGATCGTGCGCTGCAGAAGGAATGCGAGGAGCTGAATCGTATTACAGGAGTAACAATTACATATACATTTGGGGAAGACACTGAGGTGCTGGATGGCCGTATCATAAAAGACTGGATTACAATGGATAACAGCACGATGGATCTGGATTCCGAACTTGTGCGGGAGTATGTCAATGGGCTTTCGCGGAAATATGACACATGGGGAAAGAAGCGGGAGTTTCAGACGACAAACGGTGAGGTTATTACGATCACAGAAGGTGCTTACGGCTGGTGGATGAATCGTGCGGATGAGACACAGCAGTTGATCGAGCAGATCAAGAGTGGAATCAGCGGTGAGAGGACGCCGGTTTATCGTGCGGAGGCGGCACAGTATGGCGATGACGATATTGGAGATACCTATGTGGAAATCGATCTGACAAGCCAGCATTTATGGGTTTATAAAGACGGTGCACTGGTGGAGGAGTCAGATTTCGTGTCGGGCAATGTGAGCAAGGGGTACAGTACACCGGTTGGCGTGTATGGGATCACTTACAAGGAACGCGATGCGACACTCAGAGGTGCGACGTATGCTTCTCATGTAGATTATTGGATGCCATTTAACGGAAATGTGGGAATGCATGATGCTTCATGGAGAAGTTCGTTCGGAGAGGATATTTATCTTAGAAACGGTTCGCATGGCTGTGTGAATCTGCCGCCCAAGAAGGCAAAGGTGATCTACGAGTATGTAGAAAAAGGAGAGCCAGTGATTGTCTACGGAGGGCAGACATATGTGCCAAAGCAGGAGACGACAGAGAATCCTGTGGAAACACCAGATCCCGAGGAGACTGTCAATCCTGAACTGACACCAGAACAGCAGATACAGCTTTGGATTGAACAGGGATTATTAAATCCCGACGGAACACCAGTACAGCCAGTGCCGGATCCGCAATTGCAAATTCCGACACCTGATCCAACGGAAATCCAACAACCGCTTCCGCAGGAGTAATTTTGAGATTTTTTAAATTCCAGCATGGTTTGAACTATGCTGGAATTGTTATGTTTTGGTTACTGTTCAAGCGAGTCTCAAAAGTAGTGGAAATGTATTGAAATGAAAAAATCTTTATGTGTTTTTTGGGGCATACTGATCATGACAAGTATCATCATAGCGTTGAATGTTATGGTACACAGGATCGATTGGAAAAATTATGAATATGCAGTAAAATCATGTGTATCAGGACAAACTGCGGTTAAAATGGTACAGACAGCTGAACTGAAAGCGACAAAAGAAGGGGAATATGATGCGGGGGATATTGGGATGCAGATTGTTTACCAGCTTGCGAAGCGGAGTATCGTGAAAGTGATCGTGAAAGATTCTGCGGGGAGTGGGATCATATGGAGGATTGAGGATGGAATTGTGATCGCCTCCAACAGGCATTTACTTATGAAAGATGTACAGGCTGAAATTGAGTTTGGAAATGGAACAAGTGTATCTGCGGATGTCATAGGATACTCACAGCAATATGACATTGGATTTGTCAAGATCCAGGAGGAGGCAGTGACGGATAATGTTCTGCGTGATATTTATGAGGCAGTGCCCACGCTGTATGAGACAGAATCAGAGGAAGGAAAGATCGCATTTGACGCAAAATATTCGAAACGGCGTGTTCTGCAGGCAGGGGCTGCAACAGACAAACATACTGCGAATTGTTCGACAGGAAATATTATGGGGCTTGCATTTGTGCCTCTGTTTCATACCAATGTACTGGTGACAGAATGTTTTTCGAGAGCCGGGATGTCCGGCGGCGGTGTGTTTGATGAAGGCGGGCATCTTCTTGGAATGATTTCCGGCGGCGAAGTGCCAGAGGATGCAGAAAAAAAGGAAGCCGAGATTACGTACAGCATTCCGCCGGCGCTGATCGCAGCGGAGTACGAGGCAGTCATCAGCAGGATGACAGAGTGATTTGGCAAAGAGATTGAAGAGAGATTGAGATAATCAGGAGTAAGAAACGTGGTTAGACCAGAGAAAAATAAAAGAATTTCAAAAGTAGATGCGTATCTGAACTGTGCGGAAAATTTTGCGTATCGGAGCACATGCATCAAGAGAAAATACGGTGCTGTGATCGTCAAGGACGATGCGGTCATCTCCACAGGTTATAACGGATCGCCCAGAGGTTTTGAGAACTGCTGTGATGTCGGGGAATGTCCGCGGATCAGGCTGAATATGCATCAGGGGGAGGGGTATGCCGTTTGCAGGGCAGTCCATGCGGAGGCCAATGCCCTGCTAAACTGTTCCAGGGAACAGACGATTGGAGCGGATCTGTATCTGGCTGGCATCAATCCGGATGATTTGTCCGTTCACAAGGCAAAGCCATGTCCGCTGTGCGCCCGCATGATCATACAGGCGGGAATCCGAAACGTATATCTCAGAAAAGGCGAGGGAGCAGACAATTATGAGGAGATTCCTGCTGCCAAGCTGCAGTGGTATCTGACATAAGATCTGGAATTTGATGTTACAGTTCAGCCTAGGACTTTGCACCACGCTGCAAAGTCCGTAAGAAAACGTAGCGGTTGAGATGCATCAAGCCATCGCGAAGCGATTTTGCATGGCTTGATGCGTTACAGTTCAGCAAGGCTGAACTGTAACAATTTAATTTAATTGAAATTTAATATCTCATCTATGGCAAGTTCCATAGCTTTGTGGTATGATAAAAAAATTAGAAAAAAATGTAATAACAAGCTGTTATAGGAGGTTGTTAAAATGACAAAAATAGATATATTTTCAGGCTTTTTAGGGGCTGGAAAGACAACGCTGATCAAGAAACTGTTGAAGGAAGCTCTGGATGCGTCCAAGGTTGTGCTGATTGAGAATGAATTTGGCGAGATTGGTATTGACGGCGGATTTCTGAAGGAGGCGGGTGTTGAGATCAAGGAGATGAATTCAGGCTGCATCTGCTGTTCGCTGGTAGGGGATTTTGGCAGTTCCTTAAAGGAAGTGATTGAGACATATCATCCGGAGAGAATCCTGATCGAGCCTTCCGGTGTAGGCAAACTCTCCGATGTCATGAAGGCTGTACAGAATGTGGATACCGATGCGGAGGTGGAACTGAACAGTGCGGTTGTTGTCGTTGACGCGAACAAATGCAAGATGTACGCAAAGAATTTTGGAGAGTTCTTCCTGAATCAGATCGAGCACGCGGGCACTATTATCTTAAGCAGAACTGCAGATATCAGCGAGAGCAAATTGAACACAGCGATCGAGATCATCCGTGAGCATAACGACAAGGCGACAGTGATCACAACACCCTGGGATGAGCTTGACGGGAAGAAGATACTTGAGACGATAGAGAACGCGAAGGATTTGGAAGCTGAACTCATGGCGGAGGTCGCGAAGCTTCATGACGAGCATCACCATCATCACGACCATGATGAGCACGGGCACGACCATGACGAGCATGAGCACCATCATGACCATGATGAGCATGAGCATCATCACGATCACGACGAGCATGAGCATCATCACGATCACGATCATGACGAGCATCATCATGATCACGACCATGGTGAGGAGTGCACCTGCGGCTGTCATGATCATGACCACGAGCATCACCATCACCACGCGGATGATATTTTTGCAAGCTGGGGATTTGAGACGCCGGCTGCATACACCAAAGCAGAACTGGAGCATATCCTGGAGGAGCTTGAGGACGAGAAGAAATATGGATCGATTCTTCGCGCGAAAGGGATGGTTCCGGCCGGGGATGGCACATGGCTGAACTTTGACTATGTTCCGGGTGAGAGCAATGTGCGCACTGGCGCTGCGGAAGTGACCGGGAAAATCTGTGTGATTGGCGCACAGCTCAACGAGGAAAATCTCAAGACATTGTTCAACAAGTAATTATTTGGCGACAGAAATCTGGACAGTTAACAGTTCCTGATAAGGATTGGAGAAAATATGAAGCCCGTATATATTATTAATGGATTTTTGGAGAGCGGTAAGACGGAGTTTATATCCTACACGCTCTCGCAGCCCTATTTTCAGATCAGAGGTACAACGCTTCTGATACTCTGTGAAGAGGGCGAGATCGAGTACGATGAGGATATTCTCAGAAACAGCCGCACGATCGTGGAAGTGGTGGATGAGGAGGCGCAGATGTCTGCGTCAAACCTGGTGGAACTTGAGAAGAAGTACAAGCCGGAGCGCATCCTTATCGAGTACAACGGTATGTGGAATTTCAAGAATCTCAAGCTGCCGTGGCATTGGCGCTTAGAGCAGCAGATCACGACGATTGATGCATCCACATTTCAGAATTACTACACCAATATGCGTTCCCTGCTGGCGGAGATGATCAGAAAGTCAGAACTAATCATCTTCAACCGCTGCGACGGATTGATTGACCAGCTGAGCAGTTTTAAGAGAAATGTAAAGGCTGTGAATCCGCAGGCAGAGATTATTTTTGAGGATAAGAACGGTGAGGTCAATCAGATTTTCGAGGAAGATCTGCCCTATGATTTAAAGAGTGACAAACTGAAGCTTGACGATTATGGTTATGGCATTTTTTATCTGGATGCCATGGATAATCTCGACCGGTATCTTGACAAGACGATTCAGTTCAAGGCGATGGTGTTGAAACCTGAAGGCAGCGACAATGCGTATTTTGTGCCGGGAAGGATGGCAATGACTTGCTGCGCAGACGATATGGCTTTTCTGGGGTATGCCTGTAAGTATGACAAATGCAGCGAACTGACAAACAAGGACTGGGTGGAAGTGACAGCTACTGTTCACAGGGAGTTCTGGAAAGATTACAACGGTGAAGGCCCTGTTCTCCATGCGATCAGTGTGGTGCCGACCAGGAAACCCAAAGACGAAGTCTTAAATTTTGCATAAAAATACAGCAGGCTTAAGCCTGCTGTATTTTTATATTTTAAAGTTATCCTTGTTGCCGTATTTTTCTTCGCAATATTTGCAGCGGTAAATTTCCTTTTTTTCGTCGGTCAGGACAAAGATGTGCGGAAGTTCCTGCTCAATCGAAGTGATACAGCGGGGATTTTTGCATTTCAGTACATTCTTGATCTCTTTGGGAAGCGACAGCGAAAGCTTCTGTACAATCTCACAGTTCTTGACAACGTTGACGGTGATATTGTGGTCGATGAATCCTAAGATATCAAGGTTGAGTGTGTTAATGTCACATTCCACTTTTAAGATATCCTTTTTGCCCATCTTCCCGCTTCTTGCATTTTTGATAATGGCTACAGTACAGTCGAGCTTGTCCAGTCCCAGATGTTTATAGATGCTCATGCTCTTTCCAGCTTTTATATGGTCGAGGACGAAACCCTCCTCAATTTTTCCTACATTTAACATATTCTGATACCTCCTGCTCTAAAGTCCTAAACTGTTATTTCCAAAAGTGTTAAAAGTAACGCCATACGCACATATACACCGTATTGTACCTGGCGGAAGTATACTGCCCGGGGATCGTCATCGACCTCGACGGAAATCTCATTGACGCGTGGAAGTGGGTGTAGGACGATCATGTCCGGTTTGGCAAGCTCCATCTTTTCCTTATCGAGGATATAGTAGTCTTTTAATCTTACATAGTCTTCCTCGTTAAAGAAACGCTCTTTTTGCACTCTTGTCATGTATAGGATGTCAAGTTCTGGCATGACTTCCTCCAATTTACGAACTTCGCTGAAAGAGATATTTTTTTCGCGGAGCATCTCAATGATGTAGTCAGGTATGGTGAGTTCTTCGGGAGATATGAAGATAAAGTTGATATTTTCGTAGCGCACAAGTGCATTGATCAGCGAGTGTACAGTCCGTCCAAATTTGAGGTCGCCACAGAGTCCGATGGTAAAGTGGCTGAGGCGGCCTTTGATTGCGCGGATCGTCAAAAGATCAGTGAGCGTCTGCGTTGGGTGCTGGTGACCGCCATCACCAGCGTTGATGACAGGGATGGAAGAGCGCGACGCGGCTACCATGGGAGCGCCTTCCTTGGGATGGCGCATTGCACAGATATCAGCAAAGCAGGAGACTACACGGATTGTGTCTGACACGCTTTCACCCTTGGCAGCGGAGGAAGAGTTGGCGTCAGAAAATCCCAGGACCTGACCGCCAAGATTGAGCATTGCTGACTCAAAACTCAAGCGTGTGCGTGTGCTTGGCTCATAGAAGCAGGTGACAAGCTTTTTACCCTCGCAGGCGTGCGCGTACTTTGCGGGATTTTTCTCAATATCCTCAGCGAGGGTAAAGAGCCTGTCCAACTCCTCTGTGGAAAAATCAAGTGGGCTCATTAAATGTCTCATAAATACCTCCTAATTAAACAATGATTAAGGCGAATAAAAAAAGAGAAATAAATTCTCTTACGCTAAAATGTATCAATATGAAAGCAAATTGTCTGAAAATGGAAATGACAAATACAACTAAGACCAGATTGAAGTGTGCAAGAAATATCGATCATAACCAGTTCCTCCCATTTACAAGTTACATACTGTTGTTATCGTACCATATCAGAGGACCGCTTTCAAGAAAAAAATTTTAAAACATAAAAATTTCAAACATTTCGTCTTGCCTTTTAGCAGGGGAATGTTATAATATTTTTAAAAATATTAAAATTACGAGGAGAGAAATGATGGAATTTAAAGAGAGAAAAAGATGGCTGTTCTTCGGTCTTCCATTTACTTTTACGGTATATACGATCAAAGAGGATGTTATTACAGTTAATACAGGTTTTTTTAACAGGGAGGAGAACGACTGCTATATGTATAAGGTGCAGGATGTGACGCTCAAGACTTCTTTGATCGAAAGAATGTTTGGATTAGGGACGGTTGTGTGCCACACGGGAGATGTCACAACGCCACTGCTGATGATTCAGCATATTAAAAACGCCAAGGCTGTCAAACAGTTTATCCTGGAAAAGTCTGAGGAGGATAGAAGGAGACGCCGCACGCTGAACACGCTGGATATCGGTGCAGTCGAGGTAGACGATGTCGAGTAAATATAACAATGAGGATCGATACATAGGCGGCACAAGATCCAGGGATAGTAGTCAGGATACTGCTCAGGATGCAGGCAGCAGGAATAGCGGTGAAACGGCACAATTCAGCGCCGAGGAGATTGCGGCAGTGCTGGCAAAGAGCTATTTGGGCGGCCGGGTTGTCAGTGGAAAGGAAAGTGAGAATAAAGGAAATAGAGACAGTCGCAGCGATGAGGAGAGGGAAACGGAGGAAAAGGAGCGTGAGACCCGCCGTCGGCAGCGGGTACAGGAAATGCGGCGCAGAAAGAAACGGCAGGAGCAGATGCGCAGACTCATGCTGCCCTGTACTGTTGCGCTGGTCGTCTGTGTGATTCTGGTGGGATTGGGAATTAGCAGGCTGGTCAGAAGACATGGAAAACAACAGAGTGTCCAGCATATCGATGGGACAGGTGAAATAGTCCTGAATGAAGGTAGTCCGGACATTACTTATGCCAGTACGCTAAGCATTGCCGGCTGTTATGTCGACACCACCATTGCGGACAGTATCGCAGATGAGCTTGCGCTGGCGGACAGCCTCATTGTCAGGACACTGGGGGGAAGGAGTAAAGAACCAGTTCTGGCGGCTTTCGCGGACGAGGCGACTGTGTCGGCGGACAGTGAAGTTATGAGTGAGAATGTCGTCTTTATCGATGTGGAGGCAGGGCGGATTTTGGGACAGAGAGGCGCCAGGGACCGCATCCCTCCGGCTTCCATGACTAAGATTCTTACTGTTCTTGTCGCAGCGGAACATATCACGGATGTTGAGGATACATTTGTGATCACACAGGATATTATGAATTATAGTTTTGTGAATGGATGCTCCAATGCAGGTTTTGATGTTGGTGAGAAAGTTACGGTCAAAGATCTTTTTTATGGGACGGCTCTTCCGTCCGGGGGAGAGGCGGCTCTGGGACTGGCTGTCTATGTGGCTGGTTCGCAGGAGGCATTTGTCGATCTGATGAATGAAAAGCTGGAGGAACTTGGGCTGTCTGAGACGACCCATTTCACAAACTGTATTGGCATCTATGAAGAGAACCATTACAGCACGGTTTATGACATGGCCGTCATGTTAAAGGCTGCTTATGACAACAGTTTTTGCCGGGAAGTGCTTGGTACACGGATCTATACAACGTCTGTCACAGATTCACATCCGGAGGGACTGAACTTGTCCAATCTCTTTCTTAGAAGGATCGAAGACAGGGATACGCATGGGGAAGTGCTCTGTGCCAAGACGGGATATGTGGTTCAGTCCGGGAACTGTGCGGCAAGTCTTGGTATCGGCAATGACGGAAAAATCTACATCTGTGTGACAGCACACTCCAATGATCCGTGGATTTGTATCCGTGACCATGTGTTAATGTACCAGGAGTTTTTACCTGAATAAACAGTGGGCAGGTTTTGATTCAGTTGTCAGGAATCTGTCTGTGACCAGTTAAAACTTGCTCAAATAGGAGTCCGGCACAGAACCATAAAGGAAAATAATCTATGCGGATCAATCCATCGATATGCCAGTGGTGGCGGTTGTAATTCCAGGGACACAGATCATGTGCTGCGAGGAAGCGCCCACTGGCATATTCTGCGCCAAAAATCGATAAGGCATAGACAGTACCGCGAACGATCATATGACAGTGTCTTAACAACGAAAACACTGGCTTGAAAAAGGCTGCACAGCCGTAGATTGGGAACATCCACAGGGAGGTCTGTCCGATGAGAGGCAGTTCGCGCCGTCTCATCGCGCCGAGTGCGGTGAAGGTGATCTCCATACACCAGCCAATTGTGCCACATTTGATATAATTCTTTATGAGATCGTGTATGCAATTATAAAAAGGTAAAGGAATCATCGGTTTCTTCATGCTAAGAGCATAACCGGATTTCCTTTACCTTATTCAGCTTTTTGAAAAATATACAGCTATTTTATTTCAGGTTCTTGTTAATCTCAGCGATCGCAGCCTGTGACGCTCTGTCAAAAGTCGTTACATTTACAGGTCCGGAAACGGGCGTCTTGTACACTGGCGTTTCACTTCCAAACTGTGTGAAATATACATACTGTGACGTTGCGTTGATATTGCTGTAGGAACCATCAGCGATAACCTCCATGCCAGAACCATCGCGGCGGATGCGCTTTAACTGGGGCGTGCTTCCCGAAGTCTGATAATAAATGTAACTGTCGGTCACATTGAGCAGGTCGATCCGGCCGGTGTCAAGTAACGTTTTGCTGCCGTCAGTGGTGTTGAGGCTGATCAGTGAGTAGTTGTCGTGAATATCAATACCATAGACCGTATTGCCCTCGATGATTGGCATATACACGTCTTCGGCAAGCACCTGGCGCGAGGTGTTGGTGCGCAGGTCAAGCGCCATCAGATGCAGGTTTTCTTCATTGTTCAGATAGTAGAAGGTAGAGTTCTGCACGCTGACAGGAAGGATGTCAAGTTCCAGGAGCGTCTCCTTGGTCTTTCCGTCTGTCGATACCTTTTTCAGGGATACATCGTCGGAAGAGCAGGTATAGTATACATCGTTGTCCGCGAGAAGGACATATTTGCCGTTTACGCGGTCAAGGCAGAAGGCGTCGCTGGATTTGTTTTTGTTTACACGATAGACGCCAGTGGTGCTGAGCACAAAACCAAGTCCGGTGCCGCTGCCTGATCCTCCCTGATAGTAGTACAGATACTTGCCGTCCGCGTTGATGCTTGCTACTTCTGTGTACGCAATTTTTTCCATCTCGGATTCGTCCGGGCGCATACGATAGAGCGAAGAAGAGTCATATGCGTTTGCAAAATAAACATATCCGTCATTTTCGCAGAAAAGTCCGTTATTGTAGAGATTTCCGGCGGTGTTACCGACTGTTCCGTCTGGATTTTGCGGAACCCTGTCGGAGAGATACTTAAAGACTGCCAGACTGGCAATCAATAATACTGCACAGATAATGCAGACGATGGTGATAACCTTTTTTTTCATTGTGTTTCCCCCCTATGTATATTGTGGTAGTTAAAGTATAGTAATATTATAAATAATTTCTGTAAAAAATGAAAGATTTCTGTATTATTTTTTTACAAACTTTATTGGTTGTGTTATACTAAAATCGAGTAGGGAAGATTTTCTCCCTACTTGCCGCGCCCGATGCGTCACGTCAGTGACATATTTCATCTGCATGGGGCTGTGCATAAGGAACAAAGGCGCAAAGAGAACGATGCAGGAGGACAAGTCGGATGGATTTATCAGAACTCAGAGACGCGCTTGACGGTATTGACCGTCAGATCGTGGAACTTTATGAGAAACGGATGGATATATGTGCCAAGGTGGCAGAATATAAGATTGAGACGGGAAAAAGGGTTTTTGACAAGGAGAGGGAGCAGCAGAAGCTCAAGGCAGTCAGTGAGCTGACGCACAATGAATTTAACGCGCAGGGTGTCAGGGACTTGTTTGAGCAGATCATGTCGATGAGCAGGAAACTTCAATATCAAATGATAACGAAACACAATGGCGAGGGAAGGCTTTCTTTCATTGAGATGGAAGAGACTGACGGCAGGAGGTGCCGCGTTGTATTTCAGGGGGCGGAGGGGGCATACTCACAGGCTGCGATGATGGAATATTTTGGGGATGAGGTTGACAGCTTCAATGTCAACACGTTCCGCGATGCGATGCTTGCAATCGACGAGGGGAGTGCGGACTTTGCAGTGCTTCCGATCGAAAATTCGTCGGCGGGGATCGTGAGTGAGATCTATGATCTTCTGGTGGAGTTTGAAAATTATATTGTCGGGGAGCAGATCATCAGGATTGAACATTGCCTGATGGCATCACCGGGCACAAGGATCGAGGATATCAGGACGGTTTACTCACACCCGCAGTCTCTGATGCAGAGTTCGCATTATCTGCTGGAGACCGGGTGGCAGCAGATCAGCATGAAAAATAATGCCTTTGCAGCGAAAAAGGTTGCAGACGACAAGGACAGGACGCAGGCGGCGATCGCGGGGGAGACAGCGGCAAAGATCTATGGTTTGGACATTCTAAAGAGAGGTGTCAATGATATAAAAGACAATTCGACACGTTTTATTATCATAACAAACCAGAAAGTGTTCACGAAGAAAGCGACCAAGATCAGTCTGTGTTTTGAAGTCAATCATGAGAGCGGTGCACTCTATCATGCACTATCCCATCTGATGTACAACGGTCTGAATGTGACCAAGATTGAGTCGAGACCGATCGCAGGCAGAAACTGGGAGTACAGATTTTTCCTGGATTTTGAGGGAAACCTCACAGACAGTGCAGTTCGGAATGCGCTCAGGGGGCTGCGCGAGGAGACGCACAACATGAAAATACTTGGAAATTATTAACATCAAAAGAATACATTCAAGTAATAGGGATACTTTTTAGGGGGAAGAGGTGTAACTATGGCATATAAGACATTTGCGGCGATTGATGTGGGCTCTTATGAGCTTGCGATGAAGATATACGAGATATCGGAAAAAAATGGCATCAAGGAGATTGATCATCTCAGACATCGGATCGAGCTTGGGACAGACTCGTATTTTAGGGGGAAGATCAATAATGACAGAGTGGATGAGCTGTGCAGGATGCTGAATGAGTTTATGGCGATCATGAAATCATACAAGGTGGATGACTACAAGGCGTATGGGACAAGTGCCATCAGGGAATCCCAGAACAGGGTGATCCTGCTGGATCAGATTGCGCTCTGGACAGGGATCCGGATTGAGGCGCTGAGTAACTCAGAACAGCGTTTTCTCGACTATAAATCTGTGGCGTCGAGGGTGAAGGACTTTCAGAGTATCATAGAAAAGAGTACTGCTTTTATTGATATCGGCGGAGGCAGCATTCAGATCTCCCTGTTTGATGATGACAGTCTTGTTACTTCGCAGAATATCAGACCGGGAGTGCTTCGCATGAGGGAGGAACTTGCGCGGGTATCTTATCGGAGTTATCAGCTTGAGGATATCGTGGAGGAGATGGTCTGTGACAGCTTCGAAAGTTTCCGCGAGATGTTTGTGGGGGATAAGAAGATACAGAATGTGATTCTGGTAGATGACTATGTGTCGCTGGTCGTGCAGAGAAACTACATCGAGACAATCAAAAAGGGACAGGTCGGCACTGAGAATTTCCTGAAGTTTGTGGATTCCCTGAAAAAGAAAAAGACGAGGGAGATCGCGATGTCGCTGGGACTTGCGCAGGAGAATATATCCCTGTTATACCTCTCGGCATTGATGATCAAATATATGATCAAGCTTCTGGGTGCAGAGATGTTGTGGGCGCCGGGTGTATCCTTGTGCGACGGTATTGCTTATGAATATGCGGAACAGAATCATTTGCTGCCATCGTCGAACGATGAGGGAATGCCGCATGATTTTGAGCAGGATATTCTCGACTGCGCAAGGGATATCAACCGGAGATATCACAGCAGTGGGCATCGTACCCGCGAGCGAGAGATGATTGCGCTTACTATTTTCGATAGTATGAAGGATATTCATGGCCTGTCAAAGCGTGACAGGCTGCTTTTGCAACTTGCAGCGATCCTGGGGGATTGTGGCAGGTTCATCAGCCTTGCAAGTGTCGGGGAGAACTCGTATAATATTATCATCGCAACGGAAATCATAGGGCTGTCCCATGTGGAGCGTGAGATTGTGGCAAACATTGTCAAATATGCCACGGAAAAGTTTGATTATTATCATATCATGGACAACAACGCTTCACTTGACAGGGATGCATATTTAAAAATTGCAAAGCTGACAGCGATCATCAGGCTTTCCGATGGGTTGGATCTGAGTAACAGGGGCAAGTGCAATAAGCTGAAGGCTGTGAACAAAAATGACGAGCTAATGCTCACGGTGGAGACGAATGCCGACATGACACTGGAATTTGGGTTGTTTGATAAGTACGCTACTTTTTTTGAGGAGGTGTACAATGTCAAACCGGTTCTGAGACAGAAAAAGAGTAATATATAAAACAGAGCGATCAAAGTAATGGGGGGATAGAGATGGGCGATAAGAACAGTAAGTCTGATAACAAGATTGACTACGGCAAAGCGGAATATTATTATAACAGGGAACTGAGCTGGCTTGCCTTCAACAACCGTGTGCTGGGCGAGGCAAAGGATAAGGATATCCCTTTGTTTGAGCGGCTCAAGTTTTTGAGTATCACCGCGTCAAATCTCGATGAATTTTTTATGGTGCGTGTGGCATCCTTAAAGGATATGGTAAATGCAGGCTACACGAAGAAGGATATCGCCGGAATGACGCCAGCAGAGCAGTTAGAGAAGGTTAACCAGGCGACGCATGAGCTTGTCAATACGCAGTATTCCGTCTACAACAGGTCGTTGCTGCCACTCCTTGCGCAGAATGGACTGATGGTGGTGGAGAGCCATGAGGAGCTCACGAAAAAGGACTGCGACTTTGTAGACAGGTATTTTCAGGACAATGTGTATCCGGTGCTCACGCCGATGGCAGTGGATTCCTCAAGACCGTTTCCACTCATCCGGAACAAGTCATTGAATCTGGGAGCCCTGGTATCCAGGAAAGGAATCAAGGGCAGAAGGCATCTTTTTAATAAAAAATCAATTCAGGGGAATGAACTGGAGTTTGCTACTGTTCAGGTTCCAAGCGTACTTCCGCGCATCATACAGCTTCCGGAGGTGGAAGATGGAACAAAGCGTGTGATTCTGCTGGAGCAGATTATTGAGCGGAACATGGATAAGTTGTTTTTAAATTATAATATAGAGTGTTCTTTCCCGTTCCGGATCATGAGAAACGCTGATTTTTCACTTGAGGAGGAAGAGACGGAAGACCTGCTCAAGGAGATTGAGAAACAGCTTAAAAAGAGGCAGTGGGGGCAGGCGATCCGGCTCGAGGTTGAGGAGGGGATCGACGAGCGCCTTCTCGATATTATCAAGAAAGAGCTGATGATCGATGAGAGGGATATCTATAGTATTCCAGGACCACTCGACCTCACGTTTCTGATGAAGATGTATGGTCTGGAAGGGTTTGAGCATCTCAAATCCAGTCCCTATACACCGCAGCCGGTTCCCGAGATTGAGGAGGACGATGATCTTTTTGAGCGGATCAGGGAACAGGATATCCTTCTGCATCACCCGTATCAGACGTTTCAGCCTGTCGTCGATTTCATCAAACAGGCGGCAAAAGACCCGCAGGTGCTTGCCATCAAGCAGACCCTGTACCGCGTGAGCGGCAATTCGCCGATCATCGCGGCGCTTGCGCAGGCAGCGGAGAACGGCAAACAGGTATCTGTGCTGGTGGAGTTAAAAGCACGGTTTGACGAGGAGAACAATATCGTGTGGGCGAAGAAGCTTGAGAAAGCAGGCTGCCATGTCATCTACGGACTGGTGGGGCTAAAGACGCACTGCAAGATTACGCTGGTGGTCAGACGAGAGGAGGAGGGCATCAGGCGCTATGTGCACCTTGGCACAGGCAACTACAATGATGCCACTGCAAAGCTCTATACGGATCTTGGTATTCTCACCTGCAACGAGGCCATCGGCGAGGACGCGACGGCAGTCTTTAATATGCTCTCCGGGTATTCGGAACCGTTGGGTTGGAATCATCTGGCATTGGCGCCGTTGTGGCTGAAGGACAGATTTCTGTATCTGATCAACAGGGAAAAGGAAAATGCGGTTGAGAAGCGGCCCGCAAGGATCGTGGCGAAGATGAACTCCCTGTGTGATCTGGATATCATCAAGGCGTTGTACGAGGCGGCGGCAAAGGGTGTGAAGATTCAATTGATTGTGCGGGGAATCTGCTGTCTGCGGACAGGGGTGGAAGGCACGAACAATAACATTGAAGTGCGGTCGATCGTGGGAAATTTCCTGGAACACGCACGGATCTTCTATTTTGAGAACGCGGGTGATCCCGAACTGTATATGGCGAGCGCCGACTGGATGCCGCGAAATCTTGAGCGGAGGGTAGAGATTCTTTTTCCAGTTCTCAATGCCGGGCTAAAGGAGAAGGTGTGGCATGTCCTGCAAGTGCAGCTGAGTGACACACAGAAAGCGCAGTTCCTTCAGGCAGATGGAAGTTATCGCAAGGCAGACAACAGAGAAAAGAACGCCGTCAATGCACAGGAGTTATTCTGCAAGGAATATGTGTCACTGGCAGCGAAAAAGGAAAAAGCAGAACAGCAGGCGCGTACTTTTAAACCAGAGTACAATCAGGCGATCGTATGAAGAGAGGGCAGCGTTATTCAGCATGGGGGAAGAGGAATGATAAAATATGTACTTGCATCGGGTTCTCCAAGACGGTGGGAACTTTTGGAACAGGCAGGGCTCAGCTTTGAGATCTCCAAGGCACAGGGAGAGGAGAACTATACGAAAGAAACTCCCGCCGATATTGTGGAGGAACTTTCTTACCAAAAGGCAGATGAGGCGGCGAAGAAATATCTGCAGAAATATCAAAATGACACTGTTGTCATAATTGGCGCAGATACGATTGTGGCATATGGGAATGAAATCATGGGAAAACCCCCAAATGCAGCGGATGCGGAGGCGATGCTCACAAAGCTGCAGGGTAATACCCATCAGGTGTATACAGGCGTGACACTGATCGTATTGGACAAGGGACAGGAAAAACGAGGACTGGAGGTGATCACTTTTCATGAAAAGACAGATGTTCAGATGTATCCGATGACATCAGAACAGATTGCAGCGTATGTGGCGACAGGGGAGCCGATGGACAAGGCGGGCGCCTATGCGATTCAAGGGAAATGCGCCATCTATATCAAGGGCATTAACGGGGACTATAATAACGTGGTGGGACTGCCTGTTGCGAGACTGATGCATGAACTTTTTGCAAGACAATTGATTTGATTGACGAAAAAGGGTTTACAAAATAGTATGGATACTGTTACAGTGGTATTAGGCATTTTTTAAATGCAATTCATATTCACAAAATAAATTAAGAATAAAAGGAGATCATGAATTATGCACGAGTATGATGAGGCGGTACTGAACTGCTTTTTGGAAAACCAGCTTCAGTTAGTACCGGAAAAGGTAGCGGAGAATATTGACGAGGCGGAGGCATTCCTTGAGGAGTGCATGGCGGTAGTCGTCGATTCACTTGACGAGGTATGGGATTACTTCGACGAGGAGGGAATCGATCTGGAGGGACAGGAAAAGGAAGAGATCGCTGACGCGCCGGAGGTATTTGATATCGGGGATGGAAGATACCTGATCGTTGAAAGCTAAAGGATAGGTAGACAAGGTGAAAAGAAAAACAAATATTTCAGTATGGCAGATTAGATTATTTGAGGGCTTTGACAAGGACATCATGGTCATGCAGCGCGATGAGGAGGAAGTCTTTGACGATGCGATTCATGTGTTTTTTGAGAAGGAATACTACGACGCGTATGTCGCAAAAGCCACCAGGTACAGCGGGCATCAGTATGCATACCATGAGGACAAGCTGGGTGAGGTGATCAATCAGATCTTTGACGAGGATATTTCCGGACTGGTGCTTCACATCAGCACAAATGAGAATGCACCCAAAAATCTGCTTGGTGATGAGAAATATATTGCGGCAAAAGAGCTTCTTAGCCTAAAGGATGCGGCGGACAGCTATCATTTTCTCTATACTGCGGCGATTGAGCGCTGCAGTAAGGAAGAGGCAGTCGCGCGTCTGTGGACCAAGAGTGTCTATGTCATAGGGCAGCTGCCAGATTTCCGGGTGAAGCCCAAAGAGGGTGAGAAGCCTGTGTTCGAACTGATGACAATGAAGCGGAAGAAAGATGGCGGGAAAGTCACAACGGCGGATGATTACGATTATGAATCGCTGAAAGTCTTTCTGACGATGGATAGCGCCATGCACTTTAATCCGGACAAAAAGCCGGTTAACAAGTACAAGCTTGCGATGCTGTCACAGCTGCTCCGGGGAAAGCTGCAGATTATCATAGAACCGCATAGAAACTACTATCTGGAATACGATCCAGCGACGCTTGACCTTGCGGGGCATCTGGACATACCGCGCTACAACGAGGAGATGGTGCGGGCAAGAATCCACGAGTATATGCAGATGGACCAGATTTATATACTGCTTGCACCGCTGCACAGCGACTATCGGATGTCCTGTGGAAATCCTTTTCTGATCAGGGCGGACGATAAAAATATTCTGATGTATTTATTTGAAAAATATGACGATGCTGTCAGATATGTGCTGCAAAATCCCATGACGATGCCTGTATTCGACAGTACGTTTCCGATCGGTGTGCTTGACCAGAAGGATAAGCTGCTTTGCCTGGAGACTGTGCTGGCGCTTGCCGCAAAGCTTGGTGTTACGGGTGTAAACCTTGACTTTGACACTGTGCACGCCATAGGCTGCAAGATAGAGTACATCAGGGAAGTGACAGGCTATGACCGGGATGTGGAAGCATTTTTGTCCGGGGAAGAGTTGACACAGGTTATGCGGGAAGAAGAAGGCGAAAAGAAATACCGTATGCCAATTGTTCCATTCTATGATCAGGACAATGAATACCTTGTGGGTGAGGAGCGAAAAGCGGAGCTGATCGCGCATATGGACAATGATAGTGACCAGGGATTTGCATATATGGCTGGATGCACTGTCATCGAGATGATGGTGATGATGCAGGAGGCTGCAGCGCGCTTTGACACTGCAAGAAAGGCGTCGGACGAGGAGAATACGCAAAAGTATGTGCGCCTGATGAATCGAATTACGTTTTTCCTGACAGAGGCATTGTGTGAAAAACCGTATATTTACACTTTGCGGGAAGAAAACGGCGATTTTGCACTCAAGAATAATATCGCATACCTGGTTGTGACGAACCGCTATGAAACAGGCAGAAAAGGTGAGGGAAGGCTCACGCCTGCAGGAATCGACAACCCGCATTTTATGGAACAGTTATGTGAGGCAAGCAAGATTGCGGTGCTGACGGACGGACCGAGCACATTGTGTATGATGGATACCAAACTGATGAGCGAAGTGGCAAAGCAGTGGAAGAATGCAGAACCGCTGCGCGAGGAGTTGATGATCTATCTGACACAAGGCTGCGGCCTTTCCTATCCCGAGGCAGGATATTATTACAGAAGGCTTCGGACGGAAAACAGCGTTTTTATAGAGTTTGTCTCAGCTGTCAGAGACGGAACTTATCCGTCGGTCGGGATGTTAACAATCGAAGGGTTTACTGCACAGGGGCTTGCCGAGGCAAATGGATTCAATATGCTGCAGGCTTATGATGCGCTGTTGTCCTTGAAGGAGAATCCGGCCAATGCGGAGAAGTTCAGGGCAGAAGCAGTAGGATCTGAGAACGGTGCAAAAAACAATGCTGACGGGGGTGCAAAGAGCAGTCTGGAAGACAGTTCTGAAAAGAAAGGGCTTTTTGGCAAGCTGTTTAAGAAATAGTTGATAAATTTTCCTTTTTATGTATAATAGAAAGAGTGTGTAGCAAAAATAAGTATTTATTAGTAATAAGAGGAATTTATCATGATAAGTGCAAACAATGTAACCTATAGAGTTGGGAAGAAAGCGTTATTTGAGGATGTAAACATCAAATTTACGGAAGGAAACTGTTATGGACTGATCGGTGCCAATGGGGCAGGAAAATCCACTTTTTTAAAGATTTTGTCCGGAAGGCTTGAGACGACAAAGGGGGATATCGCAATCACGCCAGGACAGAGACTTTCCGTGTTGGAGCAGGATCACTTCAAGTATGATGAGTATCCTGTAATGGACGTCGTTATTATGGGAAATGCCCGTCTCTATGAGATTATGAAGGAAAAGGATGCCATCTACGCCAAAGAGGACTTTACAGATGAAGATGGGATTCGCGCCAGTGAGCTTGAGGGTGAGTTCGCAGAGATGGATGGCTGGGAGGCGGAATCCAACGCGGCGCAGCTGTTAAATGGCTTGGGTATCGACACAGAGATTCATTATTCCCTGATGAAAGACCTGAACGGCAGTGAAAAGGTGAAAGTGCTGCTTGCCAAGGCGCTTTTTGGCAATCCGGATATTCTGCTGCTCGATGAGCCGACCAACCATCTGGATCTGGATGCGATCGCGTGGCTTGAAGAGTTTTTGATCAATTTTGACAATACGGTCATCGTCGTGTCGCATGACCGCTATTTCCTGAACAAAGTATGTACACAGATTGCGGATATCGATTACGGTAAGATTCAGCTCTATGCAGGAAACTATGATTTCTGGTATGAGTCAAGCCAGCTGCTTGTCAAGCAGATGAAGGAGGCAAACAAGAAGAAAGAAGAAAAAATCAAGGAATTACAGGAGTTCATCTCACGTTTCTCCGCGAACGCTTCCAAGTCCAAGCAGGCGACATCGAGAAAGCGCGCTTTGGAAAAGATCGAGCTGGACGATATCAAGCCGTCGAGCCGCAAGTATCCGTACATTGATTTCCGGCCGGACCGCGAGATTGGAAACGAGGTGCTGACAGTTGAGAATCTCTCCAAGACGATCAACGGTGAGAAGGTGCTTGACAATATTTCCTTTATTTTAGGACGCGAGGATAAGGTCGCGTTTGTGGGCGCCAATGAGCTTGCAAAGACGACGCTGTTTCAGATCCTGATGGGGGAAATGGAGCCGGATGAGGGCACTTACAAATGGGGTGTCACAACGTCGCAGGCATATTTTCCGAAAGATCCGACCAATGAGTTTAACAATGACTACACGATCGCCGACTGGCTGATGGGCTATTCGCCGGTGGATGATATCACGTATGTGCGTGGGTTCTTAGGGCGTATGCTTTTTGCAGGTGAGGACGGCGTGAAGAAGGTAAAGGTGCTTTCCGGAGGTGAGAAGGTTCGTTGTCTGTTGAGCAAGATGATGATCAGTGGAGCGAACTGTCTGATCCTTGATGAGCCAACCAACCATCTGGATATGGAATCCATCACTGCGCTCAACAATGGACTGATCAAATTTCCCGGTGTGGCGATGTTCGCCTGCCACGACCACCAGTTTGTGGAGACGACGGCAAACCGTATTATGGAGATTTTGCCGGACGGCACACTGATTGACAAGATCACGACTTATGACGAGTATCTTGCAAGTGATGAGATGGCAAGAAAAAGAACTTCTGTATATACTGCGGAGGCAGAGGACGAGAGCGGGGAGGAGTAAGTGCTCCGATGCGGTTCGTTACAAGGGTTTTGTGAAAAAGAGGCAGTTTAACTGTCTTTTTTCATTCTGTAAGCGCATTACTTGATTTTTATTTTCAGATAAATAAGGAGATTTTGGAGATGGGATTTGTTGATTTGCATACGCATTCGCGCTGTTCTGACGGAACGCTCACACCACGTGAGCTGGTGGACTATGCTGTTGAAAAAGGTCTGGACGCGGTGGCGCTCACAGACCATGATACAGTGGATGGTCTGGATGAACTGATGGAATATGCAAAGGGGAAGCCGATTGAAGTGATTCCCGGGATCGAGTATTCGACAGAGTACAATAACCGCGACGTGCATATTGTGGGATTGTTCATTGACCATAAGGCGCCTGTATTTCAGGAATATCTGACGCGTTTTAAGCAGTCGAGAACGGACAGAAATTATAAATTGTGTGCGAATCTGCGCGGGGCAGGGCTTGATATCACTTATGAGGCGCTTGTGGAGGCGTTTCCAGGTGCGGTGATTACAAGGGCGCACTATGCTGCATATTTGCTTGACAAGGGCTATGTGAAGAGCAGGAATGAAGCATTCGAACGATATCTTGGCGACAATACGCCGTATTTTGTACACCGTGAGAAGGTGACGCCGGAGGAAGTGATCGAGGTGACGCTGAAAGCCGGAGGAATACCGATTCTGGCGCACCCAACGCTGTACAAACTCGGGCGGGAGCAGCTCGATGTGCTGGTGAGGCGGTTAAAAGACGCGGGACTCATGGGAATCGAGTGCTATTATAGTACTTACACACCGTCGGAGGAAAAACAGATGCGGGCGCTGGCAGAGGAGTACAATCTGCTGCCAAGCGGTGGTTCGGATTTTCACGGTGCGAATAAACCGGGGCTGGATCTCGCGGTTGGATATGGAAAGCTTTCTGTGCCGGACAGACTTCTCACAGATATGAAAAAGGCACTGACTACCAGGATATTATTCACAGACCTTGATGATACCCTGCTCAACACGCAAAAGACAATATCGGAAAAGACAAGGGATAAAATCATAGAAATGCTGTCTAAGGGAAATCATTTTGTGTTGGCAAGCGGCAGGGCAGTAAATAGTATTCTTGATGTGTTGGATGTCCTTGACATTCAGCGAAGTGATTCAGCGGGGAAGATCTATATGGCAGCATATAATGGTGCGGTTATTTATGACTGTACGGCCAGAACGGTCATTGAGCAGTACGATGTTCCGATATCAACAGCGCAGGCGATTTTTGACATGGCGCTGAAAAAGGGAATCCACATACAGACCTACACAGACACGCATATTATAAGCTGTGCGGAGGACAAGGAAATCGCTTATTACAAAAAAGCGATCAAAACACCGTACAAAGTTGCGACAGATCTGTCGAAAGAGCTTGTCCATCCGCCATTTAAACTGCTTGCGATCGATATCGATGACAGGTCGCGGCTGGAGGACCTGCGCAGGGAAATAGAGGCTTCGGAGTTTGCAAAGGATATCACCTGTGCGTTTTCAAGTTCCCGTTATCTGGAATTTTACAATAAGAAGGCGGGAAAGGGGAATGCGCTGCGGAATCTGTGTAGCGCGGTTCCTGTCCATATCAGAAATTCCGTTGCGGCCGGTGACGAGGAGAATGACATCACAATGCTCGAGGCTGCCACTGTCGGAGTTTGTATGGTAAATGGCAGTCCGATCGTGAAAAAACATGCGGATTATATCACAGAACATGACAATGATCATGATGGAATGGTGGAGATTATCGACAAATTTATATTATAGGGAAAGAAGTGGAAGGAGAAAGAAGAATGATGAACGAAAAGAGGACAGCATTTGCACAGAGAATCGAGCAGAACAGTAAGAATTATTCCCCCAAAGATTTATTTGATCTGGAGACAGCAAAAATCATGCTGACGCAGTTACATGAGTGTTTCGGACTGGACACGCTGATGACGGACAGACATGGAAAGATCCTGATGACAATCGGTGATTTCGGCGATTTTAAACCTGATGTCGTGAACAAGCCTGGAAATAAGATTCGCGTGAAGGGCAGGACAGTATGTCATATTTATGAGAAGCACGATCATGTTGCGGAGGCGGATTTTGGGGCGGCGAACAAAATTCTTGGAGCTTATATTGAGACGTTGGAGAATCACAGTGAGAAATCGTATCTGGCGAGCGAGCAGGCCGTCTATATTGAGGAGCTGGAGCAACAGTTGGAAAAAGATGCCGCCCAGGCGCAGTATTCCGGACAGAATGATCCGCTTACGGGTGTGCTCAACAGGAATCATTTTATCAGTCAGATGAAGGAGCTTGCGGAGCGCGAGGTAGTTCCCACGGCGGCAATCTGCGTCAATATCAATGACTGGCGGTTTGTCGACAACAATTTTGGCGAGGAGGAGAGCGACCGCCTGATCGTGACTGTGGCAGAGATTCTCAAAACAAAGGTGGAAGAAACCGGATTGAATCATGCTGTGATCGGCAGGGTGGAGGGCGATGTGTTCCATGTGCTCCTGCCGCTTGTGGAGGAGGACGAGGCGAAGGCTTACTGTGACGCGGTGCAACAGGCATGCGACAGCTTTGAGGATAAGATACTTGCCCCGAGTGTTGCGGTGGGCTGTGTGATGCGGACCAATGTTGAGGAAAGCTTTAAGAATATTCTTTCGGATGCTGAATATGCTATGCTGGAGAATAAGTTTGCGATCAAGAATGCGCCAGGTTACAGGGAGAGACTGGAAAAAGGTCTGAAAAATGCCTAAATCTAAAATAATTATTAAGTACTACAAACTTCAAAAGCAAGAGAAAAAATAAGAAAATACGAGTAAATGGAAGAAAATAGGAGATAATAAAATCTAAATCCGCTTGCAGAACGCTCAGCAAAAAACTATTATATGTTTTGTTAGCACTCAATAGACAAGAGTGCTAATCAAAAGAGGTAAATAATTATTTTAATCATAAGGAGGCATTTCACATGAAATTAGTACCATTAGGAGACAGAGTCGTATTGAAGCAGTTGGTTGCAGAGGAGACAACAAAGTCCGGGATCGTATTGCCGGGACAGAACAAGGAGAAGCCACAGCAGGCAGAAGTGATCGCTGTCGGACCAGGCGGAGTTGTTGACGGGAAAGAGATCAAGATGGAAGTCAAGGTTGGAGACAACGTAATCTTTTCAAAGTATTCCGGGACAGAAGTCAAGATTGACGAGGAAGAGTACATTATCGTGAAACAGAACGATATTCTGGCAGTAATCAATAGCTAAATAATCTTTGAAACGAAATATAGAATAAAATTGGAGGATGATTGAATCATGGCAAAGGAAATTAAATACGGAGCAGAGGCTCGTAAGACATTAGAGACAGGTGTAAATAAGCTGGCAGATACTGTGAGCGTGACATTGGGACCCAAAGGAAGAAATGTTGTTCTCGACAAGTCTTTCGGCGCACCATTGATCACGAATGACGGTGTTACGATCGCAAAGGAAATCGAGCTCGAGGATGCATTTGAGAATATGGGTGCACAGCTTGTCAAGGAAGTTGCTACCAAGACAAACGATGTTGCCGGTGATGGCACAACGACAGCTACAGTTCTTGCACAGGCAATGATTAATGAGGGAATGAAGAATCTGGCGGCAGGCGCCAACCCGATTATCCTGAGAAAAGGTATGAAGAAAGCTACCAACTGCGCAGTAGAGGCGATCGCAGCGATGAGTTCCAAAGTAAATGGAAAGCAGCATATCGCAAGAGTTGCAACAGTCTCTTCCGGTGACGAGGAAGTAGGGAACATGGTGGCAGATGCTATGGAGAAAGTTTCCGGAGACGGCGTGATCACGATCGAAGAGTCCAAGACGATGCAGACAGAGCTTGATCTTGTAGAAGGTATGCAGTTTGACCGCGGATATATTTCTGCTTACATGGCAACGGACATGGATAAGATGGAAGCAACCATGGAGAATCCATATATCCTGATCACGGACAAGAAGATTTCGAATATTCAGGAAATCTTACCAGTATTGGAACAGGTAGTACAGTCAGGCGCAAAGCTTTTGATCATTGCCGAGGATGTTGAAGGCGAGGCACTCACAACGTTGATCGTCAACAAACTTCGTGGCACATTCAATGTAGTGGCTGTAAAGGCTCCTGGATACGGTGACAGAAGAAAGGCTATGCTCGAGGATATCGCGATCCTTACAGGCGGTCAGGTGATCAGCGAGGAGCTTGGTCTTGACCTCAAGGAGACAACACTCGATCAGTGCGGCCGTGCGAAGTCTGTAAAGGTTCAGAAGGAGAACACCATCATCGTAGATGGCGAGGGCGACAAGGCAGCAATCGATGCGAGAATTTCACAGATCAAGAAACAGGTTGAGGAGACGACATCTGACTTTGACAAGGAGAAACTGCAGGAGAGACTTGCAAAGCTTGCAGGCGGCGTGGCAGTGATCCGTGTCGGCGCAGCGACAGAGACAGAGATGAAGGAAGCAAAGCTTCGTATGGAAGATGCGCTCAACGCGACAAGGGCAGCAGTGGAGGAAGGTATTATCGCAGGTGGCGGTTCTGCTTATATTCATGCTTCCAAGAAGGTTGCAGAGCTTGTTGACACCCTTGATGGCGACGAGAAGACAGGTGCCAAGATTGTGTTGAAAGCACTCGATGCACCGCTGCATATCATCGTAGCAAACGCAGGTCTTGAGGGAAGCGTTATTGTCAATAAGGTGAGAGAGTCCAAAGAAGGTATCGGATTTGACGCTGCGAAGGAAGAGTATGTAGATATGGTTGAGGCTGGTATCCTTGATCCTGTCAAGGTTACAAGAAGTGCATTGCAGAATGCTTGTTCTGTAGCGAGCACACTCCTCACGACAGAGTCAGTCGTAGCAAACATCAAAGAGGAAACTCCAGCAATGCCGGCAGGCGGTCCTGGAATGGGCGGAATGATGTAAGAGATCTTAGGGGAACGCAGGTACTGCGTTCCCCATCTTTATGCATACGGGCACCCAGAGGAAATATGTCAGCTGGAGCTGACGGGTGCCCGGCGCGGCAAGTAGGGGAGAAGAGCATCCCCTACTCGATTATACAATATAACAGGGGATTTTATATGATTGAGATTATCGAAGACTGTGACAGGATTCACCTGTTTCGGGATATCAAAAAAGAAGAGATTGAGAAAATGTTTCGTTGTTCTAAGACGGTCGAGCGCTCTTATGAGGATGGAAGCTATGTGTTTCGCCAGGGAGAGACACCAAAGAATCTGTTTCTGGTGTTGGAGGGAACTGTGATGATCTCAAAAGATTTTGCATCGGGAAAACGCGATGTACTTTTTGTGATAGGACAAGGAGACGTCTTTGGGGAAATGTTTTTGTTTGCGGATACGAAAACATACTGGTATGATGCTATCACGCAGGGAAAAGTGAGAGTGCTTGAGATACCCTGGGAATTTTTTTACTGTTTTTGCAGCAACGCCTGTGAACATCATCGCATGATTACAAGGAATATGCTCGAGATCCAATCCGAGAAAAATTTTGCCATGACAAGAAAACTACATTTATTGTCGGGGACAACACTGCGCGAGCGGATCGCCTTGTGGCTGTTAGAACAGGCTGAGGACAGCGGCGGTGATACCGTAAAACTCAGTATGAACAGGGAAGAGCTGGCGGATTATCTTGGAACCACCAGACCGTCACTGTCAAGGGAGCTTATGAAAATGCAGCAGGAGCAGTTGATTGAGACCAATAAGAATGCGATCAGGATTTTAGATCGTGGCGCATTGGAAATGCTGTATTGATAAGATTGATTGAAAAAGGAACATAATATTGTTTGTATAAAAAAACAAAAAAAATTTGATAATGTAACAATTGTTACAGAAATTTCTCCGAGAATGAAATATACTAAAATCACAAAAGAACAAAGCATAACAAACAAAGCACAAGAACAATCAGGTTATTTTTATAAAAGGAGGAATTATCATGACAGATAACGCACAGGTAAGCAACTTAGTAAATCTTTTGGATGGATACGCGACGAAAGGCGGTCATCATCTCAATGTCAATGTTCTCAACAGGGACACCCTGTTAGATGCGCAGAAGCATCCGGAGAATTATCCGCAGCTTACAATCAGAGTTTCAGGCTATGCTGTAAACTTTATCAAGCTGACACCGGAGCAGCAGGCAGATGTCATCTCAAGAACATTCCACGAGGCAATTTAAGTATTGTAAATCTAGTTGAGCAAGACACCGTCCGAGAGGGCGGTGCTTTGTCGTTTAATTGCATTTATTTTTATACAAATAATATATTTTTTATGTACTTAGGGAAAAAAATATGATATAGTAAAAAATATGACGAGGGAAAAGTGCAGGGCTTCAGTCATAAAATTAATTGTGGAGGGAAAGGACATGAACGGTACACAGAGACAGACTGGTCGAAAAAAATTGGTTGCTATATTGCTCAGTGTCTTTTTGGCGCTTGTAGTATGGCAGATTGTTGTTTTAAAGCTTCTGGAAAAGGGTGTTATCAATACGTTATGGGCAATGATCCTGATTAGTGCGGGTATCCTGGTGTTTGCTGTTTTTTTGGCAGTAATGCTGAAATTCATTTTCGACATTTTCCGACAGGTTGTGGGAGGGCAGCAGCCGTCTGCACAGACTGAGTTAAGGGAGAAAAAGCTGGCGGCACGCAATGATGAGATCGGCGAGATGGTTCGTTATGTGCAAGGTATGGTATCGTCTTTTGCACAGCTCGTTGTTGCGATCAGGCAGGCATCAGATGAACTGGAACATTTATCTGGAGATTTCCAAAGCATTTTTGGCAATATGACATCAGCTGTGGAGCAGAGCGGCAATGCAGTTTCCACGATCACGACGAATACCATTTCACAGGCGGGGCAGACCGCGGATATGAAGAATAAGATCGATGCTATCAGTGAATCCATTGGTGGGATTACGCAAAATGTGGAAACTCTGACGAAAAGTGCGGAACTGATGAAGGATTATGATGTTTCGGTTGAGCAGATCATGAAGGAACTGGTGGATATTAGTGATAAGAGCAGCCAGGCAATCGAAGATGTGCGCAAGCAAACGGAACTGACAAACCAGTCAGCACAGCAGATTCGCACAGCGACGGAGATTATAGCGGGGATTTCCAGCAAGACAAATCTGCTTGCATTGAATGCGAGTATTGAAGCGGCAAGGGCAGGGGAACATGGCAAAGGCTTTGCCGTAGTTGCGGAGGAAATTCGCGCATTGGCTGATCAGTCAAGGGAATCCACAGAGCAGATTGGCAAGGTAGTCGCAAATCTGCTGGGCAACTCCGATGTCAGCGTGGAGATCACAAAGAAAGTTTCAGAGGCATTTTTGCGGCAGAATGAAAAGATTCAGGAAACGGAAAATATTTTTAATTCACTCAATCAGGAAATTGGAAAAGTAAGCGATTCCATTCATGGTATTGCCGATGAGGTGGAAGAATTGAGTGGACATCGAGAGGTAATCGAGGATAGTATTACATCCCTGGCGAACTGTGCGGATGAGAATGCAGACAGCGCGCAGCAGACTGCGGATAATATGGAAAAGTTCCGTCAGATTGCAGATGAATGTCATAATGCGACAACGAACATAATAGAGATATCAGAGAAATTAGTCGGTTACATAAAGGAAGTAACTTCTGTAAAGGATTATATGAATGTTTAACGATAAAAATCGAGTGCATAGCACTCGATTTTTATATGTCATGAATTTGCCATTGCAGAGAGTTCGGCAAGCATCTTTGGCAGTTCTTCCGCCATGTTATCATCACTGAACTGACAGGTTCCGACCTTCTTGTGACCGCCGCCGCCGTATTTGAGCATCAGGCTTCCGACGTCGACGTTCGAAGTCTTATTGAGGACACTGTAACCACAAGCTGCACTGCAGCCTGCGCCGCCGCGCCCGCTTACGATCCAGGCGGAAATGTTCTGCTCAGGGTACATACTGTAGATTAAGAAACGATTTCCAGAGTAGATTGGATCAACGCCTCTTAGATCGGAGATAATGAGATTTCCGTCTACACGCGTATATTTCCTGACCATCTCCATAAATTTTTCATTTTGTTCAAAATATACTTCAATGCGTTCCTGTACATCAGGAAGTGCAAGAATCTCTTCTGTTGTCATGGTACGGCAGGCGTCGATCAGCTTTTCCATCAGCTGATAGTTGGAGATCGTGAAATTTCTCCAGCGGCCGAGACCAGTGCGGGGATCCATCAGGAATCCTACAAGAATCCATCCCTTGGGATTTTGGATTTCCTCGATGGTGAGATTGCCGGAATCTACCTTGTCGACAGCTTCCATCATATCATCAAACTGGGGGAAACGTTCCTTTCCGCCATAGTATTCATAGATGATGCGTGCACAAGAAGGCGTGATACGGCTTTCACCTTTATACTTTCCTTCCAGCTGAAGTCTCTCATGCTCGCTGGAATGGTGGTCAAACCATAAACCACAGCCTTCCACAAAAGGTACATTGGCAAGACAGTCGTCCTCTGTCACTTCCACCAGCCCATCTTGTAAATCCTTTGGATGTGCAAATTTCCAATGATCAATAATCCCAGCCTCTTTCAAAAGTGCACCACAGGCAAGACCATCAAAGTCAGAACGTGTTATTAATCTCATATTATCCTCCTTGTATAGTTCATCAATATATTTGGCTTGAATAATCAAAATGGTAATAAATTACCTGTTTATAATATATTATAGTGGATTTTTACCAGATTTTCAACTATTTTACAGGAATGCCACGTTATTTGTTATAATAGATGCGGTTATTTGTCATAAGTAATTGCATTTTGGGGATATTTACGATAAAATGAAATTGTTTTTATGCACACAGGCACCGAAAGGAAGCATGCTGGAAAGGTATATTCTTATGTTGATCAAAACACCTGTTGTTTGTCTTTTGTTTACAATATATATGCTCTGGTTTTATTATAGGAAACCGCATATTCCAATACGATCCACCCGGATCTTTCAGATGATTACCGGTGTGGCATTGTTAAATATACTATTCGATCTGATTACATTATATACGGTCAATCACAGGGATTTGGTTCCGGAACCGTGGAACATGCTGGCGCATATTATTTATCTGCTGTCTATCTTAGGATATCTCTATCTCCTGTTTATCTATATGAGAAGTTATCTGGAGGCCAGGCTAAAATTTTCCAAAACAGTGAGGATTTGTCAGAGTCTGCCAGTGATCTTGTCCGCTTTGGGGATACTGACGCTGCCGATTACATATATTCATGGACAAACAACAGATTATTCTCTGGGGCCGAAAGCCTATGCGCTCTATGGGAGTGTCATTGTTTATCTGATCCTGATCCTGTACTATTGTCTTCGGTATTGGGAGATTATGAATGTGGAGAAGAGAATGGCGATCATACTTGCCGTTCCTATTTTTGTGACGATTTCATTGATCCAGATGATCTTTCCAGAGACTTTGCTGGAGGTGGTCGCAGCAACGATGATTTTGCTCGGATTGATACTGAGCAATGAAAATACGGAAAAGTATATGGATGAAAAGACATCTTTGTTTAACCAGTATTCTTTTGAGATGGTGCTGGAAGAGCTTGATTTCGAAAAACAGAAGATCACTCTTGCGGTTCTTTGTTTCTGCAAGACGGAAAATAATCTGGACTGGAAACAGGATCATCTGATTCTGCAGGATATCTGCCGGGAATTGAGGCAGCGTTTTCTGAACGCTTATCATGTCTGTGAGAATGGAGTTGTATTTATCAGCAGTTCACAGAGTAAGGCGGAAATGATATTGGAGGAGATTAGAAATGTCATTGGGAATCAGTATGGCAGCGGAGGATTCTGCGTTGAATCACAGCTTTTTTCAGGAGAGGATACTGCCACGAAACACAGTTGTATGCAGAAAATCATTGCTTTTTGCACGGAGACAGGGGCTCGTTTTGCATACATTGATTATCTGACGCACATTTATAACAGGAATGCATTGGAGCGAGATCTGGAAAATGTAAACAGAGAAAGTCATGGCTGCTATATTATTGCAGATTTAAATAACCTCAAAGTTGTGAATGATACGATTGGACATTCCGCAGGTGATGAGCTGCTGCAGGGATTTGCATGGCTGCTGGAGCAGGCGGTTGGCAGCAATGGCAGGGCATACCGCCAGGGCGGGGATGAATTTGCAGTGTTATACAGGCAGGACGCGCAGGAGTTTGTGCGGGAGTTGGCAGACAAGTGCAAAGAGTATAATCGGTCCCGCAATGTTCCGATCAGCTATGCGATCGGGTATTGCAGGTTCGGAGAGGAAAAATTTATTGATATAGCAGATCAGAGAATGTATGAGAATAAAAGAGAAATGAAACAACAGCAGAATCTGCATCACTAAAGAGCGAAAGGGAGGCGGTATATGGCGGTAAGGGTATATGGCAGAGAAATACGTGCTATTATATTAGGGAATATGGAAATCAAATATGAGCTTACAAGAAAGTCTGTAAAGTATGTGAACCTGAGGATCGATGCCGCTGGAAACGTAAAAGTCTCAGCATCTTGTAATGTTTCGATCGACTATATAGAAGCGTTCATGCGGGAGAAACAGGCTGTGATTGTCTCAGCAGTCAACCGGGCTGAGGAGAACAGTCTCAGACAGCAGGAACAGCACACAGAACGTCAGTATGCAGATGGGGAGCAGCTTGCAATATTGGGAAAGAAACGTGAAGTCAAAGTGTCACAGGTAGTTCCGGGTACGAAAGAGCGTATTGAGCTTGCGGAGGAAACCATTTTTTTCAGGGTGAAGAATCCGCAGGATACACGTCATAAAGAGCTGATGTATGAAAAATGGCTAAAAGAGTACCAGCGAGGAGTTTATGAAGAAATCTGCCATCAGGTTCACGGACAGTTCCGGCAATGGGGAGTGGATTATCCGATCGTCAGGATCCGGCGCATGACTTCCAGATGGGGGTCCTGTCAACCGTACAGAGGGGTAGTCACATTGAACAGCCGGCTGATCGAGACACCGCTTTGCTGTATTGAGTATGTGGTTACACATGAGTTCTGCCATTTTATACACCCTGATCACTCCAGGGCGTTTCATGCGCTCATGACAAGGCTGATGCCAGACTGGAAGCAGCGCAGGCAGCTGCTGAATTCAATATCTGAATGGAATTAATGGATTAGGAGTATTGGTGATGAAAGAGTATGAACATGTGACGCATACCTTTGGTCCTGTGTATAACAAAAATTCAAACATTTTGATCCTAGGCTCCATGCCGTCTGTAAAGTCGCGGGAGCAGCAGTTTTACTACGGACACCCGCAGAATCGTTTCTGGAAAGTGCTTTCTGCGGCGTTGGGAGAAACAGAGCCGGACACGATCGCGGAAAAGAAAGATTTTCTGCTGCGAAACAATATTGCGCTGTGGGATGTGATAGCGTCCTGCGATATTATAGGCTCATCGGATAGCAGTATTAAAAATGTTAAGGAAAACGATATGAATAGAATACTGTCTGCAGCAGATATCAATGCGATATTTCTAAATGGTGGAAAAGCATATGAACTTTTTATGAAATACTGTGGAAAGTATATTCACGAGGGCAGACCTGCGCTTGTGAAGCTGCCTTCTACAAGTCCCGCTAACGCAGCGTGGTCGCGGGAAAAACTTACAAATACATGGAGAGAGGCAATTTCAATTATGAGAGAAGGAGTATCAGTGTATCATGGAGTATGAAGCAGAGGCTATCAGGGGATTTGACGATTACTGCCAGGAAAAAAGGAAGGCGATAGCAGGAATAACAGATGAGGAGCAGAAGGCGCGTCAGGAGAAAGTACTTGTGGCAAGATCGCTTTTACATCACGAGTCAGAGCAGGTGAGATCTGTATATACGAAATACACGATAATTATGGAGGAAAAGGGAGATGCCAATGCAGGACAGTTTTGGAATATGCAGGAAGCGATGGTGGATGTGATTTGTGCCGGGCTCGAAGATACCTCGTTTAATAAATGGAAAGCAAATCTGGTCGATGCTGTATGTCAGGTGCAAAAGACTGAGCAGATCAAGCGTCTGCCACGCTTTTCCAAGGCCTGCGGAAAGGTGCTCGACAGCCTTGACATTGATTTTTCGGATATCGAGGATGAACTCAGGATGATTTTTGAGCCGGAGTGTATCTATAATACATTAGTACTGCTTGTCACGGCAGTCAAAAGTTATTGTGATTTTATGGATCGAATTTGTGAGCGGCAGAAGAAATAAAGAGCCAGCACGAAAAGAGGTGTAGACAACCGTGCAAAACGATCAGCAGAAAAAGTACCGCACGAAGAATAAGGACGCGATTATGACATATCTGGATATGCACAGGGAGCATAGTTTCAGCGCCTATGATGTCAATGCATATATGCAGGAAAACGGTATCCAGATCAATCTGACGACAATCTACCGCAATCTGGACAAGCTCACAGAGAGCGGCATGATCATGAAATATAAGACGGCGGAGGATGAGTTTTGCCGCTATCAGTGTGCAAAGCCTCATGCACAGTGTCAGGAACACATTCATATGCAATGCAGGGAATGTGGGAAAATTTTTCATCTGGAATGCGATTTTATGGAGGAGATCGTGAGACATCTGTATGAACATCACAGGTTCACATTGGAGTGCGCAGGTTCCGTGCTGATGGGAGTGTGTGCAGAATGTCAGGCAAAAGCGAATGATTAATAAGGGAGTGGTCAATTATGGAAATGTGGGATATCTATGATAAAGATAAAAAGCGGACAGGGCGGACGATGAAAAAAAATGACTGGTGCCTCAAGGACGGGGAATATCATCTGACAGTACTTGGTATTATAGCACGCAAGGATGGAAGATTTCTGATCACCAAACGTGTCATGACGAAAGCATGGGCTCCTGGATGGTGGGAGGTGTCAGGCGGTGCGGCACAGGCCGGTGAGGATTCCAAAGATGCTGTGTTGAGAGAGATTAAGGAAGAGACAGGGCTTGACGTGTCTGCCTGGGATGGAGGATATCTGTTTAGTTACAAGAGAGAGAACCCTGGTGAGGGGGACAACTATTTTGTGGATATTTATCGTTTTACCGCGGATTTCGACGAGTCGGATATCCGTCTGCAGACAGAGGAGACAGACGGATATATGTTTGCATCTCTCGACGAAATTAAGCAATTAGCTGCACAGGGAATCTTCCTTCATTATGACAGCATAAAGGAAGCATTTTCTATGTAAAAGAACGATAGCTCTATTCTTCCAGGGAAGCTGGCGCAGCGCCAGCGAGGTAACGGTTCAGGATTTCCTGAATGCGCTGCTGTACAGTATGAGCGATTTCAATTGTAGTCATGCTCTTATAATCTTCATAGTAAAGTGGCTTCAGATAATAGACAAAAGTCTTGATCGGTTTGAGAGTATGTTCCTCAAATACACGGTAGGAGTCGATCAGCACGACAGGCACAATCGGAACCTTGGACCATACGGCACTCTTGAAAGCACCTGGTTTAAACTCGGTGGTAGAATTGCCGTTGTGGCAGTATCCGCCTTCTGGAAAAATAATGAACTTTCGTCCCTGTTTTGCCTCGTCAGCCATCTCGCGGATGATTTTTATGGACTGCCTTGCATCGGTCCGATCCATCCGCTTGCCATGTACTAAGTTGATAAACTGCTTTACCAAAGGCGTGTTGGATTTGTCAATATCCATAACGATCGAGCAGGGTTTGTCATGGGTGAGCATGATGCCGAGTGCATCATATTTTCCCTGATGGTTAGGGCACATAATATAGCCGCCCTCGTTGGGAAGATTGTGGAGGCCATAGCTTTCTGTCGTAATGCGGCCCGGTTTGATCATGCGCTTGATGCACAGGCGGTCGAGAGCATACATCTGTTCTTCTGAATATTTTTCAGGGTGGCGTGATACATATTCCATCTGTGGAATCATATAAAGGTGGTGTAAATTTCGAAATATCACATGAAAAAATCTTGAAAACATATAAAACCCCAGTTTCTTAACAATACTTTATCACTGTTGTGCTATAATTTGACTTAAGGAAAGACAGCTTTCACAGGAAAGTGGCAAGCCTGTCTCTATTATATAAGAAAAAAATAAAATAGTCAACGAAACGCACATTCCATTATATTGTACTT
This sequence comes from Lachnospiraceae bacterium UBA7179, assembly GCA_002491195.1. Taxonomy (GTDB): domain Bacteria; phylum Bacillota; class Clostridia; order Lachnospirales; family Lachnospiraceae; genus COE1. Next base: position 35,198 of record DKVL01000017.1, read on the forward strand.
GTTTTTCGATATAAGAATGCGCTATAATAATAAAAAGTGTACTTGAAATACAATTGGTGAAGGCCGCCTTTAGGAAATGGAGATATTGAAATATGAAGAGAGTAGCATTATTTTCAGATGGATGGAAGAGACTGATCACCTATGCGTGGGTGGATGGAATGATGAAGTTTATATCCAGAAGTGACGAGAAGATCTGCCTGTATCAGTACAATTGCCATGGAAACTGGAGCCGTGACGAGAAACACAACCATGGAGAATACAATATTTATACACTGCCAGATCTGTCGGAATTTGACGGTATCATTATGGATTGTACGAACATTTCGGACAAATACTATTTTGACTGGCTGGTGGACATGATCCGCAAGAGCAATAAACCTACAGTGAGTATCGGAAGTGATATAGAGGGTTTTTATTATGCTGGCATTGACAATAAAAAGCCAATTGCGGACCTCATGGATCACTTGTATCACAAACATCATTGCAGGAAGTATGTCTTCGCAGGGGGACCTAAGGAAAATTACGAGAATTCCCTCAGAGTGCTGTCATATTGGGAGAGCCTTGACCGTTTTGGACTTTCCAGGGAGAACAATCCGGTGTGGTACGGTGACTATGATTTTTCTACCGGAGTGAAATACTTTGAACAGTTTATAAAGGGTTTTCGTGGCAGGATGATAGAATTTCCGGATGTATTTGTCTGCGCAAATGACAATATTGCGGCGGGATTCTGCTACAAGGCACAGCAGAGCGGATATCAGATACCGGGGGATTTTAAGATCACAGGGTTTGATAACCTGGACAAGGCGCTCTATTTTGATCCGCAGATAACAACGGTGGGACATATGCGGGAAAACATAGGGAATAAGACAATGGAAATTCTGGCGGACGTGTGGGCAGGAAAAGATGTGCCCAGAAACCATTTTATGCCGTCAAAATGTATTTTCTCGGAGAGCTGCGGGTGTCCGAACAGCGGACTTCTCGACTACCGGAAATATGCGAGGGGGCAGGTCATCGCCGAGGTTGATAAGCTAGAGAAGGAAGAGCTGCTCACGAAGCTTGAGAGTGACATTGTGAAGTGCAATACATATGACGAGGTTTTCAGACAGATTGCGGAATATTTTATGAGTCTGGCGTGTGATGGTTTTGCGATCGTGATTGACAAGAGATTGTATGAAGGTGTGGCTGAGAGTGAGCTTGTGACGGATGGCTACGATAGAGACAATCTGGTAGTGGCCTATGCGACAGAGGGTAAAAGGATGCTGAACATCAAGGAACTGTCCGAGTTGAAGCAGTATTATGAAAAAACAGGAGCCAGAAACGCATATATGTTCACGCCAATTCATTTTAGGGAGAAAGCAGTTGGATACAGTATCTTAAAAAATGGAAGATTTTTATATGACAATCCCTATTTTTATGATATTCACAGTACGATCACCAAGACAGTAGAAAATCTGTACAAGAAACTGCAGCTTGAGATCGCGAACAAAAAGATGCGTGAGATATACAACAGAGATCAGCTTACAGGGCTGTATAATCGGATCGCATATACGGAGATGATCGATCCGGAGTACTGCAAGCATTGTGAAAGTGGCAGAAAATGCGTCATAAACTTTGTGGATGCGGATAACTTTAAGCAGGTCAACGATACATTTGGGCATGAAAAAGGCGACATGATCTTGAAAAAGATTGCGAACGTGCTTGTCAGCAAGTGTCCGAAAGAAGGTTTTGTGTACCGATATGGCGGGGACGAGTTTATTGCGTTTTTTCCGGTTGACAAGGAGTCAGAGGCGGATCTTTTCAAGGAGGAGGTGATCGCGCAGCTTGGAAGAGATGATATCAGTGTCAGCATTGGACAGGCAATCACAGACCCGGCATCGGACAGAGTGTTTGACGATTATATGAAAATTGCTGACGATGAGATGTATAAGATCAAGGTGGCCAAAAAAGAGAAAGGTGGTCTTAGGAAAAGATGAGAAAAACCTGGAATCGTATGATTGGGTTTGCGTTTGCAGTGGCGCTGTTGTTCGTGACACCGGCGATGGAGGCGCAGGCGGCGGAATATACTGTAACAGCGGCAGAGGCTGTTTTATATACAAATGAGAATACAGTGATATTGGCCGATGCGGATGACAACACTGTAGTACTTCCAGAAGTGGCGGCCAATCTGCCGATACTGGTTACGGGTGTCACGAGTAACGGTTACTTTCAGATTAATATAGACGGACAGATTTTTTATATTCATGGAATCGGGTTAAGTCAAGCGGTCACAACAAGTGCAGCAGAAAGTCAGGTCTATGAGATCCTTATGGCGCAGAAAGCTGTTTTCCCGGAGGGAATGCGCTGGACAAATGATAATCGTTATGACTGGAAAGGCGGAACTTATATCGGTGGTTTCGGATGTGCGGGCTTTGCGTTTGCAGTGAGCGATGCGGCGTTCGGTGATGTGCCGGCGACAATCCATAAGGATTATTCCAAGATTAGGGTTGGAGACATTCTTAGAGTGGATAATGATACGCATTCTGTGATAGTACTTGAAGTGAAGGAAAATTCGGTCATTGTGGCGGAAGGAAATTATAATTCTTCAATTCATTGGGGACGGGAGATCCCCAAATCGCGTCTGGTTGACCCGTTAAGCTATATCATGACGCGGTATTAGATTTATTGATTCGATTTTTTTGATGGAGGAGTTTTATCATGGAAAAAATAACAAGTTTTACAATTGATCATATCAAATTGCAGCCAGGGGTGTATGTTTCGAGAAAGGACAAGGTCGGTGAGAGCACGATTACGACTTTTGACCTCAGAATGACCTCACCAAACGAGGAGCCGGTCATGAATACAGCGGAGGTACATACCATTGAACATCTGGCGGCGACTTTTCTGAGAAATCATAAGGAGTATGGGGAGAAGACGATCTATTTCGGGCCGATGGGCTGTCGCACTGGTTTTTATCTGCTGCTTGCGGGAGATTATGAGTCAAAGGATATCGTTCCGCTGATGATTGAACTGTATGAGTTTATCAGGGACTATCACGATGAAGTTCCGGGGGCAAGTCCGAAGGACTGCGGCAATTATCTTGATATGAATCTGGGCATGGCAAATTACCTTGCAAAGCGGTATCTCGACAATGTATTATATCATATCGATGAGACAAGGCTGGTGTACCCGGAATAAGGTTCTGTGCATATAGTATAGTAAAACCTTACGGGTGAGATACCGATGGATAACACTTTTTTGACACAGATTACAAATGGCAGGGTCGAGGATGTTGAGACGGGCAGGAACGGCTCGTTTGTGCTCGTTTCTTCCAGGGATTGTCCAAACTGTGGCAGGGATCTTCAGACAATACGGCTGAATGTCGGGAACAACACAGTGATCATGGACGAAAACAGCAATCGGATACCGCTGACGGATCTGCGGACAGGAATGACTGTCAATGCGGCATTTTCCAATGCGACGACGCGAAGCATTCCGCCGCAGGCTGCCGCGTATGTCATACAGGTGGTGGGCAGACCGCGCAATGACAATGTGACAGTCGGCAGGATCGTCGATGTGGACAGACGAAACAGGAGCTTCACGACGATCAGTGATGGGAATGTGTCTTCTGTGATGCGGTTCAATCTGGCGGATGATGCGCAGATCCTGAACGCGATGGGCAGACCGATGAATTTCTCAAATCTGGTTCCCGGCCTGCGGGTGCGGGTGAGCCACGCCGCTTTCACGACGATGAGCATCCCGCCGCAGACGACAGCCTTTGAGGTCAGGGTAATCCGGTAGTAGATGATGTAAAAACTGATCAGACCTTTATCAATGTCCTTTATCCTTACGCTATATTTCATTTTTATGGCGTAAGGAAGGGGACATTTTATTATGGCATTTTTCGTTACAGTTCAGCCTAGGACTTCGCACTGCGCTGCGAAGTCCGTAAGAAAGCATAGTGGTTGAGATGCATCAAGCCAACCGCGAAGCGGTTTTTGCATGGCT
>DKVL01000005.1 GCA_002491195.1 Lachnospiraceae bacterium UBA7179
AATCACTTGACAATATAGGGAGTTTCTATATCAAAACACATGGAAGAAAAAATGCCTGTGGTCTTTGCATGGTTGCATGCCCGTTTGGAACATCATAACAACTTCCCGTTTGCGGAACTGAAATACAGACATTGGTTCATTTGAAAGCGGGGCTGTCTATTTCCCGACAGCCCCCATTCTTTACTAAAACCGCTTAATCTTCTTCGTCGTATTTTTCTCAAACTCCGTCTCGCGCACTTTAAGTTTAAACACCCTCTTGTAGAGTGGTGCGCCCTGATTATAGGCGTCGATGACCTTCTGCAGCTCACCCTGGATATCCTTGATCTTTTTCTTCCCCGCATACTCATAATCCGGGAAGATCTCAGCCTCGATCACGCCCTCGTTCTCACGCACGAGCACCTCCTGCACCAGACGGTTCTCACCGAGCTTGTTCTCAATCTCCTCCGGTGAGACATTCTCGCCGTTTGGCGTGATGATCAGGTTTTTCTTACGCCCTGTCAGGAAGAGATATCCATCCTCGTCCACATATCCGAGATCACCAGTCTTTAACCAACCGTCAACCAAGGTTTCCGCCGTCTCCTCCGGCATCTTATAATAGCCCTGCATGACGCTTGAACCCTTCACCCAGATTTCCTCGTCCACAACTTTTGCCTCACAGTTTGGCATCAGCTTTCCGACAGAACCATCCTTCATAAACTCGCCATAGTTCGTACTGATAACAGGAGAACATTCTGTCATACCGTACCCCTGCCAGATTGTAATCCCATATTTCTTAAAAAGCTCCAGATACGCCGGATTGAGGTACGCACCGCCGCTGCAGACCGTATGGAACTGTTTGCCAAAAACCTTGGCTTTCACGAGCGGCGCCGGAATCCACGATGCCTCCTCGAGTTTCTTTGCCAGTGTCTCGATCATCAAAGGAACCATCAGAATCATGTTCGGCTCAAACAGCTTAATATTTTTTGCAACACGGAGCAGCGAGTCATTGATGCAGATGACTGTGCCAATCGAAAGTCCTTTCAGAATATCCATGCTAAGGCAGTACGCATGGTGAATCGGAAGCACCGACATGATCACCATCCCCGGCTCAAGCCCCATCTCCAGACACGTTGCATTCTCTGCCAGATTTCTATGTGTGAGCATAACGCCCTTGCTCTTTCCCGTCGTACCTGATGTAAACATGATCGTCGCAAGCTGGTCCGGCTGCGGAGAATAGTCAAAGCCTGCACTCTGTTCCCCGATCAGCTCCCACATCGAATGTTCCTTGTCCACTCCCTGCGGCTCATTCATACAAAGGATATGCGCCAGCTTCTCACAGCGCTTTGCCGCCATCTCTGCCACACCCGCCTTCGCCTCATCATAGACAAGCGTTGTGACATCTGCGCGGTCGATCAATTCGCACAGATCCGCATCCGGAAGGTTTGCGTCCAACGGCACAACCACACTTCCACTGTCCGCAACGCCGAAATACGCAACCACCCACGAATAGGAGGTCGGTCCAACGATTGCGATATGTCTGCCCTGCTCTCCAAGCGCTGCCAACGCTGCGGAGAAACACTCTGAATCGCTCTTCAACTGCGTATACGTCTTCGATTCAACTTTTACTTCTTTCTTACCACTGCCATCACTGCTCTTTACTTTATAACGAAACGCATCCTGTGCGCCAAACTCCTGTTGTGCAGCAACGAGCAGTTCCCGTATCGTACTATGCATTTTGCCCATATCTTTGTCCATGCCTTTCTCTATGTTTTAGAAAACAATTTGGTGCCCCATATTCACCAGGAACTGTTCAAAAATAACCTGTACATCTTGACTTGTCGATTTCTGAACAGCTCCTTATGCTGGCACCAAAGAAACAGTTACTGTGAAATTTTTTCGAGATAATCGACTGCCTCCTGCACTGTGCGGATATCTGCAGCTTCCTCGGGATTCACCTCGACATCCAGCTCATCCTCGATCTCTCCGAGCATACTCATAAAGTCAAAAGAGCTAAACCCAAGATCCTCCATAAAACGGGACTCTGGCTTAATGTCCTCCTTCTTTACCTCAACATAATTTGTGATCAGATCTGTCAACTTATCAAACATTGCTTACCCCTGCCTTTCCTGTACCAAAATACTTTACGACACCACTGCTTTTTCCAGAATATGTTTAAAAATCATTCCTGCCATCTGGCAGAAAACATTTTTCAAACACGCTCCAGGAACTTTGCAGAAACAGCCCATCCATCCTGCACAGCTCCTTACATTTTATTATAACATACAACAAGATTCTTTTTAAATCAGTTTTATCACTGCACCAATCTTTAAATTCGGGTTCTCGATTCCCTTGAACATGATCTTGCACAGATAGTAGTAAAACAGCTCCAGCGTTTCCCGGCTGTATGCCTTCGTCTGATGTTCAAAGCTAAAGTCCAGTCCATTGTCCTCCGGTCTGTGCATCACGGTGAGATAAAGCCCGTCTGCATAGTAGCCGTTTCCATATCTCTTCGTCTTGTACCGGATATCACCCAGATCAACCAATCCTTTTTCGCGCAGTGTCGCCGGCTGGTATGTGAGTGCCACGGTCTCATAGCCCATACCCAGAGGTGTCTTATAGACTTCTTTCTTATAATTCATACATTCCACCGGATCGAAATTCACATAGCGGAATGTCTCATTCTGCTTATCCCTGATCTCAAAGATACCTTCCAGAAATGTCTTGTCCTCCGGAATGATCGTCCTGAACGGGAAACTGTGGATGCGTGTGCCACCCGATTTTTTTTCGAGGAGCGTAGCCCTGCGGGCATAAGCAACCATCATGGAGACATCATCGCAGCTGTTCATCTTCTGCAGATATGTGCGGATTCCCATGATCAGCAGACACTGCAGCGAGACGTGCTGCTGCTCGCAGAAGGTCATCAGACGCTCCGTAGGCTCTCCCTCCAGATGGAAGATATCGATCGCCGCGGCAAAGCTGTCTGATCCTGTCGGCGCCGCCCTGAGATTGGGATTGCCAGTTGCCCTTCTTGCATCGTCCAGCTTTTTCCTGCCTTCAATGCCATTGTAGATCGGTTCCGGTGCCTCAAATAACTTGTGGAAATATTCGCGGTCCCTCGCCTGTGCCTTGCTGCCCGCCTCATAGGCAAAATCCTTCTCGAGCTGCTCCACATAGGAACGCATATCCGCAGGATAGGGCACATTCTCAAAGTTTGCATTGCAGTACAGCTCGATGACATCTTTCATAAATCCGATCAGTGACTGCGCATCAAGGAAACGGTGGTCACCCACGATGTACATTCCCTCAAATCCATCAGGCGTCTTGATGATAACAACCTTGTTCATCGGCTCATCCTGACCAAAGGGAACACGCGTCCATGCTGTCATCTCCGCCTCTGCTTCCTCCATAGTCCTGCCTGAAAAATCGACAAACTCAATCTCGCGCTCTTCCTTGTCGACAATGTACTGATACCACTGTTTCTCTTTCTCATCATACACAAGTCTGGCGCGCATGGACTCGCAGCGCTCATACGCCTTGTAAATCGCCTTTCTCAGCTCATCAACGTTTAACTCAAACTCGATCGTGAGACTGCTGCCGACATTGAGAATCTCCTGTGCAGGGCTGTACTGCGAATAGTAAAAATGATACTTCTGTGCAGCCGTCAACGGGTATGTTTTATAACCTTTTCTTGTTTTCATGTTCTTCCTCCATGCCGCCTCCCGCGGCTCAAACAATCTTATATTATCTCATCAAAAAATTCATCCAATGCCTGCTCATACTTCTCTGTATCTTTGTAATAGCTCTCTGCGTGTGCCGCACCCTCGACAACGAGCATTTTCTTCGGTGACGCGCAGCATTCATAAATCTCATTACACATGCGGTATGGCACGAATGTGTCCTTGGTGCCGTGGATAAATAAAATCGGAACTTTTGCTTTTGCCACCTCGCGCTTTGCATTGCACTCGTCCATACCGTATCCCGCAAGCCGCTTATTCAGGATATCCGCTCCCGGAATCGCCGGAAATGCAGGCAGATGGTACATCGTCTTTAACACATGCGTGAACACTTCCTTCGGTGAGGTAAAGGCACAGTCAGAGACAATTCCCTTCACCTGTTCTGGCAGGTCTAGTCCGCTCGCCATCAGCACCGTCGAACCGCCCATACTCGTTCCGTGGAGCACGATCTCAACGTCATCGCCAAGCTCCTGGATTACCCAGTTGATCCACACAAGCGCATCTTTCCTGTCAAGACAACCAAAGCCGATGTACTCGCCCTCACTCTCCCCATGCGCTCTCGCATCCGGCAGAAGCATCGCGTAACCTTTCTTAAGATAGTAACCTGACAGTCCGATGTAGTCAGACATTCCCTGGCTGGTGTACCCATGAAAACAGATCGCAACCTTTTTCTTGTTTGCTCCCTCATCGATCGCGGGAAAATAAGTCGCGTGTAATTTTAAATTATCAAAAGATGTCTGATAGACGTCCTCATGTGTCTGCGCCAGCATAAAAGCCTTTCTCTTTTCCAAAAACGGCGCATACTGGCTCCAGTCTGTGCCAGCCATCTTGATTGTCCGCTCCACTTTTGCGTTGCCCCGCTTCATCGTCCTTCTATAAAAATACGCGGTTTCCCCGATGCCGGCCGCCGCAAGCACTCCCGCACAAGTCATCACTTTTTTCAGTTTTCCCATTGTCTACGCCTCCACACTGCACTATCGCTTATTTTTTATCTGTCTTCTTTTTCTCTTCTTTCTTTGCTTCCTTGAGCTCCTTTTTCATTTCCTTTTTCTTCCGCTGTATGATATCATTTAATTTCAGCGCCTTATCAATATTTCCTTCCACCTTCAGTTTCTGTGTCGTAAACGCCCAGACCGGATCCATCTGCCCTTCCGCAATCTTCCGAAATACCTCCGGTGTACTGATAAACATCGCGTCCCTGTCATAATACTCATACGGCTCTACAAAGAGTTCACCGTCCTTTACCTCCACATAGAACGCGCCGCCAGCTTCCTCGTCCTCGATATTAAACTGATATGCCAGATGCTCCTTGATATCGCTCACATCGGCTCCCATAAATTTCCCCTTAATCTCATAAAAAAAATCTGCGTATGTCATGTTTTCCCTCCATCATACTAATATTAAATTACTGTAAACTGCCATCGGACTGCAGTGGGCGCTTTCAACTTTTTTCGACCACCAGTCGACTTTATTTATCTTATCCTACCACACTTTTCGACCAGCGGTCAAGAACATTTTCTACGAATTTGTGTTTATTTTTCTTTTATTTTTGTGACACTATTTACAATTGTTCCCACATTGTAAATGTGCTATACTTTCATTAATTATCTGTATTATTTTACTTCCTTTCCGGAAAAGTGTACCTCTGGTTAACCGGAAGACTATAAAGCACTGCCGGGTTACACTTTTCCGAATATGCCCTGTGCGTAACAAAACATAATCAAATAACATGATCTTAAAATAGCATCATCATAATCAATATCATAATGATAGAAAGGTGGCATCATCCATGCCCGACACAAAAAAGAATGAGAAAAAGTATCATCTGATTCTGGATGCACTCCAGCTGCTCCTGGAGGAAAAGAAAATACAGAACATCTCTGTCAGCGAGATCGCCCAGAAAGCAGGCATTGGAAAGGGAAGCATCTATTATTATTTTCCCTCCAAAGACGCAATCCTGGACGCGCTCATCGAGCGCAGCTACGAGCAGCCGCTTCTCACTGCGAAGAATCTTGCCGCACAGACGGAAATCTCCCCGTTTACGCGCATGGCGATGCTGTTTCAGGCGTGCCAGAATTCCTCGACCGCTTTCATCAAACAGAATGACAGCTCCCCGGACAACACAAGCGCACAGGACCTGGCCTTTTTACACCAGAAATATCTCACACATGTCGTTTCCGAGCTAAAACCTGCCCTGACAGAGATTATCAAACAAGGCGTCGAGAGTGGCCAGATCCATTTTGACCGCCCCGCTGCCCTCGCGGAAATCGTTTTGATCGTGATCGCTGTAAAGCTTGACAATTCCCTGCTCCCCTCCACTCCTGCGGAGACAGAGGATACTTTGCAGGGACTCATCTCACTGCTCGAAAAGGGAACCGAAGTCGCGCCCGGGACGCTTAGTTACCTTTCCCTGACACCGTATATAAAATAAAAAAATCGGGTTCGCCCGATTTTTTTATTTTATCACAGCGCCGCTTTTTGCAGCTTTTTCACCAGATACACAAACTCATCCTTATAATCATCCTCATCTGTATCTACTTCTTTGAGCAGTTCCCGAACATTCTCAAACGAAGCAGTTCCCTTATACTCGCTGTCTCTCAACATCAGTCCAAACTCTGCAACAGCCGCCGCAAAGTAAAAATCCTCTGACGGCTCACTCGTATAATCTTTCTCTGTGACCGGATATTCCTTCAAAAGACTTTCATCGGCATCCGGCTCCTTGTAGCGGATTTTCAGATTCAGCCACTCGCCGTTTGTGATACCTGTGTCATTTTTTCCATCCTGATATTTCAACTCTGTCTCTGGTATTTCCTGCTCGGAATCCACGGGAACAATCTCATAGAGCGCTGTCACCATATGCCCTGCACCGATTTCCCCGGCATCCTTCCTGTCATCGTCAAAATCCTCCGTCGCAAGCGCCCTGTTTTCATACCCAAGCAGACGATAGCCCTTGATATAGGCCGGATTAAACTCCACCTGGAGCTTCACGTCCTTGGCAACCGTCACCAGCGTCGCCCCCATCTGCTCGACAAGCACCTTTTTTGCCTCACCGACAGAATCAATATATGCATAATTTCCGTTGCCGCAGTCTGCGAGCACTTCCATCTTATTGTCCTTGATATTTCCCGTTCCAAAACCAAGCACAGACAGATACACGCCGGATTCCTTCTTCTCCGTGATCAGTTCCTTCAGGTCGCTCTCGCTGCTGACACCGACATTCAGATCGCCGTCCGTGGCAAGAATCACGCGATTATTTCCATCCTCGATAAAATACTTTTCCGCAAGCTCATACGCCGTTTCTATACCATCCGCGCCATTTGTGGAACCGCCTGCCTCCAGCGCATTGATCGCCTCTATGATCTCCTCCTTATGATCTCCGCTCTCTCCCTTTAAAATAACCTGATCAGAGCCTGCATAGGTCACGATAGATACCGTATCTTTCTCCCCCAGCTCTTCCACCAGCATAGAAAATGATTTTTGTAAAAGTGGAAGCTTATCATCTGTGTACATCGAACCTGATACATCGAGCAAAAATACCAGATTGGAATTTGGCGCCTCACTGAAATCAATCTCCTCTGTCTTTAACCCAATCTGTAACAGTTTTGCATCCTCGTTCCACGGGCAGTCGCCGATCACAGTCGTAACGCCGAACGGTTCATCCTTCTTTGGAAGTCTGTAGTCATAGGAAAAATAATTCAGCATCTCCTCGATGCGGACAGCTCCCGCCGGAATCTCCTCCATCGAATATCCATCTTCGATCATACGCCGGATATTACTGTAGGACGCTGTGTCCACATCCGCCGAAAACGTTGATAACGGCTCATTTGCAACCGCTTTAAATCCCGGCTCTTCCACCGAATTGTACTCCTCTGTATTCCAGTAATCAGCTCCTTCGTCCTCCATCGGCGCGCCCGCATAATCAGCAGCAGCATTTGTAACCATCATATCAAAAGATACATCCTCCGCCGCAGCCTGCTCAGAGTTTAAAATACCGCCATCCGCTGTTGCATGATCTGCTGCATCTGCACTTTTCGCGGAGGGAGCCGCATTGTTCGTGTAGGAATCCGCCTGCCCCATAGGCGGTGTCTCATTTGCCGTATTACTCATTCCCCCAGAACTGCCTCCGCACCCAGAAAGCGACACCATTGTCATCGTCATGATCATACTCAATAACACACATACTTTTTTCTTTTTCATAATCTTCCCATCCCTTCCCTTAGCCTTTTCCCCATCGGGCAAGGAAACTTTTCCCTCACCCGCAGCACCGCCGATACGTCGCTTTTCGCGGCATATTTCCCTGCATCGGCAAATGCATAAAAAGATCTGTTACGCATATTGTTTTTCAGTTTTTTACTCCTGATATCCAATATACGAAACAGACCCTGGAATTTTGTGGGATTCTATTTCATTTTTTTCAATTCTGCATTTGCCTTCTCCACATTCATCTTAGAAAGCACCAAAGTAATGATCAGACTGATGATCAATGGAATCCACAGATACATAAAATATAACATTCGGATACATGACTCCGTCTGCACCGCCGCAGTTCCATCAAATCCGCTCGCGGCAAGCAGCCAGCCCGCCGCCGCAGTTCCAAGACCGCCTCCCAGCTTGATGCCCAGCGATGTGCAGGAGTACATTGTCCCGTCGACCCGCTTACGCTTTGTCAGATAGGTATACTCGGAACAGCAGGCGATCACTGCATTCATATCCCCCTGCCATGGGCCCTGCCCAAATGCCGCTATCGCTGTAAACAAGAGCATCAAAGGAACGCTGCCAAGATATGCTGCCACAACCACAAGTCCCCTGCCAATCGTCCCGAGCGTATAGCCCCTGAGGTTTAATTGGTACATTCCATTCCATTTCGCCACCAGCGCGGGCGTAAAGACAAGCGCGATGATCAGCGGGATATTGACTGCCCACGAGAAAATACCGTACAGATTCTCATTTTTCAGGACATAGATCATATAGTAGATTCCCATATTAATCATGGCTGTATACACCTGCTGAAGAATGTACACACCGCAGATCATCAGGTAATATTTGTTGGCGATCAACAGCTTTGCCGCTTCAACCAGACCATATTTCTCTGTCTCTTTTTCCTTTTCTACACAATTTCCGGACGCATTCAGCTCTTCCTCTGGCAGTTCCTTTACCGACAGCACAGAGATCGTATTGACCACCAGACCAATCACTGCATAGATGACCGCCACAGTCCTCCACCCTGACGCTCCGCCGCCAAAAGCAGCGACAGCTCCCACCGTGACGGATTGTATCAGCAGGCTTGTCGAAAAGGCAAAGATAAACCGACAGGAACCCATCTGCACCCGCTCCTTGCTGTTTTTCGTCACCAGCGCAGTCAGCGCTGAGTACGCGATATTGTTCGCCGTGTAAAACACTGCATTCAACAAAGTGTACGCGATAAAGAACCAAATATACTGCGCTGTTTTTCCCATGCTGACTGGAACTGCAAAGATCGCAACCAGTGTGACTGCACAGCCGACATACGCATAGAGCATCCACGGTCTTGCTTTTCCGAGCCTGGTCTTTGTCTTATCAATCATGGCGCCAAAGAAAATGTCTGTCACTCCGTCAAAAAATTTCGAGGCTGCGATCAGGCTCCCGACGATACCGGGATTTAACCCCACTGTGTTTGTCAGATAGAGCATGACAAACGAGGACAAAAACGCATACACTACATTTCCTGCAATATCGCCGGAACCATAACCCACTTTGTTATACCATTTCAAATATGTTTTTTCCTGCATAAAACCGCTCCTTTCCCAACAATCATTCAAAACATCCATTTTCAGACCACACCAGCCGGAACGCAAATACAAATTCTTCCTCGTCAAACTGATACTGCGGCAGCACATCCGGACCGCAGCTGTTAGAACCGATCCCATTCTGGGCATAGTCAAGACAAAGTACCGTGCTCCCGGACGCTTCCAGTTCGTGTTCATGCAGCTTCCGCTCCAGCTCTTCCTGCGTGTACACAGAGGCGTTGAAGGAAAATGTCTTCTCAGAAACTGCAGTTAGCACAAATCTGTTGTCTGTGACCGTCACATAGTCGCAGTCCGCATGGCTCCCATTTTCCTGCGGTCGGAGATACGGTTCGTGCAGATCCAACACATTTGCGCGGTACAGTCCATGACTTGCCGCCCTGCATTTATCCCTGTAACTCTCCATAGGTCCCAGCCCAAAATATGATATCCTGTCAAAATCCTCCCGCAAAAACAGACGAATCCCAAACCGTGGCAGAACCGGAAATTCCATGTCGCGCTTCCCCAGGATATGCGAACTGATCTTACCGCACGTGTCAATTTCCCATGTCAGGCTAACATCCATCATGCGCTGTACAGAGTCTGCCAGAATCGACGCAATACTGCTGATCGTCACACTTGACGCTGTCTGCTGTATGGCCGTGTCATATGCCCTGACATACGCATTGTCATAGCGCGCCCTTTTCCACTCCTTTTTGATGTACATATCATTGTCTGTCGGAGCGCGCCAGATATTGAGCTCCATCGGACGGTTCAGATGATTCCTTCCCGCATAATTGATCTGAGAAAATAATCCTGTGTGCTTATCGTATGTATACACAAAATTGCGCCCCATACAAACGATATCTGTTTCTGTCTCCTGCACTGTAACCGCTGCATCTCTCTCCTGCTCTGTGATTGCCGCATCTGCCTCCTGCTCTGTGATCACTGCAGCTATCCCTTGTCCTGTGTTCCATGCTTTCTGGCATTTGTCCCGATTCATCAGTCTTATGGCATCCTGGTTTCTGTTGTCCTCCGTCTCCAGAAGAATCTCGTCAAAGCCCAGCAGATGACCTGCCGGAAGCAGTTCCGTCCTGTGGCGCAGATGATAGTACAGTTTCAGATACGACCGCCCCCGCCGCGGAATAGGAATGTTCATACGTACACTGCCAATCTGCCCCGGCGGCACGGAAAACGGAATCATCGTCCCCGTCTCCACACAGACCCCATCACAGCTTACTTCATACCGGATCTTGGCACAGACCGCCAGATCCGTAAACTCCATGCAATTTCGGATCCTCAGATCCTGTGTACGCTGGTCAAACGCCACAACCCTGGCAGGGCGGTACACATTTTTGTACTCTAACAAACCTGTATGCGGTGTGCGGTCAGGATACACCAGCCCATCCACACAGAAATTACCATCATGTATGATTTCTCCATGATCTCCTCCATAGTAATAGACCGTTTTGCCATCATCCGTCTCACCGTGTGCAATGGCATGGTCACACCACTCCCACACAAAGCCTCCGCACAGAAATGGATTCTGATCGATCATCTGAAAATAATCTTCCAGATCTCCCGGTCCATTCCCCATAGAATGGCAGTACTCGCACAAGAGAAACGGTTTTGCCGGTGCATTCTTCAGATATGCACTGATCTCGTCCAAGGAAGGATACATTCTGCTGTACAGATCCAGATTGGAATAATCATAGCGCTTATGCCGGTTCCGGTATCTGGCGCTCTCATAATGTGTCAGCCTGCTGCTGTCAAACGCTTTCGTCCACTGCAGAGCCCGCTCAAAATTGCATCCGTATGCACTCTCATTTCCCATGGACCAGATCACGACACAGGGGCGGTTCTTGTCCCGCTGGACGCAGAGCTGTATTCGATCCATGATGGAGGCCTCCCACGCCGGATTGTCCGCAATCGGACCATTCCAATGATGGAATTTGTTGGAATCGCTGTAATCCTTGTGAAAAATCTCAGACGGTCCATGACTTTCAAGATCCGCCTCATCAATCACCATAAACCCATACCTGTCACAGAGTTCATAAAAAACCGGCGCATTGGGATAATGGCTCGTCCGCACCGCATTAAAATTATGCTGCTTCATCAGCATCAGGTCCCGCTTCATTTGTTCCACGCTGACTGCCGGGCCGGTGACCGGATCGGATTCGTGCCGGTTGACACCGCGGAATTTGATCGCTTTTCCATTCAGATAGACAATCCTGTTCTCTATATGAATCTCACGGATTCCAACATAATCTGTGATGGTCTCCGCTTTTGTCTCAAGCACTAGCTTGTACAGATAAGGCTCCTCTGGATTCCACAATATCGGATTTGATATTCCTAACTTAATTTTCGCAGCGCCTGCATGCGTGGTTCGCCCCGTTTTCTCAACACTGGCCGAAGCGACCACTGTTCCTGCCGCGTCATAAAGCTGTACCCGTGTAGGAACGATTGCATCAAAATAGTCCAGCCTGATCGACACTTCCGCCATTTCCTTCCCCGCATCCCTCACAATATCTGTTCTGACAAAATAGTCCCTGACCGCCTGCTTTGGACGTTTCAGCAGATACACGTCACGGAAAATCCCACTCATTCGAAATTTGTCCTGATCCTCCAGATAGCTCCCATCGCACCATTTTAAAACCAGAACAGCCAGCTTGTTCTGACCTTCCGCAATCACACTGCTCACATCAAATTCGCTTGTCGCGTGCGACACCTGACTGTACCCAACATAGCTTCCGTTCAGCCAGACATAGAAACAGGAATCCACCCCCTCGAAATTTAAGTAAACCTTTGGCGCATCTGCGTCCTGATGATAATCAAACGCATGCACATAGGCGCCGCATGGATTATCGCGCGGAACATACGGCGGATCAAACGGAAACGGATAACGGATGTTGGTGTACTGATGCGCATCGTATCCCTCCATCTGCCACACACCCGGAACCCTGATCCTGTCGTAGTCAGAAGTGTCATAATCCAGACTGTAAAACGCATCCTTGAGCTCATAGACGCTCCTGTAATACCGAAAGCTCCAATTGCCATCCAACATCTGCATCCGGTCAGAGACTTCCCTGTTCCCGGCAAACGTGTCCATCTGCACCGACGCAGGAATATAGTATGCCCTGGCAGGCATCATATGCTCGTGAAGCATATTCAGATCTTCATAATATCTGGGTATTATCATCTCGTGCCCTCCTTCTTCTCATGGTGTGCTGTCCATCCAAACCATGTTTGAAAAATGCTTTCTGTCAGATGTGCGTCACAGACGACAGAAATGATTTTTCAATGAACAGCATATTTGTTTTTTGTTTATGATAATTTTCATTATAGCCACCAACTCAGAAATCCTCCATAAACTACATTAGACAAAACATGCACAAAATGATACAATGGAACTATTCAGAAAAACAGAAAGGAAATCCCCGCAAAAATGTACATCAACTCAGCATACCTGAACAACTCCCTCATAGACTTCATGGACAAGAGCAAACCACTCATCGTGGGCAGCTGCGGCACCTACCATCTATTCACGCGCCACAGGCTCCCCACTTACCGCCCCAAAGGACGGTTAGACTTTCAGATCTTATATGTGGCATCCGGCAAAGCGCATTTTTATTTTAATGACAAAGGAATCGACACGGTCGTCCCCGCTGGAAACATGGTTGTATACCGCCCTAAAGAACCTCAGAAATATGAATATTTTGGAACGGACCAGACAGAAGTATACTGGGTTCACTTCACAGGAAAAGATGTCAAGAATCTCCTCCGCAGCTACGGCATCCCAGACGACACACATATCATCAATACCGGAACCTCCTTGGAATACACAAGAATTTTCAAACAGATGATCTTAGAACTGCAGCGCCAGCAGGCAGATTACCCTGAAATGCTGACACTTCTGCTGCGCCAGCTCCTCATCTTGATCCACCGCCAGCTGACCTCGGACCACAAAATCAGGAACGTTTTTCTGGATTCAGAGATGGAAGCTGCCATACAGTACTTTAATGACAACTACAATACAGAAATCAATATTGAGGAATATGCCGCGTCAAGGGGCATGAGTGTGAGCTGGTTTATCCGAAACTTCAAACAATATGCAGACACAACTCCCATGCAGTATATCGTCTCGATACGCATCGCCAACGCGCAGGTGCTCCTCGAGACAACAGACTATAACGTGACGGAAATCGGAAACATTGTCGGATATGACAATCCGCTGTATTTCAGCCGCATCTTTAAAAAGCAGAAAGGCGTATCCCCCTCGGAATACAGGACGCTATCCAAGAGTATTGATACACCTTAATCTGTACACTTTCCGCAATATCAGTGCTTAGGAACTGTAGAAAAATAACTGGTACACCTTCCTGAACGCAGTTGGAAGCGCGATCTCGCTTTCCAGCTGCGCGTCTGTAACCCATATGAGCTCTTGATCGCTTCCCTCATTCTCACAAGTGACAATCCAGCACGTCATATGCCATTCGATATGGGTAAAAATATGTTTTAACTGCTTCTTGCCGCTTACGGGCGGTTTGATTTTACTCACGTTCAAGCCCTTCTTCGTAAGCCATTGCACAACCTGTTGTTCATTCAAACTGCCATCGATATTCGGCAATTCCCACATTCCCGATAAAATCCCCTTATTTTCACGCTTTCGCAGGGCAGTCTTATCCTGATACTTCAAGATTAGTACCGTCTTTTGCTCGATCCTGCGTTCCGCTTTCTTTTTCTTGATCGGATATTGAAGCTGCGTCCCACTGCTGCACGCGCCGCACAGCCTGCGCAGTGGACACCCCTCACACTTTGGCTCCCCGTTTGGCACACACACCACCGCCCCCAGCTCCATGAGGCTCTGCGTGAAATCTCCCCGCCCCTCCGCCGGATAAATCGTTTCCAACTCCGCTGTAACCTGATTGCGGAATTTCGCATCCATGATATCATGACTGTCCTGTGTCAGTCTTGTGACCACACGCAGCACATTCCCGTCAACCGCCGCCTTCGCCTTCTCAAAAGCGATCGACGAGACCGCTCCTGCCGTGTATGCGCCGATTCCTGGCAGCGCGAGAATCTCCTCATATTCCTCCGGGAACTGTCCCTGATGCCGCTCGCAGATCACCTGTGCCACCTTCTTGAGATTCCGCGCACGCGAATAATATCCCAGTCCTTCCCACAGCTTAAAAAGCTCCTCGTCCTCGCACACTGCAAGCGCCGCAATCGTTGGAAACCGCTCCATAAATCGCTCATAATATGGAATCACGGCCTCCACACGCGTCTGCTGCAGCATGATCTCCGACACCCACACGCGGTACGGATCCCGGTTTTCCCTCCACGGAAGACGCCTGTTATTTGCACGATACCAGTCCAACAGAGGTGCGACGATTTCTTCCAATTTTTCCATTCCTTTTGTTCAAATCCTTTCTTGTCCCACTTTACAATCTTATGGCGTTGTTTATTCCTTAAAGCCAGTATTGTCAGGTCGTAAAACAATACACAATATCATCGTTACGCCCAAACAAAAAACAGCTCTGACTAACATATTTGACGTAACTTACGATTATCTGATCGAAGTTGAACAGACAGAGTGACAAAAAGGGGACGTCTGGTCCCCTTTTTATGACAAATATTTTTCTTATAAGTATTTCTTAAGCAGCTGTGTCAGTCTGTTTACATCGATTGGCTTTGCCACATGTTCGTTCATTCCGCAGTCGAGACAGTGCTGGATATCATCCGAGAAAGCATCCGCAGTCATGGCAATGATTGGCAAATTGGCGTCCTCGCGCGACAATGCACGAATCGCCTTCGCCGCGTCATATCCATTCATCACAGGCATACGGATATCCATCAGTATCACATTATAAAAACCAACCGCTGACTGCTCGAACTTCTCGACGCAGATTTTGCCGTTCTCTGCACGCTCCAATTCAAACCCTGCCTCCGACAAAAGATCCTCTGCAATCTCCCAGTTTAAGTCATTATCCTCCGCCAAAAGAATTTTCTTACCGAGAAATTTCTGTATTTTCTCATCTTCATGCAGCTCTTCATCGCCCTCATCCATCATATGACGCTTTAACCCCAGATACAGATTGGACTTAAACAATGGTTTGGAAATAAATCCCTGAATCCCAACTTCCTTTGCTTCTTCCTCAATATCACTCCAGTCATAGGCAGAGATGATCAAAATGGGAACGCGCTGCCCTAAAAGCTTCCTCATCTCACGCGCAGTATGTAACCCATCCATATCCAGCATTTTCCAATCCAGCAGAACCACTTCATAATCTTTTGCTTCCTCATGGCACTTTCTTACCATCTCCAGTGCCTTTTTTCCGCTTGTAGCCCAGTGTGCACTGATTCCCATCTCCTTCAACGAAGAAACAGCACTCAGGCACAGATCTTCGTTGTTGTCAACCACCAGCACCCTCCAGGAAGGAAGCATCATGTCCGCTTCCCTCGTGTCGGCCTTCTCCAGGTCAAGTATGACATGAAATTCACTGCCCTCACCCGGCGCACTCTGCAGACTGATCGTTCCCTTCATGGCCTCCACAATGGCTTTCGTAATCGCCATACCAAGACCAGTTCCCTCGATCTTATTGACTTGTGCCTGCTCTTCTCTGGTAAATGTATCAAAAATCTTTTCCTGAAACTCTTTCGTCATGCCAATGCCATTATCCTTCACACGAAAATGGCATCGCACATAATGATCCCCAACCGGTGACGCCTCCTGTTTCAGGAACACCTTGATAACTCCGCCCTCCGGCGTAAATTTCAACGCATTGGATAACAGGTTGATCAACACCTGATTCAGCCGCACACTGTCACAATGTACCTCTTCCGTTATAATGTTCTGGATAAAGATATCAAAGTGCTGCTGCCTTGACTTTACCTGCGGCTGCACGATATTGACAATATTGTCCATCGTATCACGCAGAGAAATCTGACTCATATTCAAAGTCAGTTTCCCACTTTCGATCTTGGACATATCAAGCACATCGTTGATCAGTCCCAACAAATGTTTGCTGGATAATGTTATTTTTGCGAGACAATCCTTCACCCGTTCTGTATTGTCAATATTCGCAATCGCAATCGATGTCATTCCCACAATTCCATTCATCGGCGTGCGAATATCATGACTCATACTGGAGAGGAACTCACTCTTTGCCTTATTTGCTTTTGTGGCTTCTTTCCTTGCCTGATCCAGCTCCTGTATCTGCTGTTGTGACAGTCTGTAATACAGGACAAAAATAACCGCCCCGCCCGCAAGTATAAAAACTGCCATTATCAGTGTCATAATCTGGCGCTCATCGCCCAGATCTTCCAAAATCTTGTCCAGTGTTCCATGCGGCATCACGGAAATCAGGAACCACTCCGAATTGACGAGATCTGTACATAACAGATACTTTTTTTCGCCGTCTTCCAGAAACATCGTGGCATATCCTTCATTGCGGCTTATCGCATCACTCAGCTCTTCCGCAAACTCCTCCGCGCTCTTACCATTATATTCCGAAAAATTTTGCCGGATATATGTAAAATAATCCTCTTCCTGCCTGTCCCTCACCACATAAGTACCATCTGAACGGATAATAAAAGAGTTCATCAACACATCCTTCTCATCGAGTGTCAGCAGCTTTTCCAGATCCTCCATAGGCGTCGCGGCAACGATCGCGGAACTGGTCTTTCCGTTTCGCATAGGGTATTGGGCATTGACCAGCGTACAGACCACTTTTTCGCCTTCCTTGCTTGTTCCGGAGAATACGCGGAGACTGCTGTCGTCCAGCACACTCCAGAAAGTGCTCGCGCTGTCATATTCTACAGGCGATCCATAGATTGTCTCGCTCTCCCCCTCCTCTGTGTAAAGTCCCAGATAGACAAAATCACGCACCTGCGCACTCAGCGCCAGCTGATCAATCATATTCTGATCATACTCTACCGACTCGGGAGGATGTCGCTTGATAATGCCGTTTAACTCTGAAATCTGCATATCCACTACTGTGTCAAACTTCTCCTGCATCTGTTTTGCCATAGCAGACATATAGAGCGAACCGATCTCATTAATTGCAAAATCGCTTTTTTCTGCTATCGCTGACGATGTAACCGTAATCATCATAATACATGCGACCGCTAACAGTGAAAAACTGACTGTCAAAAACTTTTTCGTATTCCTTCTCATTGCAATTCCTCTTTTTGTGAGCACTTTTGAATCTCTAAAATTCCCCTATTCTCACCTGTCAATAATAAAACTTTTATTAAATTATACTATATATTCAAACAAAGTCAACATCGTTTTTCCATGCCAAACTTTTGCGGCACCAATCCGCAGCTCTCATAAAAACGCCGGGCGCCCTCGTTGCATGCCCATACGTTCAGCGTCACATTGTAACAGCCCTGTCTCCTGGCAAAATCCAGCACATACTCATACAAGGCCTTCCCGATATGCTGTCCCCGCCTGCGCTCATCGACACACAGATCGTCAATATACAGCGTCCTGATATCAGTCAGGATATTGTCATCCACATGCTGCTGGAAAACGCAGAACGCATAGCCCAGCACACTGTCTTTCTCGTCCACCCCGACAAAAATCGGCCGCGTATCATCGTGGATCAGCGTCCGCAGCTCCTCGTCCGTGTACTTTTTCGTGTCCCCCTTAAACAGATCCGGCCTGCCCCTGTGATGCACCATCAGCACCTGGCAGAGCAGACGATTGATCCCGTCCATGTCTTTCTCCTGCGCGCGTCTTATGTTCATTGTCCTTTCCCCTTTTCAAACAGATCATCAATCATACTTTCAGATAGTTACTATTATATTTCATTTTTCGGTAAATGACAATAAATACTCAAGAAACTCTTTCTCACATCTGCTCTGTCCCCTCTTTGCATCATACAATGCGCAGACTGTTCTAGTCTCCATCTCCTCATATACCGGAACACGGTATACCCCGCCTGCTTCCAGCTCTGCCCACACCAGCTGCTCCGGCACATAACCGATCCCCAGATTGTTCCGTATCATCGGCACCATCAGATCCGAGGTTGCAACCTCGATATCCGGTCTTAACACAACACCGTTTTTGAGGAAAAAATCACTTGTCATGTCATAAGTCGCTGTATTTTTACCGAGACATACCCATGGATATCCCACCAGCTCTGTCAGATGCCTTTTTTTGCGTGTCAGATCCGTATAGGCGCTCCCGCAGATCAACACATCTTTAAATTCCAGCACTTTTTCGCTTTTGATATGTTTCCTGACAGAAAACGGGCTGGTCACAACGCTGATGTCAATCGCGCCTCTTGTAAGCTCACTGATGGCATCCTTGGTGCTGTAATTGTAGATCTGAAAGCGCACCTTGGGATTATCCCGCTTAAACTCTTTCAATTTCTGGAAAAGGATCAGGTGCAGCGCTGTCTCGGTCGTCCCCAGTATGATCGTTCCCTCGATCAGTTTTCCGTCGCGGTTCAGCTCCTCCTCAGCAGCCTGGATCTGAAAAAAAGCTGCCGACACGCGCTCATAGAGCAGTTCCCCCTTTTCTGTGAGTGATATCCCCTTGTTGCTCCGCAGAAGCAGCTTACACCCAAGCTCACTTTCCAGAAGCTTCATCACGCGCGTCACATTTGGCTGATTGCTCTCTAACGCCTGTGCCGCCTTTGTGATATTCTGATATTTTCCGACATAATAAAACACTTTGTAGTATTCATAATTAACATTCATCGCCCCGCTCCACCATATAAATATGATATATTGAATATATAAAATATATATTTTTCATATTGTTTTTTTCCTATTATAATATTTGAGGATTGATTCGTAAACAGATTCTTAAGAATTTTTAACAGTTTAAAACAGGAAAGGACTGATCACTTCTTATGAACAAACATACCGCTAAAACCTTAAATAAAGACCTGACTGTGGGCGATCCACAGACTGTGCTATGGAAATTCTGCCTGCCGATGTTTGGCAGCATCATCTTCCAGCAGCTCTACAATATCGCAGACAGCCTCGTGGCTGGCAGATTTATCGGCGAAAACGCTCTGGCCGCAGTTGGCAACAGCTACAATGTCACACTCATCTTTATCGCGTTTGCCTTCGGCTGCAATATCGGCTGCTCTGTCATCGTGTCCCAGTTTTTCGGCGCAAAAGATTACAGCAGAATGAAAACGGCTGTCTACACCACCCTGATCTCCAGCGCTGTATTATGTGCAGTTCTGATGCTTGCAGGGTTTGTGTTCTGCGATCCCCTGCTGGCACAGATGAAGACACAGCCTGAGATCATGGCGGATTCTGCTCTCTACATGGACATCTACATACTGGGGCTTCCGTTCCTCTTCTTCTATAATATAGCGACCGGAATCTTCTCTGCGCTCGGAGACTCCAAGACACCGTTCTACTTCCTCGCCGCCTCGTCAACCAGCAATATCGCAGTTGATATCATCTTTGTCAAATGCTTTCACATGGGTATCGCAGGCGTCGCGTGGGCGACTTTTCTGTGTCAGGGCGTCAGCTGCATTCTTTCGATCATACTGATCTTAAAAAGGCTCGCGGCGATTCAGACAACAAAAAAAGCAGAACTGTTCTCATCAGCCCTGCTCAAAAAACTCGCTGTGATCGCTATCCCAAGTATCCTGCAACAGTCCTTTATCTCTGTCGGAAATATCCTGATCCAGAGCGTGATCAACAGCTTTGGCATCAGTGTCACTGCCGGATACTCCGCCGCTGTAAAGCTCAACAACCTGGTGATTACATCCTTCACCACACTCGGAAACGGTGTGTCAAACTTCACAGCACAAAATATCGGCGCCGGCATTCCCGACCGGGTAAAAAGCGGTCTGCGTGCCGGGCTCAAACTGGTCTGGTGCATCAGCGTTCCAATCGTCATTTTATATGTCTGCTTTGGCCAATACCTGCTTTTGCTGTTCATGGATTCGACCTCCGCCGAAGCGCTGTTGACCGGAAAACAGTTCCTATGGATTCTGTCTCCGTTCTACTTCGTCGTGTCCGCCAAACTTGTGACAGACGGCGTACTGCGGGGCGCCGGCGCCATGAAAGCATTTATGGCTGCAACTTTTACAGACCTGATTCTGCGTGTCATACTTGCATTTTTCTTCTCAGATCTGTTCGGCGCCATCGGCATCTGGTGTGCGTGGCCGATCGGTTGGACGATCGCAACAGGTATGTCTGTGTATTTCTACAAGCGCATGAATTATTAATGACATCCTTTACATTTGCTGCAGTCGCCGCCGCACTGCAGCGATTTTCCGCTCTTCTTATCGCGAACCATACTGCGCACAGCCAGACCTACAACTGCGAGCAGTACTGCTAACGTGATCACTGTTCCCATAGTCAGTCCTCCTATTTCTATTTTATATCTGTTTCCCGTTATTTTGCAAGCATTTTTCCGCTGCCGTTGAATTTCAGTGCCTGGCTCTCCCTGTACGGTCTGACTAACAGATAAATGAACGCAAGCACGAACGCAAATGCAATCGCTGTACCAATGCCAAATGCCCCTGTTGTGACCAGTGTACCGATCTGGTAAATACACATGGAAACGATATATGCCAGACCACACTGATAACCAATCGCAAACCAGAACCACTTCGCATTGTTCATCTCCCGCTTGATCGCGCCCATCGCTGCAAAGCAGGGTGCGCACAAGAGATTAAATACTAAGAATCCGTACGCTGCAACCGGCGTCATCACCGCTGCAAGATTTCCCCAGATTTCTGCTCCGTCCTCTGCGACCTCCGCAAAGCCAAACAGCATACCAAATGTCGCTACGACATTCTCCTTCGCGATCAGACCTGTGACAGCTGCGACAGCCATCTTCCAGCCTTCGCCGGCCTGTGTCCATCCAAGCGGTGTGAAAATCCACGCGATGCCGCTGCCGATCTTTGCCAGAATACTCTCATTAAGCTCCTCAACCATGCCAAATCCTTCGTCTGCCCAGCCAAAGCTCATCAAGAACCACAAAACGATGGTTGACAGTAAAATGATGGTACCAGCCTTCTTGATAAAGGACCAGCCGCGCTCCCACATGCTCCGAAGCACATTGCCCACTGTCGGCATATGGTACGCCGGAAGTTCCATAACAAACGGCGCCGGTTCTCCCGCGAACATCTTTGTCTTCTTCAGTATAATACCAGAACAGATAATCGCCGCAATTCCTACAAAGTACGCACTCCATGATACACAGCCCGCATTGTCAAAAAACGCGCCTGCGATCAACGCGATGATCGGCAGTTTTGCCCCGCATGGAACAAAGGTTGTTGTCATGATTGTCATCTTGCGGTCCCTGTCATTCTCAATCGTCCTTGACGCCATAACGCCCGGAACACCGCATCCGGAACCGATCAGCATCGGAATAAATGATTTCCCGGAAAGACCAAACTTGCGGAAAATCCTATCCATGATAAACGCTACGCGCGCCATATATCCACACGCCTCCAGGAATGCAAGAAATATAAATAATACTAACATCTGTGGCACGAAACCAAGCACTGCGCCGACACCTGCCACAATACCGTCAAGGACCAGCCCCGACAGCCAGTCTGCACATCCGATTGATGCAAGCCCGCTCTCGATTGCAGGCGGTATGATCTCTCCGAACAAAACATCGTTCGTCCAGTCCGTCACCCATGTTCCTACCGTCGTAACCGACACATAATAAACCAGAAACATGACCGCGGCAAAGATTGGCAGCGCAAGCCACCTGTTTGTGACAATCCGGTCAATCCGATCGGATATTGTCATCTTATTCTTGCTCTTTTTAGTGACACAGTCGTTGATGATACTTGAAATATACACATACCGCTCGTTCGTGATAATACTCTCTGTGTCATCGTCAAACGCCTCTTCCATTGCCTTGATCTCGCTGGCGACATCAGGAACATTGCTCATGAGGTTTGCAATCTTGTCATCCTTCTCCAACAGTTTGATGGCAAAGAATCGTTTCTGTTCCTGCGGTATCTCTGATCCAAGTCTCTCTGCGACAGTATTGATGAGATCCTCCGCCTTCTCATCAAATGTATGAACCGGCATTGCCGCCTTCTTCTTTGCTGCCGCAACAGCTTTTCTGACCGCGTCATCCACTCCTGTTCCTTTTAAGGCAGAGATTTCTACAGCTTCACACCCAAGTTTCTTAGAAAGTTTGTCAATATGTACTACGTCTCCGTTTTTCTCTAAAATATCAGCCATATTGACCGCCATAACGACGGGAATCCCAAGCTCCATCAACTGTGTTGACAGATAGAGATTCCGCTCGATATTCGTGCCATCTACTATGTTTAAGATGGCGTCCGGCCGCTCTCCGATCAGATAGTTTCTGGCTACAACCTCCTCCAATGTATACGGCGACAGGGAATAAATTCCCGGAAGGTCCATGATGACCACTTCCTTGTCTCCCTTCCACCTGCCTTCCTTTTTCTCAACTGTCACACCCGGCCAGTTTCCCACAAACTGATTGGAACCGGTCAGTGCGTTAAACAGTGTTGTCTTACCGCAGTTTGGATTACCTGCTAGTGCTATTTTGACTGACATACCTTACTCCTTCCGCCTGTACAGAACAAAACCTGTATCTGGCTTGTTTTACATTTCTACTTACTATTTTGTTTTGCTTATTAAAATTAGTTTATGCTAACTATTGGGTAAAAAAATTATTCCACAACAATCATCTCCGCGTCAGCTTTCCGAAGAGACAGCTCATAGCCTCTGACCGTCACTTCCACCGGATCGCCCAGGGGAGCCACCTTGCGAACAAAGACTTCCACGCCTTTTGTGATGCCCATGTCCATGATTCTTCTCTTGACAGGTCCTTCTCCGTTTAGTTTAGACACTTTCACCGTCTGTCCACACTGCACTTCCTTTAGTGTTCTCATTTTCATCCTCCTCACTTCCATCATTTTTAGTCGATACACGCAAAACAACATCCGCGATGCGTCCTGCGATGGCCGAATCATTTCAGGAATTATCCCATTCCCTTATGTGAATAGCTGCATAGCAGCTAAACAACAATCTTGTTTGCCATGTCCCTGCCAATCGCAACCCGGGAATCCTTCACATTAACGATCATGCTTCCATTAATGTCGGATACCACTGTAACGATTCCGCCAGTCACAAAGCCGAGCTTCTCAAGAAACTGTCTCGTCTCCTCTTTCCCGCCGACCTTCTTAATCTCCAACGCCTCCCCAACATTCGCCATACTAAGCGGCATACGCTCATCTCCTTTTCCTATATACAGACCTGTGTACCCACCGATATACATGCCTGTTCTGCATGTGACACTCTCATTTATTATCCCTTACATTTGTTAGTATATTCTAACTTTTATTTGTTGTCAACACCCAAATAAATATTTTTCATAATATTTTAGAACAATCCCGGTAAACCAACAATTTACTTACCTTCCTTCCGGTTCTCCCCCGCGTTAATCATAGTCTCTGCCATAAACAGACGCCCTTTATACTGGCTGTATCTTCCCTATTGCCAAGACGGATCTAGGACTTTCACCCATCAAAAAACGTGCGCCTAATGGCACACGTTTTCTGATGTTCAATTATTTTACATTATAGTTTGCATTTACAAACGGAACCTCAAATGCCATGTATCCGTTTGCTGCTACATTGCTTGTCCTGAAAGGAATCAGTTCATTTGCAACATCAACAAAATAGAGTGTATTGTCCTGTGCGCCTGTCTGTGCCTTAACAAAGACAGCGATCGCCTGGTTCATATCCGGAACTGTATTTCGGATCTTTACGGCTGTGCTTCCATCCTTGGCCTTGCTTGAAACAATTCTTATCTCCCCAACTGCATCGGGTGTCAGAAGACTGGCATTTATATTGACGATAACACCTTCCTCTGTCACAAAACATACCGTGACATCCTTACCAGCGATTCCCCTTAAAGCGGTTTGGGGAATGATCTCCACACCGTTCAGCTTCACCCATACAACGGCTTCTGTCCCATCTGTCTTTCCTGCAATCGCTTCATTCACTTCTTTTCCTAAGCTGCTCCATCCCTCTGATTTTCCAATACTGGGCGCTTTTACTGCCGGCGCTGCAGCGGATGAACCTGACGAAGACGAAGACTTTGACGAAGACGAACTTGATGAAGACGACGAAGACTGATCCGATGAATCTGTTCCCGGCTTATCCTCTGTTCCCGGATTGGTAGAAGGCTGATCCGGCGAATCTGTTCCTGGCTTATCCTCTGTTCCCGGATTGGTAGAAGGCTGATCCGGTGAGTCTATTCCCGGCTTATCCTCTGTTCCCGGATTGGCGGGATCTCCAGTGTTTGCTGTCTCTGCGAAAATAAATTCGCTGAAGTGCGTGATGGTAAAACGCACGGTACCTGCTTCCTTGTCCACTTTACATTCAACACGTGCTAACTTTTTGTCAGCCTGCTCGTGCAGGATCACCAGTCTATCCGAATTCAGGTTATTGGGTATCGGCATGGTTATGGTAATAGGTACCGCTAAATCCTCCGGACTGTTGATCCCTGTTACATCCATTGACAACTGTACCGCATTGCCATACTCATATCTCCACCAGTCCTTATTATTGCTGATGATATCATTAGCCGGCTCCGGTTTGCGGATATTCATCTGGATCGATGCATTCGCGCTGGCATTCAGCGCCGCACCTACCATGGAAATCCTGGAAGGCTCTAACGCCACTCCTTCTCCGACATTTGCCGTTTGCGTTGTGATATTCGCTTTCTGCGCATACAGATCATCCAGTTTCTTTACCTGTGCCTGTGTCTC
>DKVL01000012.1:0-140778 GCA_002491195.1 Lachnospiraceae bacterium UBA7179
TGTTTTGTAAGCGTAATGCTCTGTATACCTGTGTGGAACCAGAACCAGATCCGTTATGTCTCCGTCCCGCTTGGATACCGTATGTGGCTGGGCAACGAATCCAAACTGAAGCTGGCTGCATCAATGGTACGCCAGGTAATGCCGGAACTTTCCGGGAAGAAAAATGTCATCATCCTGTGTGACAGCTGGTATGTCAAGAAAGACCTGGTATGTCTTGTGGATGAATACGAAAACCTTGACCTCATTGGAAATGCCAGGGCTGACTCTGTCATTTATGACCTGGCTCCTGAACCGTCTGGAAAAAAGGGCAGGCCAGCGGTGCATGGAAGAAGGCTGTCCATCCAGGATGATTTCATACTGTCGGATGAAAAAATCGGTGACTATTTTATGGCTGCACGCAGGGTACTGACAAATGTATTTGGCAAAAGGAAGGTTATGGCATACGTGACAGCCCCGAAAAGGGATTCTGACAGCCGGCGTCTGTTTTTCAGTACAATTTTACCGGAACAGCTTCAGATCTTCTGTGCGTGGCAGGAAAAATCCCCATTAAACCAGACGGGAAGCGACCGTATGCAGTTCATCCCACTTCTTCTATATGTATATAGATGGAATATTGAAGTCAGCTACTATGAACAGAAAACATTTTGGTCATTATGCAGCTACATGGTACGGAGCCGTAAGGGGATTGAAATGCTGGTCAATCTGATCAACATCGCCTATTGTGCCATGAAAATACTGCCGTATCAGGATAAGGTATTCTCAAAATACCGTACAGAAAGCGTACAAGAATTCCGGTTTGTTCTTAGCGCACAGATTCGGGAACAGGTATTTTATGCCATTTTCGCGAAAAATATCGAAACCCACATAAAATCAAATACAATAATTAATGCCCTAAAACAGTTGGTTCAACAGCAAGGATACCATTTATAAAGTTGTAAAGTGGTGTTAAGGTGATCAATCCACATGATTATGAAGGTGTTGTCAAGGAATCCTATTTTGATGGAGCATATGCGATACCCATCATGGCAACGGCATTTGGCGATATCATTTTATATAATACAAAAGAGCAGATCATGGTTATTTTATTATACCGCTATATGGATCTTGAGGTGCTGGGCTCCTATTTTTTCAGAAATTTAGTTTCGCAGGTATATTTAGATACAAAAATAAAGAATAAGAAGTATGACAAGGCACTGGAAAAATATGGTCCACTGGAGTACGAAGAATGCTTTGGATATGAGCCGCTGTTAGGGTTGGGGGGAAAGGAGAATCTCAAGAATATTCAAAAAGTGCGGATCAGGGAATATATTGAGATCAATACACAGATGGTCGGCAAGATAGAATAGGTCAAAATAATGATGGGGGGAGTACTATGGATATTCAAAAGGGCAATCATAATGACAAGGTACTGAATCAAAATCTGAATGACAAAGCGCCGGATCAGCAGCTTCTGATCGCGCAGCTTTTGTTTACAGAAAAACCGCAGCAGGCATCACCTGAAAAGCTGCAGGCGGCGCTGGAAAAGTTTGTGGGCACGGTGAATAATATCAGTGAGAATCCCGAACAGCCGTCGTATGCAGTGGAGAAGTTTAAGGCGGAGTTTAAAGATTCCGTGCCCATACCAGTGCTTGCAAGCTTTGTGGGACCATATGATTTTGCGGCTGAACTTGACGAATTAAAGAGCAGCCAGTTCTGGGACGTGAAAAATGGTACGGAGCTTATGAACGCGTGCAAATATTCCGTCAGTGCGTTCAGTATGCTGTCCGGAGGGCTGCATTATAAGCAGCAGGCAGAGCTTTTCCTGGCACAGATCGAGGCGGCTCTCGAGTGCTATCCGGACTGTAAGGCGATCTATGTTCCTCACAGCGGAAAACTGACGCTGCCGTCGTACTTTTATGAGGGCAGACAGTACGGCATGACGCAGAATTTTATCCGCACGGCAGTCAATGCGCGCTTTTTCCGTATCAGCAATTCTGAGGACATGTTGGTGGACACGCTGGGGTTTTACGCGTTTGGCGCTGCCGATGTGCAGGTGCATTTTCACGGAATGGAGCCAGGACATGTTGTGGAGTATGTCTATAATATTGCGGATTACCTGTTCCAGAGTGAGTTTGCTGTAAAGAGCGGGGATACGATTGATGGCATTGACCGGGATGGCCGGATACAGCCCTATATTGAGTGGCACGCACAGTACGAGGATGCGCTGATCCAGCCTGTGCGGACAGTGCTGGACATCAATTGTGGAAAATTTGCGGCGGGAACGCGGGAAAAATAAGTTTCGTATTCACTGTGGCAGAGAGATTGTGTGGTCTGTGGAGGATTAAGATGAAAAAGAATAAGTATGTATTTAAGGAAATAATTGAGGAGATCAAGGAAGTATATTTGAAAGGCGGGGAGCAAGCGTTGTGTGCAGATTGTCAATGGTGTGTATATGCAGGCTCTTCCGATTTAGAACTGGACTCGGAGTGTTATGTATTTCCATACCCTGCATACAATGTGGAGACGGACGAAGAGACATTCCCTGAATTTGCTGTACAGAATCATCTTGATGTAGTTTACCGTCATGATATGCTGCAGGACGTTATCATGTCTGCGCTTGACCATAAAAAAGATGCTTCTGTTCAAGAGTTATATGAAGCAATACTTTATTATGAAGAATATGATACTTTTAAGAATGGATTTTGAGGTTTCACCAAAGGAGCAATGGATATGGATCGTGAGGGTCAGCTGCGTGAAAAACTGCGAAGCTGTCATTGGCTGGAGCAGTGCGGAAACAGGGATGCGGACAGTTATGATTTTGATTATGTGTGGGCAAAGGATTTGGCTGAGGCGGAGGAAAAGATTAATTCCGCAAAGTGGGAGAATGTGATTCTGGAAGAAACAAACGAATTATGGGCTTTTTTGAATGAGAACGATCCAGCCGCCTTTCAAAAGTGGGATGGACAGCTGGAGTTTGTGAAAAAAACCTGTGTTCCGGAAATCATGGCTGTAGTGAAAGATGTCATCGCAGCAAAGAATCTGCCGCAGAGTTTTATTCTGGATATCGAGTGCAATCTGATCACAATATTTATGTTTGCGTATTATGGAGGCTTATATCAGTGCGGGCTGGTCGATCATATATTGGAAATCTATCTATCAGGGCACTTACCATGCGGATACAAGGGAAGTTTTCAAAAGGGGAAAGTGATTGTTTATTGAGGATTCAAAATACTCCTTTGAGAGGACATGATTGATTTTTCTTGCCATATCCCAAAACTAAGTGTATGATAGAAAAGGAGTCAAAACGTTAGAAAGGACTTACTTTACTAGGAGATATCGTTTATGGGAAAAAATGTGTTAGAATACAATTTGATGCGCAAGAAAGTTTCTAAGAATCCGTTTCAGGTAGAAGTCGAAGAAAAGCTGGGCAGAAATGACGACTGCTGGTGTGGCAGCGGAAAAAAGTACAAGAAGTGTCACTGCTCTTTTGATGAAAAGCTTGACGACTACAGGCGCAGGGGAATTTTGGTGCCGCCGAGGCGCATTATCAAAAATCCGGAACAAGTCCAGGGAATCCGTGAGAGCGCGAAAGTCAATATCGCAATTTTGGATTATCTGGATGAACATATTGAAGAAGGGATCTCCACGCAGGAAATCGACAACTGGGTAAGCAGTATTACTAAAAAATATAATGCAATTGCGGCGCCGCTCAACTATGAAGGCTTTCCCAAAAGTGTGTGCACCTCGGTCAACGATGTGGTCTGCCACGGTATTCCGTCCAAAAATGAGATCTTAAAGGACGGGGATATCATCAATGTGGATGTGTCCACGATTTACAAGGGCTATTTCTCAGATTCTTCCAGAATGTACTGTATTGGAAATGTCCCGGCGGAGAAAAAACGCCTGGTGGATATCACAAAGCAGAGCCTTGAGGTCGGCCTGCAGTATGTGCAGCCGTGGAGAAAGATTGGGGACATGGGGGCTGCAATCCACGAGTTTGCCATGCAGAATGG
Source organism: Lachnospiraceae bacterium UBA7179 (assembly GCA_002491195.1). GTDB lineage: Bacteria > Bacillota > Clostridia > Lachnospirales > Lachnospiraceae > COE1. Next base: position 3,993 of record DKVL01000012.1, read on the forward strand.
CTATTCTGTTGTCCGGGAAATCGGCGGACATGGCGTTGGGCTGGAATTTCACGAGGATCCGTGGGTGAGCTATGTATGCCCGAAAGACACAGGGATGCTGATGGTTCCAGGAATGGTTTTTACGATAGAGCCCATGATCAATATGGGAAAAGAGGACATCTATATATCCGATGATGACGGGTGGACGGTTCACACGGAGGACGGATCTCCCTCTGCGCAGTGGGAGATCCAGGTGCTTGTCACAGAGGATGGGTACGAGATTATTTCATATTAGGAGTTGTAGGAAAATTTTCTATAGATCCTTAGATTTGTTCAAAAAATGGCATGACAGACAACACATGTCATTTTTTGATGCACACGGACACCCACAAGAAGTATGTCAGCTGGAGCTGACGGGTGCTCTGCTCGATTGCGCTGAGAGCGTATCAGAAATATTGGATTGAAAGAAGGGTGGGAACAAAAATGGATCAGGATAGTTACTATTATTATACGATGGGAGAAGAAAGTGTACAGAAGGGTGAGATTGATACGGCGGTAAAGTATTATTTAAAATCAGTCAGGAGGAACAGGCATTTTAAGACATTTGAACGCTTATATGAGTGTTATAGTAAGTTAGATCAATTGGATCTGGCGAATTATTTCCTGGAGTTGGCTTATGAGGAAAACAAGAATAATGATCAGGTTGCTTTTTTGTATTCGTTAAGTCTGATCCAGGAAAAGCAGAGAGATAAAGCAGGAGAGATTTTGAGGAGTATTATCCAGAGAAATCCCGACTATAAGAGGGCGAAAACAGAGTATGAGAAAATATTTGGATGAATCTCATAATTTGGTTGACAGAGTACAAAAAATAGGGTATAGTTAGAATAGGTGTTCGAAAAACAAATATTCGAATTATGCGTTAAGATAAGGGAAAATAGCAATCATGATATTTCGGAAAAAAGATTTTATTTTAATTGGATTTATTATTGCGACGGCGGCGGTGTCTTCCCTGCTGCTAACGTTCACACAGGGAGAGCCCGGAGCGACAGTGCGCATTATGATTGACGGAGCGCTTTATGGGGAATACAGCCTGTCTGAAGAACAGTCCATTTCCATCGATGAAAAATTAGGATATAACAGGCTTGTGATCGAGGATGGCAGCGCGTATATGGCTGATGCGGATTGTCCGGACAAGTATTGTATGGACTATAAGCCAATTGCAAAGGGCGGCGAGACGATTATCTGCCTGCCGCACAAACTTGTGGTGGAAGTGACAGGAACCCGCGACAAACAGCAGCCAGATGTGATTGTTCCATAGAATAGATGGCTGGGGGATATTATGACGACAAAGAGAGTAGCGTACTGTGCCATGCTGACGGCACTGGCAATGATATTTGGATATGTTGAGGCGTTGATACCATTTGGTTTGGGCATACCGGGAGTGAAACTGGGGCTTGCCAATATTGTTATAGTCCTCGCACTGTATCTTCTTCCGGCATATCAGGCGTTTGCAATTCAGCTCATGCGCATAGTGCTTGTCTCCTTCCTGTTTGGCAATCTGTCCATGATGCTTTACAGTCTTGCGGGGGGAATATTAAGCTTTTTGGTAATGCTTATTGTGAAAAGAGGGGACGCCTTTTCCATCACAGGGGTCAGTATCGCAGGCGGTGTGAGCCACAACATCGGGCAGCTGATTGTAGCAGTTCTGGTAGTACGGAATTTGAAAATCGCCTTCTATCTTCCGGTACTGATCATGGCAGGGCTTATTACAGGCTGTCTTATTGGAATGCTGGCATACAGGATCAAACCGGTATTGGATAAATTGAGTATATAAATGATACGAAGAGAGGGATCGGGAAGGGAAGATGGTTATGTCAGGGGAAAAGTTGATTTTTCACATCGATGTCAACAGTGCATTCTTGTCGTGGGAGGCAGTGGAGCGGTTAAAGCATCCGGATCAGTTTCCGGAGATTACAACGGATCTGCGCGATATTCCCTCAGCGGTGGGAGGAGACCGGTCAAAGCGCCATGGAATCATATTGGCAAAATCGATTCCGGCAAAAAAGTATAAGGTTCAGACAGGGGAACCTATTACGGACGCGCTCAGGAAATGTCCCAATCTGGTGCTGGTCCCGTCACGGCATGAGATATACAGGGAATATTCGAAGGCGTTTCTGGCGATTTTGGAAAGATATTCGGATACGATCGAACAGTGCAGCATTGACGAGTGTTTTGTTGATATGACAGGTACGGAAAAACTTTTCGGCCCGCCGGTAGAGGCGGCCACGCGTATTAAAGATGAGATTTACCACGAGCTTGGCTTTACTGTCAATGTGGGAATATCCACGAACAAGCTGCTCGCGAAGATGGCAAGCGATTTCAGAAAACCGAATCTGGTACACACGCTTTTTCCGCAGGAGATTCCTGATAAAATGTGGAAACTTCCAGTGGGGGATCTGTTTCTGGTAGGAAAATCGACAGAACAGACGCTGCACACACTGGGTATTCATACAATCGGGGAACTGGCGCACACAGATCCGCAGATTTTGAGAGGCTCATTAAAGAAACAGGGGGAAGCAATCTGGAAATTTGCAAACGGTGAAGGCGCTTCGATCATAGAGCCAGAACCGGCTGATAACAAAAGCTATGGAAACGCCACCACGATTGCATTTGATGTGACAGATGAATCTACAGCGAATATGGTGCTGATGTCGCTGGCGGAGATGGTGGGAAGGCGGCTGCGCAATGATGCGGCAAAGGCGGAGGTTGTGGCAGTCAATATCCGCTACAGCGATCTGTCGAGGGTGTCACATCAGTGCGAATTGTCGCATGCTACAAATATTACCAATGAGATTTATGGTATGGCAAGCAGATTGTTTGAGGAGTTGTGGGATGGCAGACCGGTCAGGCTGCTGGGAATTCAGACCAGCCATATCAGACAGGTAAGTGACGGCAGACAATTGTCGCTCTTTGATGATGGAAACTATGAGAAGCTGGAAAAACTTGACAGGGCGATGGACAGCATCAGGGAGAAATATGGTTCTGATGCTGTCAAACGCGCGTCGTTTTTAAACAAGGATCATTCGGGAAGGCCCCAAATTGACGCTGTTCCCGGAAAAGAAAAGCATTTTGGAAAGTAAGGAACTGCCCGGTTACTTAGTTGACTTTATTCAGGGTAAAGTCATCGATTGTACCCCAGCCCTTTGCGCTGCACTTGATATGGACGCCGATGGTGAGTGTGCCGTCGGTAACCGTTATAGTGGATATCGTTGGTTCCTGCCAGTTGGCATAGCCCTGTGCAGTAAAGGAATCGGAGGATACTGCGTTACCAATTTTGGCGTAGAGTTCCATCTCGGCGCTGGCATCGATGTCTCCACCTTGGAAATAAGCCTTCAATTCATAGGTGCCTGGCTCCAGATCTGTAAATTCCTGCTCGATGGAGAAGTCCATGTCGGATTCTGACCAGAAGTGGAAGGAATACTCGCCAGTGTGTGCGTCGCCCTCTTTTTGCTGGAAATCCGTTGGATTCTTGCTGCCTTCGTAAGTGACATTCCACATGGAAGTATCAGAATCCTCGAAGCTGGGATTGGACACATAATTGAGCATTTCCACGTTGACGGTGCAGCAAACCTCCGTTGGATTGTCGGTGGTGGCATTATCGTCAAGGATTCTGCCGTAGATCTCGTAAATTCCGGCCTTGGAGGTGTCGATGTTCAGGACCTGTTCCTCATACCACTCAACAGGCAGGGAGGTATTCAGGGCGCGGTTGTTGTAGACAACGTCCACAGTATCAGGTAGTTCTACTGCAGAGTCGATATTACAGGTTACCGTTGGTGCATTGATCATATCGATCGCAGGTTCAGCGTTGGTGCCATATTTTAACCATTTGTATGTATTCAGGGATTCCAATGGTTTTCCGTCGGCACCAAATAATGCCTGGTTGTCCCAGGAACAGCCTCCATAGTACTGTCCGGCATCGTTGGGGTCGTAATCTGACGCATAGCTGCTTGCCCAGCCGGAGCCAAATTCTTCCCAGATTGGGCTGTTGTCAGCGTTCACATCGCCGACGGTGATCCATGCGCCTTCCCAATAGAATACGCCGAGGGCGCCGGCTTTATTCGCTGTTGCACAGACATCGCGCAGTGCAGTGGACTGGCTCTGTACGGTAGCACCATAAGCATCAAGCAGATCGCTCTCGCCAACGCTGTTGCCAGAGCCATCCGTATCTTCTGTGGTATAGCAGTAGGCGGTTTCGGCAATAAGCGTTTCCTTGCCATATTTTTCCCTTATATTGGTCATGACATTTTGGACATTCTCAAAGGTTCCATGCCAATAAGGATAGTAGGACAGTGCAAAGATGTCATAGTCTACCTGAAAAGAGGAAAGCTTGTACAGGATCGAGTCGATTCCGTCGTAATCATCGGCATTCGTATAATGAAGTGCGACTTTAATCGCTTTGTTGTAACGCTCAGATACTTCACGGACAGCCTTGCTTCCCGCATTCATGAGCTGAGCGATGTTGGGAATCTTTGTTTCTCCTGCCATGCCGTTGTTTGTTTCGTTTCCGACCTGTACCATACAGACGTCAACACCGTTGTCAAGGAGCTGCGTCAGACTGTCCTTGGTATATTCGTATAAGGCGTTTGATTTTTCCTCAAGGGACATGCCAACCCATGCTTTGGGACACATCTGCTTTGCAGGATCTGCCCAGAAGTCGGAGTAATGGAAGTCGATGCAGACTTTCATGCCGTTTTCAGTAGCGCGTTTTCCGAGGGCGATCGCTGTGGCAAGATCGTTGTTTCCGCCACCGTATCCGTTGCCGTTCTCGTCGTAGGGATCATTCCAGACGCGGATGCGCGCGAAATTGACGCCGGCTTCTGCCATCGTGGTAAATACATCCTGTTCGATACCGTCGGCGTTGTAATATTTTACGCCGCTTTTTTCCTCAGCAAGGATAGAAGATACATCCATGCCTCTGATGAAACTGTCAGAAAGATCGGGTATCGGTTCCACGTATATGCCAGCATCTTCTGTGGTAGTGGGCAGTGGATACATGGAGTTTAGAGCCTCCTGGGCATTGTCTGATGTGCTGTCATTTTTTTCAATTTCGGAGGAAGCAGTTTCGGAAGCTGCGGTCTCCTCCGAAGCAACGGTTGTTAGCGCCTGTGATGCCGGCTCTGACTGTTCGGAACCAGAACCACAGCTCGTCAGGGACACAGTTGATAAAGTCATTGTTAATAGTAGCATCGTTAATTTTTTGTTATTCATGTTGACCTCCCGTTTTGAATATAAGTATATTTATTATATCATAAGTTTCAAAAAGAAAATCAATAAAAATGGAAACAAAAGGCGCAAAATCTTCCACAATTTCAGATTATGTGGTAAAATGCTGATAAAGCGTAATAAGAGTTATTTTGCACACCTGTGCTAAAATGCTTGCTTTTTAGCATTTTGTGTACAAATGAGGATGCGTGACGAAAAAATGAAAAAATGTAAACAGGAAAGGAAGAATGATATCATGAAAAAGAGTGCAGCAGTATTTTTTGCAACAGGATTTGAGGAGGTTGAAGCGCTTACAGTAGTGGATCTGCTGAGGCGTGCAGGTATTGAGACAGTCTGTGTTTCGATCGACAACGAAAAGAGTGTTACGGGAAGTCACAATATCACAGTGGAAATGAATGCAGGACTCGACCGTCTGGACTTTGCACTGTTTGATATACTGATCTGTCCGGGAGGAATGCCAGGCACGAGAAATCTTGAGGCATGCGAGTGGCTGATCAGGAATATCCGGGCATCCTACGAGAATGGAAAATATATTGCAGCGATTTGTGCAGCGCCGAGCATTTTTGCTCATATGGGACTTTTGCAGGGCAGAAAGGCCTGCATTTATCCAGGAATGGAAGATGAACTGTATCAAAACGGCGCTGGCGTGTGCTGGGATCATAAGGTTATGAAGTCTGACTCGATCATAACAAGCCGCGGTGTAGGGACGGCAATCCCGTTCGCACTGGAGATTATATCAACGCTTTTGGGGCAGGAGAAGGCGGATGAGCTTGCTAAAAGTATTGTCTATACAGCGGATTAAGTTTATTGTTTATTGTTGCCCTTAAAAATTTTGACAACTTATGAATCCAATGTTATAATCAAAAATGTAATGCGTAATTATAGAATTATAATATATCAAATCAAGCAGATAGAAGGTTTCTCAAATGATAACAGAACATGAGTTTCAAAGAGTGGCAGCATATGTGAAAAATAAAGCTGGCATTAACTTAAATGAAAAAAAGGTTTTGGTTCAGGGAAGGCTTGATAGTTATATGCAGCGAAAGGGATACAGCTCATATGATGCGTTTATGGACCGTGTGGAAAAGTTTCCGACAGGGCCTGAGGCGGAGGATTTAATGAATGCCCTCACGACGAATCATACGTATTTTTGGAGGGAGTATGAGCAGTTTATATTTTTGAAACAAGAGGTTTTTCCTGAACTTAAGGCATGTACAGAAAATACGAAGGACTGGCACATCTGGTGTGCCGCCTCATCGACAGGGGAGGAGCCATACACACTGGCAATGCTCTGTAAAGATTTTCTAGGATTGGAGCAGGATGAATGGGATACCAGGATTCTTGCCACGGATATTGACACAAGAGTCCTGGAGAAGGCGGTGAAAGGCGTCTATTCCAAAAATTCCGTGGAACAGCTGCCGCATCAGTATGTGCGCAGGTTTTTCAAGCAGATCAATCAGGATGAATATCGGGTGAAAGACGAACTCAAGAAGGAGGTGCTGTTTCGACAGCTGAACCTGATGAATCCGCTGCCTTTTAGAAAGCCGCTTCATGTGGTATTTATCAGAAATGTCATGATTTATTTTGATGAGCCCACGAAAGAGCATCTGTTAAACAATATTTATGAGAAAATGGCACCCGGCGGCTACCTCTTTATCGGTTCGACAGAATCTATGGGGCAGAATAATACCCGATTTCAGTATGTAAAACCTTCCATATACAAAAAATAGTGCGGGGAGGTTCAGTATGGAAAAATTAAAGGTATTATTGGTGGTAGGAAATTTGGAAATGAGGAGGCATCTGAGTGGAATTCTCTATGCAGATCCGGATCTTGATGTGGTGGCAGAAGCAAACAATGCCTACATGGCCAGAGATAAAATCATAGAGTACGATCCCGACGTTATGCTTCTATGCCATGATCTGCCAAGAATGTCAGGCATTACGTTTCTGGGAAAACTCATGCCACAGAGAAGTACTGCAACACTTGTCATAGCAGAACCGCAGTTCGAGGATGAAGCCTATCGCGCAGGCGCGAAGGATTTTATTGCCTGCGGGGACAATTATGAGATACTTGCGCATGAAAATATCTGTAATCGTCTTCGGAAAGCAGCAGGCGGGGATTGGTTTGCTGCAGCTAAAAGGGTGTCTGCACTAACTGTACCACATACTTTTCGAAATGTGGGAAATGGAGCGGATGTCACAACTTCTGTTATAGCGATCGGTGCCTCAACAGGAGGGACAGAAGCGATCGCTACGGTTGTGAGAGGACTCAGGAAGGATATTCCAGGCATTGTGATGGTGCAGCATATGCCGGAAGGCTATACACAGATGTATGCGCACAGGTTGGACAACGAGGGGGAAGTTTCTGTGAAGGAGGCGGTATCCGGAGATGTGGTGAAACCCGGTCAGATCCTTCTGGCTCCAGGAGATAAACAGATGCGCATTGTGAAGATCAATGGCAGATATCAGGTAGAGTGTAAACATGGACCGAGGGTGACAGGTCACTGTCCATCGGTAGATGCACTCTTTGAGTCAGTAGCACGTGTTGCTGGAAAAGAAGCGATCGGCGTGTTGATGACGGGGATGGGGAGCGACGGTGCCAAGGGACTGCTGGCTATGAAAAACGCAGGAGCGCGCACGATAGGGCAGGATGAGAAGACCTGTATCGTGTATGGTATGCCCAAGGTGGCGTATGAGATTGGAGCTGTGAAATGGCAGGTACCATTGGATCAGATTGCACAGAAAATATATTATCTGCTGGATAAACGGCAGTAATAAGAAAGGATAGGAGACAATTATGAGAATATTAATAGCGGAAGATGATTTTGCCAGCAGAAAGGCAATCTTGAAATTTTTGTCTGAGTACGGTGAGTGCGATGTAACCGTCGATGGCATGGAGGCAATTGATGCCTTTATGATGGCGCTTGAAGAGGATGATCCGTATGATTTGATCTGTCTGGATGTGATGATGCCTGTCATGGACGGCTATCAGGCGCTCAAGAATATACGCGACATCGAGAGGGAGCACCATATAACATCAGAACAGCAGGCAAAAGTCATTATGACAACAGCGCTCAATGAGGAGAAAAATGTCAAAAAGGCGTTTGAACTTGGATGTACAGTATATTGTGCGAAACCGATTGATATTGAGAAATTGAGAGGTACGCTGGAGAAGCTTGGATTAACTTCATAATATGACCGTGGAGAGATAAGGGGGACGATTTTGCATGGAAGAAAAAACAGAAGTGCTTGAGGCTGCAGAGCAGGAGGATACCCGTCAGGGAAAATATATGACTTTCTGCATTGGAAGTGATGTTTTTGGTATAGAGCTTCAGTATGTGAGCGAGATCATACAGATGCAGCAGATAGCGCCTATCCCTGAGGTGGAGCATTTTATTAAGGGATTGATCAATTTAAGAGGTAAGATTATACCAGTGATCGATGTAGCAGACCGGTTTGGAAAGGTTCCTTTTGAATATAACGACCGAACCTGCATTATTGTTGTGGAGGTTCAGGGGGTTACAGTAGGATTGATTGTAGAGACGATTTCAGAGGTGGTATCGATCGAGGAAGAGGATATTCTGCCGCCTCCCAATGTGTCCAAAACAAATACACAGGCTAAATTTATTCGAGGAATCGGAAAGGTTGGCGATGGCGTAAAGCTTTTGCTGGATCCTGTCAAGCTGCTGAGTGATGAATCCCTTGACTTTACAGAGAAGCAGGATGAGGAAGAGGAAGAATAAATGCAAAAAAACCGGGAAGAATTTTTTTATTTTATTTTGAATCACAGTCAGGAATGTATCATCAAATATGATTCCCGCGGGTGCATTGACTATTGTAATGACAGACTTTTGGAGCTCACAGGCTACAGTGCAGGTGAGCTCATTGGCGCATATATTGGAGAATTGATTCAAAATGTATTTGCAATTGTAGAAAATCACATTCAACTTGCTGAGGATTACAAGGATGCCGAAACAATCGAGACTGTACTGTATCGAAAGAACAAAACTTGTTTTCCGGTGGAGATCAAGGTGGTATCACGCGTTTTTGACGGTTTGGAAGTCATGATCTGTACTGCTGTGGATATGACACGCTATAAGGAAAGCATCAGAAAAGTGGAGGAGACTACCATACAAATGCAGGAATCCATGAAGGCGAGGGACGCCTTTGTGGCAAATGTCACACATGAACTGCGCACGCCCGTAAATGGGATTAAAGGTCATGCAGAAATTTTGATGGAGCAGGAACAGGATTTTCAGAAGACAAATTATCTCAAAATGATTTTAGACTGTTGTACGACCATGGAGGGAATCATCAACAATATTCTGGACTTCTCCAAGCTTGAGGCAGGAAAGTTTCAGATTGATGAAAAGCCTTTTTCTTTTTATGATTTTATATCGAGAATGGAAAAGATGTTTAGTATGCTCACGATGAGAAAGGGGCTTCGCTTTACACTCAATGTCGCTCAGGAGATTCCGGACAAAGTGATCGGTGATGAGCTGCGGTTGACCCAGATTTTGAATAATCTGGTGTCCAATGCAGTGAAGTTCACAGAACAGGGGTATGTCGGTATCGAGATCGCTTTGAATACCAGGATCAATGACGAGGTGGAATTGTTTTTCATGGTGGTAGATACTGGCATTGGGCTTTCGCCGGAGGACAAGGATAAGCTGTTCAAGAGTTTTTCACAGGCAGATGCATCCATTACCAGAAAGTATGGCGGCACCGGGCTCGGACTTGCCATAACAAAGGAACTTGTGACCATGATGCACGGTAAGGTCTGGGCGGATGGCGAGAAGGGAAAGGGATCCACGTTTTCCTTTACAATAAGGCTGAAGACAGAGCAGACACAGGACAATGCAGAACAGGAGCCTTCTATCAGGAAATGGAAATATGCCAACAATCTCAATAAGATGGCAGGGGAGCAGGATCTGATGATTGAGCTGGGAAGCGATATCAATATCAGGGAATTGAAGAAATATTTTGAAAAGCTCAACATCAGTATGGATATGGAGAACTGGCAGAAAGCGGAAAGTTTTGCGACGACTTTAAAGCAATTAGTCAGCAAAGGTTCAAAAGATCTACAGCGCATGGCGTTCCGGATGGAGATGGCGATCAGAAAGGCTGACTGTGACAGGGCGAGGGAGTATGTGCAGAAGGTAAAAGAACAGCTGATGCAAGAAATAGATGGTTTTGAGATTTAGGGCTTTGAGACTTGAGGCTATGAGATGGAAGACTTTGAGATAGAAAGTTTTGAGAATAGAAGGCTTTGAGAGATAAAGGAGTTTGAGGGATCGTATGAATAGAACATCACAGAATGATAGTGATATTAAAATACTTGTGGTTGATGATGTTGAGGTAAATCTCATTATTCTCGAGGAAATTATCAAAAACATGGGATATCAGGCACTGCTGGCGCAGAGTGTAAAGGAAGCGTTGGAGATCATTGGGAGCAGCGACGACCTGCCAAAATTGATTTTGTCAGATATTTCCATGCCTGAGACCGATGGTTTTACCTTTTGTTCCATGTTAAAAAATGATCCTTATACGAAGGATATTCCAGTGATTTTTATCTCTGCGATGGATAGCGCTTCGGATCTTAGCAAAGGATTTGCACTCGGTGCGGTCGACTATATTCCAAAGCCTTTTGATAAGACGGAAGTGGAGATGCGTATCTCCACACACCTTAAGATCTATACGATGCAGAAGGATCTGGAAGAGAACAATAGACAGCTCAATCTTGTGGTTGCACGACAGATGGAGAAACTTAGGATCGAGCAGAAAAATATCATGACGGCGCTGGCAAGACTTGTGGAGAGCAAGGAGAACGTGTCAGGTAATCATTATAAAAATATATTATACAACAGTCGGATTCTTGCAGAGGGAATGCAGCTATACCCGAAATTTGAGCAGGAAGTGACCGATGATTTTATCGATACGATAGAGTCGAGCGCGGGGCTTCACGATATCGGAAAACTCATGATACCCGATTCTATTTTACTCAAAAATGCACCTTTGGATGAGGAGGAGCGCAAGATTATGTGCACGCATGCAGAACTTGGTGCAAAAACGCTGATTGATATTTATGAAGGGGTGGAGACAAACGATTTTATTGATATGGCGATTGATATTGCCTGGTATCATCATGAGTGCTGGGACGGTTCCGGTTATCCCAAAGGTCTGAAGGGTGATGCGATACCACTTTCTGCACGCATTGTAAAAGTAGTGGATGTTTTCGATGCCATGATCAGTGAACGGCGATACAAGAAGCCGATACCGCTTGATCAGACACTTACATATATGCAGGAAAAGGCGGGAATGATCTTTGATCCGGACATTATCCGTGTGTTTATGCGCATCTACCGGAATTTCAAAGGAATCAGAATAAAAGATTGAAATAAAATGACAGTTTAGTAAAAATATACCATTCATAAAACTTTTTTCTCCGTTAATACTAGGATTAAGATAAGCGACAAAAAGCTTGTCTTTGAAAATAGATTTGTATAGAGAACAAAAAAGATTAACGGAGGTAAAAAATTATGGCATCACAGAGTAGATCAAACAGAGTAGAAGTTCCAGAGGCTAAGGCAGCAATGGATCGTTTTAAGACAGAGGTGGCATCAGAGCTTGGTGTAAACTTAAAGGAAGGTTACAACGGTGATCTTACATCGCGCGAAGCAGGAAGCATCGGCGGTGAGATGGTCAGGAGAATGGTAAAGAGCTATGAGGAGTCTTTAAACAAATAAGATAGAATCGTAGGACAGAATGGGATGCAGTTTGATACTGCATCCCGTTTTTTTAAATTCTCACGTTTTTCCCATGTTTTAAAAATTTTTCTTTCATTTTTTGAAAGCCTATGATATAATAAAAAACGATTGTAACTGTCAAATGAATAGTTACAAAGGAAAGTGTACGGATGGTATACTGAAAGAGATAAAATATATAAATGTATTCATGGCAGATATGATTGCATGATATGCATTGCATGATATGCAAGGAGGAAACAAAACATATGAGTTTACAGGTGGAAAAATTAGAAGGAAATATGGCGAAGCTTACGATAGAAGCGTCCGCTGAGGATTTTGAACAGGCGATTGAGAAGGCTTATCAGAAGAGCAGGAATAAGTTGAGTGTTCCGGGATTTCGCAAGGGTAAGGTTCCTCGCAGGATGGTAGAGCAGATGTATGGAAAAGAGATTTTTTATGAGGATGCCGCGAATATTGTCATCCCTCCTGCTTATGCAAAAGCTGTAGATGAATGTACAGAGGAGATTGTGTCACATCCCACGATCGATATTGTACAGGCAGAGGCAGGAAAACCGTTTATCTTTACTGCAGAAGTGGCGTTAAAGCCAGAGGTGGTCCTTGGAAAGTACAAGGGCATAGAGGTTGAGAAGGCAGATCTCTCTGTCACGGATGAGGAGATTGATGCAGCGATCAACAAGGAGCGGGAGAACAATGCAAGGACGATTTCTGTCGATGACAGGGCTGTCAAGGATGGTGATATGATAGTGCTTGACTATAACGGCTTTGTTGACGGAGAGACTTTCGATGGCGGGAAAGGTGAGAATTATCCGCTGACCATCGGTTCCAATACCTTTATTCCAGGATTTGAGGAGCAGTTGATCGGCGCTGAGATTGACAAGGAAGTGGAAGTCAATGTGACATTCCCAGAGGACTATCAGGCATCTGAGCTTGCGGGAAAACCAGCTGTTTTCAAGTGTATCGTCAGGGAGATCAAGGAGAAGGAACTGCCGGAACTGGATGATGAATTTGCAAGCGAGGTGTCTGAGTTTGATACCCTGGCGGAGTACAGGGAAGATGTGAAGAAGAATCTGACAGAGACAAAGGAAGAGGAAGCAAAGGCTGCAAAGGAAGAGAAAGTAATCGAGGCGATCATTGCGGATGCACAGATGGATATTCCTGATGCAATGCTTGAGACGCAGCAGCGTTCGATGGCAGATGAGTTTGCGCAGAGAATCCAGATGCAGGGGATCACGATCGATCAGTATTTCCAGTTTACAGGTCTCACGAAAGCGGCTTTCTTAGAGCAGTTAAAGCCACAGGCAGAGCAGAGGATCAAGACAAGACTGGTACTTGAAGCAGTTGCGAAAGCTGAGAACATGGAGGCAAGCGAGGAAGAGTACAACGCTGAGATTAAGAAGATGGCAGAGGCTTATCAGATGGAGGAGGATAAGGTCACAGAGATGATCAGTGATTTTGAGAGGAAGTCGATCAAGGAGGACATTTGCATCAGAAAAGCACTGGATTTTGCAGTGGAGAATGTGGTAGAAAAATAGAATACAAGATATTATTAAAAAAGTATAATAATTGTGCGAATTATTTGCACAATTATTATATTTGCGTTATACTAAATCTGGTTAGTAGTATGCAAAGCGGAGGTAATTACTATGAGTTTAGTACCATATGTCATAGAACAAACAAGTCGGGGGGAGCGTTCTTACGATATCTATTCAAGACTTTTGAAAGAGCGCATCATATTTTTGGGAGAGGAAGTAAACGAGACAACGGCAAGTCTTACAGTAGCACAGCTGCTGTTTTTGGAGGCTGAGGATCCGGAGAAGGATATCCAGCTCTATATCAACAGTCCGGGAGGATCTGTCACAGCAGGTATGGCGATTTATGATACAATGCGGTATATCAAGTGTGATGTATCCACAATTTGCATTGGAATGGCAGCCAGCATGGGGGCGTTTCTGCTTGCAGGCGGCACAAAGGGTAAACGGCTGGCGCTTCCGAATGCGGAGATTATGATTCATCAGCCGTTAGGCGGGGCGCAGGGGCAGGCGACTGAGATCGAGATTGCCGCGAAACATATTTTGCGCACCAAACAGAAATTAAACAGTATTTTGGCGGAAAATTGCGGGCAGCCATATGATGTGATCGCTGCAGATACTGAGCGCGATAACTGGAAATCAGCTGAGGAAGCGATGCAGTATGGTCTGATTGACAAAGTGATCACGGACAGGGCTGATGCAGCGGAAGACAAAGAGAATTAGGATTTATATCGATATTGAATGAATTATGAGTAAAGGGAGAAAAAGGATGGCTGGAAAAAGCACTGAGGGAAGGGTAAGATGTTCTTTCTGTAATAAAACACAGGATCAGGTGAGAAAGCTGATAGCAGGTCCATCCGGTGTTTATATTTGCGATGAGTGTGTAGATATCTGTGCGGACATTATTGAGGAGGAGTATGAGGAGGAGCAGATTGAAGGCGGCTTCGAGATCAACCTCTTAAAGCCTGTGGAAATCAAAGAGTTTCTTGACGAGTATGTAATCGGGCAGGAAGAGGCCAAAAAAGTATTGTCGGTTGCAGTATACAATCACTATAAGCGTGTCATGGCAGAGAAGGATCTGGATGTGGAGCTTCAGAAGAGCAATATCATTATGATCGGGCCAACTGGTTCTGGTAAAACGTATCTGGCACAGACACTTGCCAAGATCATTAATGTTCCTTTCGCGATTGCAGATGCGACGACGCTCACGGAAGCAGGTTATGTGGGCGAGGATGTTGAGAATATCCTTTTGAAACTGATTCAGGCGGCTGATTATGATATTGAGAGGGCTCAATACGGGATCATCTATATTGACGAGATTGACAAGATTACCAAAAAGAGTGAGAATGTTTCGATTACCAGAGATGTCTCCGGTGAGGGCGTACAGCAGGCGCTTTTGAAGATTGTCGAGGGCACGGTGGCAAGTGTTCCTCCACAGGGCGGAAGGAAGCATCCGCATCAGGAATTGATCCAGATTGATACGACCAATATTCTGTTTATCTGTGGCGGTGCTTTTGACGGACTTGACAAGATTGTCGAAAACAGACTTGATCGCAAATCAATTGGATTTAACAAGGATATTGCAGAGAAGACGACGAGGGATATCGGGGCTGTCTTTAAGGAAGTGACACCCCAGGATCTGACCAAGTATGGTCTGATTCCAGAATTTGTCGGTAGAGTTCCGATCAATGTGTCGCTGGAAGGACTTGATAAAGAAGCGCTCGTGAGAATCCTTAAAGAGCCAAAGAGTGCTCTGATCAAGCAATATCAGAAACTTTTTGAGTTTGATGATGTGAAGCTTACCTTTGAGCCAGATGCGATTGAGGCGATTGCCGAGAAAGCATTGGAGAGAAAGACAGGAGCCAGAGGCCTGCGTTCCATCATGGAGAGCATTATGATGGATGTTATGTATGAGATTCCTTCCGATGATACGATTGAGAGCTGTGTGATCACGAAGGAGTCCGTAGAAGGAACAAGTCAGCCTTTTGTAGTACACCGCGAAGCAATGCGCACAGAGCGTGAGAAAAAGGCGAGATAAATAAATGGATTGATAATAAGCGCCGCCTTTTTATAAGGCGGCGTTTTATGCACAGAGGCGCAGAGAGAGGATTTTACAGATGGAGCAAATAACGGCAGCATTACCTTTGGTAGCACTGCGTGGACTGACAGTGGTGCCAGGTATGATCATACATTTTGATCTGAACAGAGAGATGTCAAAAAAGGCTATTGAGCAGGCGCTGAACGAGACACAGCAAGTATTGCTTGTACCACAGATTGATCCGGAGGAGGAGAAACCGGATATTGACGGATTGTATAAAGTATGCACGACGGCAAACATCAGACAGGTCACAAAACTTCCAAACGGTATTGACCGGGTTATGGTAGAAGCTGTGGCAAGAGTGCGTATGATAGAATTGGATGACAATGAGGGGCAGTACTACAGTGCGTTGTATGAGGAGATTGATGACAGTGAAGATGGTCTTGAACCGTCTGAGGAGGAGGCGCTGCGACGCACGCTCAAGGAAGTTTTTGACACATATGTCAGATTTTATCCTAAAATCGGAAAAAGTCTGGGGAAGTACTTTAAAGAGGGAACTAGTCTGACAGTGCTGATGAACCAGATCCTGATGAATACCCCTTTCACGTATGAACAAAAGCAGAACATACTGGAGATTGAGGGTATCACCGAGCAGTGTGGAGAGCTTGTGGCACTGATTATGAACGAGGCACAGATTGCGGCGATTCGCACACAGCTGGCGGTCAGGATCAGGGAGAAAATAGATAAGAATCAAAAAGATTATATTTTGCGCGAGCAGATGGAATATATACAGGAAGAACTAGGGGACAAGGATCAGTATTCGGATGTAAAGCACTACGAGGAAGCGCTTGCAAAGCTAAAGGCCGATGCGGAAGTAAAGGAAAAGATTCAAAAAGAAATCAACCGGTTCAAGACAATTATGGGTTCCAGCTCGGAGAGTGCGGTGGAGCGGGGCTATATTGAGACGCTCCTGGAACTGCCATGGAACAAAGCTTCAAAAGACAACAATGATATTAACAGGGCAGAGGAAATTTTGGAGAGAGACCATTATGGACTGGAGAAGGTAAAGGAACGCATTGTCGAGTATCTGGCAGTCAGATGCCTGACCAGCAAGGGGGAAGTGCCGATTTTGTGTCTGGTGGGACCGCCGGGAACTGGTAAGACTTCCATTGCAAAATCCATCGCTGAGGCATTAAATAAAAAATATGTCAGAATCTGTCTGGGCGGTGTGCGTGATGAGGCGGAAATCCGGGGACATCGGAAAACGTATGTCGGGGCGATGCCGGGACGGATTGCAAACGGTTTGAAACAGGCGGGCGTGTGTAACCCACTGATGCTGCTCGATGAGATCGATAAGGTCAGCAGTGACTATAAGGGGGATACCTCCTCGGCGCTCCTGGAGGTGCTGGATCCAGAGCAGAACTGTCATTTCAGGGATCACTATGTGGAGCTTCCGATTGATTTGTCCAAGGTTTTATTCATAGCGACTGCAAATGATGCAGGCAATATTCCCAGACCGCTGCTCGACCGCATGGATCTCATTGAAGTGACAAGTTATACGGCAAACGAGAAGTTTCACATAGCCAGGGAGCATCTGTGGGAGAAACAGCTTGCAAAAAATGGTCTCAAAAATACGCAGCTGACAATCAGCGACAACGCGGTCAGAGGAATCATCAACCATTACACGAAAGAAGCAGGAGTGCGAAGTCTCGAGCGAAAGCTTGGTACAGTCTGCAGGAAAGCCGCGCTGGAGATACTAAAAGACAGGAGTGGAAAGACCAGGAAGCAGATCCAGGATAAGTGTATCAAGGTAAACAGCCAGAAACTTGAAAAATATCTCGGAAAGCCGAAATACAGTGTGGATATGGCAAACGAGAAGGATGATGTCGGAATCGTCAGGGGACTTGCATGGACGAGCGTGGGAGGTGATACGCTGCAGATCGAAGTGAATATTATGCCGGGAAAGGGCGAGATCGAGCTCACGGGAAAGCTTGGCGATGTCATGAAAGAATCTGCCATGACGGGGATCAGTTATATCCGGTCAATTGCGTCCAGGTATAAGATTGATTCCAAATTTTTCAAGGAGAATGATTTTCACCTTCATATTCCCGAAGGAGCAGTTCCTAAGGATGGACCATCTGCCGGGATTACCATGGCGACGGCAGTGTTGTCTGCGATCACGGATACGCCGGTCAGGGCAAAGGTTGCTATGACTGGTGAGATCACACTGCGGGGAAGGGTGCTTCCGATCGGCGGACTGAAAGAAAAGCTGTTGGCGGCAAAGACGGCGGGGATCACGACGGTTCTGGTGCCAAAGGAAAATGAGAAAGATGTCGCAGAGATTTCCAACGAGATCAAGACGGGGATGGAGATCTGTTTTGTGCGTTCGATGGACGAGGTGATACCGCTTGCTTTTGCGCAGGAAATCAAGATCAAGAGTACAAAAACCGGAACGAGAGCGAAGGCGAAAGTTAGTAGCGGCGGGCAGGAGAAGTAGCAGATGATAATTAAAAATGTAAGTTTGGAAACAGTAATTGGTGTGACAAGCAAAATACCAAAAAATAGTATGCCTGAGATTGCGTTTGCGGGAAAGAGTAATGTGGGAAAGTCCTCACTCATCAATGTCCTCATGAACCGGAAAGCACTGGCGCGCACCAGCTCACAGCCAGGAAAGACACAGACGATCAATTTTTATAATGTAAACGATGCATTCTATCTCGTCGATCTTCCGGGATATGGTTATGCGAAGGTGGGGCAGCAGGAAAAAGAGAAGTGGGGCAAAATGATCGAGAAGTATCTTCGCCAGTCGGAAGTGCTAAAGGCGGTATTTTTGCTGGTTGATATCAGACATGATCCGTCGGCAAACGATAAGATGATGTATGAATGGATTCTTTCGAACGGTTTTCATCCGATTATCATAGCGACAAAATCTGACAAAATAAACAGAAGCCAGCTGTTAAAGCAGATCAAGACAGTGAAACAGGGGCTTGCGGTTGATCGTGATACGATCGTGATACCATTTTCGGCACAGACGAAACAGGGACGAGACGAGATTTATGAACTGATCGACCATATGATGGGGCAGCAGGAAGGAGAGGACTGATTATGGAAGGAAAAAGTACAGGCAGGGAAAACATGAAGTTGATTGTCAACATATTGGTTTCACTGATGATCCTGCTGCTTTGTATTTTTCTGGTGCCAAAGCTGATTTTGTTTTTCATGCCTTTTGTGATTGGATGGATCATATCATGCATTGCGAATCCGTTCGTTGTATTTCTGGAGCGAAAATTAAAAATCCGCAGAAAGGCGGGAACGGTTGTTGTTATCGTATGCGTGATCGCAGCGGTGATCGGGATCGGTTATGGTCTAGGTGTCATACTCTGGAGACAGTTTTCCGGTTTTATTGAAGAAATTCCCTCAATGTGGGAAGCAGTGAAACAGGATTTTGACCAGTTTGGCATTTGGATCAATCAATATATCGGAATCCGGGCGCCGAAACTTGCGGATACTCTGACGAACCTGGGAAATACGATCGGTGAGATGATAACAGATTTGCCCAAAAGTCTGAATTTCAGCACATTTGAGGGAATGGGCAGTATGGTTGGTAATATAGCAAGTGTTATCATATCGATCATCATGTGTATCTTATCGGCGTATTTCTTTATTGCAGACAGGGAGTGGATTGGAAACTTTGTAAATAAGTTTATGCCAGAAAATATCACACACAAGTACGATGTGTTTGTTTCAAGTCTGCGACAGGCCGTTGGGGGATATTTTAAGGCACAGTTCCGCATTGAGATCTGGATGTATGTGCTGCTTTTGGTGGGGCTTACGGTGATGAAGGTGCGATATAGCTTTTTGATCGCATTGCTCATGGCCTTTCTTGATTTTCTGCCTTTTTTTGGCACAGGGATCGTGCTGGTTCCATGGGCGGTTGTGACATTGATTGGCGGCAACTATCTGAGGGCTTTTGGTTTCCTGGTCATCTGGGGGGCAGGACAACTATTCCGGCAGCTGATACAGCCAAAGATTATGGGAGAATCGATCGGCATGGAGCCAGTGCCGACATTGTTTTTGCTCTTTATTGGCTATCGAATTGCGGGTGTGGGTGGTATGCTGATTGCAGTACCGCTGGGAATTATCATTGTAAACATGAACGAGGCGGGTTTTTTTGATACACCGAAGTATAGTATCAAATTGTTGGTTCGCAATATCAATGAGTTCAGGAAATTGGATGAAGAGGAAATCAGGGGGCTGGAGGAGACGGATCGACAGGAAAGAACTGGAAAGGAATGATTCCTATAAGAAATTTTAGGATTGTAGTACAGTACGAAGGCACCCGCTATCAGGGGTGGCAGCGTCAGGATTCGACAGGCAATACCATACAGGGAAAGTTAGAAGTGATTCTTGCGAAAATGACAGGTCTTGACTTTGTACAAGTGGACGGTTCAGGGCGGACGGATGCAGGTGTGCACGCCCTGGGCCAGGTGGCAAATTTCAAGATTGATACAGAGTTGCCGGCGGAGGAAGTGATGGATTACATCAATCAATATCTGCCAGAGGATATCGGTGTCCTGTCGATCGAGGAGATGCCAGAGCGTTTTCACAGCAGGCTCAATGCAAAAGGAAAAACATACCAATATCGTATATGGAATTCCAGGATTCCCTGTGTGTTCGAGCGCAGATATGTGTATGAGCTGGCTGAAGATCTCAATCTTGATGCGATGAAAGCAGCAGCGTCATATTTTGTGGGAACACATGATTTTAAAGCGTTTACTTCGAATAAAAAAAGTAAGAAGTCGACAGTGCGTACCATTGATGAGATTCAGCTGGAAAGGAATGGAAAGGAACTTGTCATTACTTACAGCGGCGACGGTTTTCTGTATCATATGGTGCGGATCCTTACAGGCACATTGATCGAAGTCGGTCTGGGGCAGAGGACGCCAGAGTCAATGGCAGAATTGATTCGGGCAAATGCGACCAGAGATTTGTCGGGCGCGCTTGCGCCTGCAAAAGGGCTATGCCTGGTCGAAGTAAGGTATTGAGGGCTCGCCGAGTATGGTAAGGATTGTGTCAACAACGATTGTACGCATCTGTTCACAGTTGAGTTCTTCGTGCTTGTGATAAGTTAGTTCATGGCAGAGAGACTCAATCATATTATAGATAACATGTGTTTTCTCCAGCAGGTTTTCCGGTGCGAAACCTGCTTTTTTTAGAAATTTCTCCAAATCTTTTGTTGTGCGCATCTCAAACTCGTACATAATGCGCGCGGTTTCTTCGTCTGTCATGATGAGGGAGTCGATTTCCTTGTGGGCTCCCATAAAAACCTGATGACCGTCAATCAGCGCGTCAATCACAATATTCAGACTTTTTCGGACATCCAGCGGGAAGGTAAACTGATCGTACATCGGTATGATCATCTTGCTCCCAAACTGTTCCAGGCCAGCGATAAAAATAGCGTGCTTATCTTTAAAATAGCTGTATATGATGCCAGTTGAGACACCGGCTGCCTTTGCGATATCAGCGGTTGTTGTTTTCTGATAACCGTTCTCGCACATGAGACGGAAACCGACTTCTATTATTTTGTTTTTCTTTTCAATGGAACGTTTTTGTTGTGGCTCCCTGGTCTTTGTGTTTTCCATAGTTCCTCCAATCGTTTCATTCTGTATCTATTTCTTATAATAAATATCCCT
Source organism: Lachnospiraceae bacterium UBA7179 (assembly GCA_002491195.1). Lineage (GTDB taxonomy): Bacteria > Bacillota > Clostridia > Lachnospirales > Lachnospiraceae > COE1. Next base: position 25,282 of record DKVL01000012.1, read on the forward strand.
TTGATATTGTTTCATTTTACATTGCAGTTGTTATTTTAACTAAGATAGCATCTGTACGCCCCAGGCACATCTGCCAGAAAGTATTTTTAAACCTGCTTTAGTATAAAATATTATATCAAAGTTGTCAAATTTATGAACAATATCTCACATTCATGTTGACAATTGCAGACAGATAAAGTAGTATATGAATGTGAAATAAGTTTCATGTTATGGACGTTTTCACAATTTTTTGTAGACGTAATTTTTGAGATATTTGTACTATTGATCGTTAGAAATTGTATTCAAATGAGTAGTTAGGAACTATAGGAAAATAAGACAAGTCAGAATGTGTCAGTTATGTTTCTACAGTTCCTTACAAAACGGTGAGAATGATACAGTGCAAAGTCGGATGTGCGGAACGGAGGAAAATATGAAGAGAAAGAGAGTCTGTCAGATACTAGGAGGTGTGGCTGTGTGCGCTGCCCTGATCGCTGCGACAACAGCATTTGCAAGCGGTTCATCGCTTAAAGTGAATGTTCAGAAGATCGGAACCGGCAGCATTGTACAGACGATCGAGGCGGAGGGGCATATCGAGAGCGAGGAAGAGCAGACATATTATGCAAGGGTTACAGCCCCGATCGCGGTATGTGATGTCAAGGCCGGCGATCTTGTTGAGAAGGGAGAACTTCTAGTCGTCTATGATACAGAGGACTATGACAGGGGTGTGGAACAGGCCAGAATCCAGGCGAATATGCTCGCGTCAGGCTATCGGGGAAGCGTGGAGCAGGCAGATGAAATGCGGATAGCCTATGATGGTGCAGCAATGCAGGAGGCGATGTATCAGGAATCATATCAGGCGGTGCTTACGAATGTTAATGATCTGAAATATAATATCGCGGCGGTGGCGGATGCAGTAGATGCTAAAAATAAAACATTAGAAATCAAGATGGCTGATCTGCGCGTGCAGATTGCGGCAAAAAATGCAGCAGCGGCAGATGACAATTATGATCTCGACGAGAGAAATGATTTTCAGGTTGAGGCGGCGCAGCTGCAAATTGAACTGGCAAGGCTGCAGAAAGAACAACTCGGGCTTCAGGACGTGGGGGCGGAGCCGATTGAGAATCGGTATTTTGATGAGGCACAGATGTTTCTGAATGAGATTGCCACACAGCGGAGTATCCTGCAGCAGGAAATGCAGAGTACAAAGCATGCTGCAATGAATGCATCACAGCTCGAGCAGCTTGCGCAGAACGCAAAACTTGCCAATGCGACACTTGCGTGGAATGAGCAGGATGCTGCTAAGGCAGGCGAAGGTGTAACAGCAGAAATAACGGGTGTAATTAGCAATGTTGCAGCCGAAGAGGGGGCTCTTGTTGCAAAGGGCACTCCACTGTTTACGATCAAAGACATCGAAAATGTAAAGGCTGTTGTCGATGTCACGAGTTATGAGATGGCAGATGTGGAGCTGGGACAAAAGGCTTCTGTTGAGACTGGCGGAAAGATGTACACAGGTGAGGTGACAAGAATCCGCATGGAGACGATCACAGATTCCCAGAACAATGCAAAACTGCAGGTAGAGATACATATTGACAAGCCGGATGGAAAGATCTATCTGGGAAGCGATGTGGACGCCGTTATTGAGACAGATAAAAAAGAACAGTCGATATTGATACCAAACACGGCACTCTATGCGGATGATAACGGATATTATTGTTACTTGATTCAAAACGAGGTTGTGGCAAAGCGATATATCACTTGTGGCCTCAACAGCGGAAGCGAGACGGAGGTTGTGGAGGGACTTTATGGAGGTGAACAGGTCATTACGGATGCCATGACGGACGAGAGTGTTGGAAAGAAGGCAACAGTAAAATGACGGATGTTTTTATAGAATTTGACGGTGTGAGCAAGGCGTATAGTGCGGCTGGCAGGGTGTTTTATGCGTTGAAGGATGCCAGTTTTACGATCAGTCAGGGAGAGATGGTGGTCATCCTGGGACCAAGTGGTGCGGGAAAGAGTACGCTGCTAAACCTGCTTGGAGGTATGGACACTGCGACAGGCGGAACGATTATATCCTGTGGGGAAGATCTTAGCAATTACAGTGACAATCAACTCACAGGCTATCGTGCAAGGAATGTCGCAGTGGTATTTCAGTTTTATAATCTGATCCCAACGTTGACTGCATATGAGAATGTCGCTTTGATGAAGGATATCGTTGACGATCCGATGGACCCAAAGAAAGCGTTGGAGGCTGTAGGACTCTCAGAACACATGCACCAGTTTCCGGCACAAATGTCCGGCGGTGAGCAGCAGCGCACTTCCATCGCGCGGGCCATTGCCAAAAATCCGAAATTACTGTTGTGCGATGAACCAACAGGTGCGCTCGATACGAATACGGGACGCGATGTGCTGGAACTTTTGGTCGGCATGAGCCGCAGAGAAAAGAGAACGGTCGTTATGGTAACGCACAATAGTTTTTTTGCGGATATTGCGGACAAGGTAATCCGGGTGAAAAACGGTGGGATTGAATCCGTTACCATCAATAAACACCCAAAGGACACGAACGAGGTGACTTGGTGATGTTAAAAAGAAAACTTTTGCGGGATCTGTGGCAGGGACGGACGCAGTTTGTGTCTATTTTCCTGATGGCGTTTCTGGGTCTTACCATCTTTGCGGGGATTGACGCAGAGAGCAATGGAATCGGTCTCTCCACAGCGGAGTATTACCAGACTACGAAATTGGCGGACAGTTGGATTATCGGAAACAACTTCTCACAGGAGGAGGTGAGAAAACTAACCGCATTGCCGCAGATTGCCGCTGTTGACAGGAAGATTGTTATTCTGGGAAAGGCAAAGACGAGTGAGGGTGGGGAGTTTGACATGGAACTGAATTTTTTGGAATCCATGCAGTGTTCCTATCCCTATCTGATCGAGGGGGAACCCTTTGCGCCCGAAAAAAAGGGAATCTGGCTGGAGGAGGCGTTTGCCCGGGAGAGAGGTTATCATATCGGTGATCGGATCAGATTAAAATATGAAACAGTAGAGTTTGTGGAGGAAGTAAAGGGGATTATCATACACCCGGAATATATTTTCTACACATTGGAGAGCGACAGCATGATGCCAAATTATGGGAATTATGGCTATGGATTTCTCTCAAAGCGCGATTTTCCAATACAGGAGCAGCTTGCATACAACCGATTGGTCGTCAGGCAGGATAGGGAAAATATGGCAGGTATGGATATGATGACGTTCAAGGAACTTGTCAAATCGACGCTCGACCGCGATGATCTGGTAGTGCTTGACCAGTCGCAGAATGAAGGGATTGACAGCATTGCGAACGAGAAGAGCCAGCATGCGGCAATGGGAATCATTTTTTCCGCAGTATTTCTGCTGATCGCAGTGATGGGCATTGTCACCACCATGACAAGGATGACCTCCAATCAGCGGATTCAGATCGGGACATTAAAGGCGCTGGGATTTTCCAAGGCAAGGATAACAAGACACTATGTCTCCTATGGCATTGTGATCAGTGCGGCGGGAAGTCTTCTCGGGGCCGTGTTTGGAAAACTGCTTTTGCCGTCATTGTTTTTGCCGAGTATGAGCGCATACTATATCATTCCAGAATGGAAGACTGGGATGTCCTGGCAGTCTTATGCAGCGATTGTCCTTGCGATCGCCGTGTCCTCGCTGGTGAGCTTTCTCTCGTGTCGAAAGGAGCTTCGGGATATGCCGGCGATTACTTTAAAGCCAGCAGCGCCAAAAAACTTGCGGCACAGTTTTTGGGAAAAAAGTAAAATCTGGCTTTCCTTGAGATTTTCGACACAATGGAACGTGAGAGATATCCTGAGAAACAGGGCGCGGAGTATCATGGGGATCGCAGGTGTTGCCGGCTGCACAATGTTGTTGGTGTGTGCCTTTGGCTGTAAGGACTGTTGTGACGAGATGGTCGTCTGGCAGTATGGGGAGCTCAATACCTCCCAGAACAAGATTATTTTTTCAGATCAGACTTCCAACTTGAAAAAACGCGAGTACAGTCAGCGGTTTAAAGGACAACTGGTGCAGGAGGGGAGTTGTGAGTTTCGGACAGCCAACAGGGTAAAGACGGGAAACATTACAGTAATCGACAGTGGAAATTATGTGCACTATCAGGACTATGAGGGCAATGAGATCGCGCCGCCAACAAGAGGGCTTGCGATGTCCTATAAACTTGCAGAGGTGCTGGGACTCTGCGAGGGCGATTTTGTGGAGTGGCATATAGTGGGGGAAACGGATTGGGAGAGGAGCCGCATCACGATGCTATATCGAACGCCGATAGGACAAGGGATTACACTCTCCAGGGAAGAGTATGAGAGATATCATTATATCTTCACGCCGACATCGCTGAACACAAACATGTCAGTACCTGATTATATCAGGGAAAACGATGAAATATCAGGTGTTATTAGCTTGGAGCAGCTGAAAAAGGACCTTGACGATAATATGGAGATGATGAACCTGATGGTGGGAATCCTGATTTTGGCGGCAGTGCTTTTAGGCGTCATCGTGCTGTATAATATGGGTGTCTTGTCTTTTCTGGAAAAGACAAGGGAGGTGGCAACGCTCAAAGTGCTTGGCTTCTCGTCAGGACGAATACGGAGAATCCTGCGCCAGCAAAATAACTGGATCACAGCGATCGGCATCGTCCTTGGATTATGGATGGGATATCAGCTCCTGGACGGCATCATGCAGACTATGACCGAGGATCAGGATATGCCCACGGTAATTTATGCGGTGTCGTATCTGTATTCTATCGTCGGCACATGGATCGTATCCACAGGGGTGAACACTGTTTTATCTGCAAAGGTCAAGACAATCTGTATGGTCGATGCGCTGAAGGGCGTTGTTACAGTTTAGTCCAGGACTTCGCACTATGCTGCGAAGTCCGTAAGAAAATGTGGAGGTTGAGATGCATCAAGCCAACCGCGAAGCGGTTTTTGCATGGCTTGATGCTTGTAACAGGAAGCCGAAGGCGAACTGTTAAAGGGCGTTGAATAAAATTCTGGAATAACTTTACAAATGGACTGTACTTATATTACAATAAGAAATGATTCGTATCTATATTTGAAATATTAAGTATGAGGAGACAGGAAAATGAGTGACGCAGAAAGAAATACAGCGGAAGTGACCACTGAAGAAAAAGAGGTTGTTTCGAGAAATTTTATTGAGCAGTTGATTGACAAGGATCTGGCGGAGGGGGTATATGACACCGTGCACACGCGTTTCCCGCCAGAGCCGAATGGTTATCTTCACATCGGACATGCCAAGGCGATTCTTGTGAATTATGGTATTGCCAGGGAATATGGCGGAAAATTCAATATGCGCTTTGACGATACCAACCCGACGAAGGAGGATATCGAGTTCGTGGAGTCCATCAAGGCAGATGTCAAGTGGCTTGGCGCGGACTGGGAAGACAGGCTTTTCTTCGCATCGGACTATTTTGACCAGATGTATGAGTGCGCAGTAAAGCTGATTAAAAAAGGTAAGGCGTATGTATCTGACCTGACGGCAGAGCAGCTTAAGGAATACAGAGGATCATTTACAGAGCCGGGAAAGGAAGATCCGTCCAGCAGTCGTTCCGTGGAGGAGAACTTACAACTCTTTGAAGATATGAAAAACGGTAAATTTGCAGACGGCGAGAAGGTACTCCGCGCGCGCATCGATATGGCTTCGCCTAATCTGAATATGAGAGATCCTGTTATTTATCGCGTGGCGCATATGACACACCACAATACCGGCGATCAGTGGTGTATTTATCCAATGTACGATTTCGCACATCCGATCGAGGATGCCATCGAGGGGATCACGCACTCGATCTGCACGCTGGAGTTTGAGGATCACAGACCACTTTACGACTGGGTAGTGCGGGAGATTGAGTATACAAGTCATCCGAGACAGATCGAGCAGGCAAAGATGTACCTGACAAACGTTGTGACAGGCAAGCGGTATATCAAGAAACTTGTCCAGGATGGTATTGTTGACGGATGGGACGATCCGAGGCTGGTATCAATAGCTGCCCTCAGAAGGCGTGGTTTTACGCCAGAGTCGATCCAGAAATTTGTGGAGCTCTGTGGTGTGAGCAAGGCGAACTCTTCTACAGATTACGCGATGCTTGAGTACTGTATCCGAGAAGATTTAAAGCTCAAAAAGCCAAGAATGATGGCGGCGCTTGATCCTGTGAAGCTTGTGATCGACAATTACCCTGAGGGGGAAGTAGAGTATCTTGATGTGCCCAACAACCTGGAGAATGAGTCCCTTGGTTCCAGACAGGTTCCGTTTTGCAGGGAGCTCTATATCGACAGGGATGACTTTATGGAGGAACCGCCCAAAAAGTATTTCAGACTGTTTCCAGGAAATGAAGTGCGCCTTATGAGCGCATATTTTGTAAAGTGCGTAAGCTATGAAAAGGATGAAAACGGCAAAGTGACGGTGGTTCACTGTACCTATGACCCAGAGACAAAGCAGGGAAGCGGTTTTACAGGCAGAAAGGTGAAGGGGACGATTCATTGGGTACCAGCGCCGTATGCAGTCAAGGCGGAAGTAAGGTTGTATGAGAATCTGATCGACGAGGAGAAAGGCGTTTACAATGAGGACGGTTCGCTGAATCTCAATCCGAACTCCCTGACTGTGTTGAGAGAGTGTTATGTGGAACCAGCATTGAAGGATGCAAAACCGTATGACAGTTTCCAGTTCGTGCGGCAGGGATTCTTCAATGTGGACTGCAAGGACTCCAGGCCGGATGCGCTTGTGTTTAACAGAATTGTGTCGCTGAAAAGTTCTTTTGTTCTGCCCAAATAATCAACAGTTTTGCATCAGAATTGCAATTCTGATTTGCATAGAATCTGCATAGAAGGGAAAGAGGATAAAATGAAATATAAATGTCTGATACTAGATCATGATGATACAGTGGTCAACAGCACTGCCACCATACATTATCCGGCATTTTTGGAGGCGTTGAAACTGCTAAGACCAGGGGTGACCATCTCGTTGGACGATTATTTCCGGGAAAATTTTGATCCGGGTTTCATTCCCTACTGTGTTGGGAAACTCGGCATGACAGACGATGAGCTCGAGAGGGAAGTCGAGTGTTGGAAGAACTATGTGTCAGGACATACAGCGAAAGCCTATGACGGAATGCGGGAAATCATCGAGCGCCAGAAAGCGGAGGGCGGTATCGTGTGCGTGGTATCGCACTCCTATGATTTTAACATCAGGCGGGATTATGAGGTGAACCGCCTGCCGATGCCGGATCTGATCTTTGGCTGGGAGTGTCCGCCAGAGCAGAGAAAACCCAGCACATACGCGTTGGAGATCATCTCTCAAAAGTATCATTTAAAATCGCAGGAGATGGTGATGGTAGATGATGCCAAGCCCGGTTACGACATGGCGCACGCTTATGGCGTGCCTTTCATCGGCGCGGGCTGGGCAACAGATATTCCTGAGATCAGGGATTTCATGCGAAAAAACAGCGATGTGTATTTTACGAAAGTGGAGGAATTAGCGGAATTTTTGTTTGATTAAGGAATCTTACCTGCTGCTCCATCCAGGAAGAAACCAGAGTTGTGGACTGCATGGTTCGAAACAAGCGGTTTGCGGTTCTGATTTCTGACCGGATGGAGCAGCAGTGTTTCTGCACACAATCATGAGCCTGTTAAGACACTGTTTCCGAGTCATCAAAAAACTTCTCGGTCGTATTCTCTGTATTGGAAGGCTCTGCGTAGGTGACTGATACAGATGCGGGTTCTTGTTCGCCGTGATTGTCCAGGTTGTCAGCTGCGCTGGCGGCAGGTGCAGCTGACATATCAACCTGCGTGTAGACAGGCTCAACGTTTTGCGCTGTCATTTCGCCAATAATTTCTTTTGCCTTGTCAATTTTTTCAGATACATTAAAATGCTCAATCTTTTCCTTGGTTTTATCAAGCGTCTCGATCACTTTCTCACCAATAATTTCCCTGGCATTGTCTATATCGATCGGCACATAGGGATGGCTTTTGCTTCCAGAGGTATTGACTGAGTCTGAGGAGAAATCTTCATCGTCGAGATCCTCATCAAAATCGTCAAAATCATCGAAATCGTCAAGATCCTCCTTGGAAGTGTTTGTTTTATTGCGAAGATAATAATAAGTTCCTGCAGCTGCAGCACCGGCGAGGGCACTGAATAAGACAAGCTTGCTAAATTTCTTAGCCATTTGTGGTTCTCCTTTCCTGTTGCAGTTGTTTGTATTTTATACATAAATCTATTTTAATACTATTTTATGGAAATGAAAAGAGATTATGTAAAATTTGGTGAAAATGTGTAGTCGGAAACCTAAAACTATGTTAATATTAGTATAACAGGTGTGTGTATTGGGGAGTGCTCACACAAGGAGGTACGAATGAACGAAAAATTTTTTGACCTAGCAAGAGAGAAACAGGACCGCATGATCAACGGTGCGATCGAGGTGTTTGCCAAAAATGGATACAAGCACGCCAGTACAGATGACATGGTCAAGGTGGTCGGTGTCAGCAAGGGACTCTGGTTTCACTATTTTGGTTCCAAGGAAGGCATTTACGTGTTTGTGTATGATTATTGTGTCAAGTATATGCTGTTGGAACTGTCTACCATTGTGGATGAAAATGAGAAGGACTATTTTGAACGGATCAAACAGATTGCCCTGACAAAGGTGAAGGTTGGAAAGAACTATCCATATCTGACCATCTTTCTGGAGGAGGCAGCACATGAAACAGAACAGGAACCGGTCAGAAAGACTACAGAGTCGAGACAGATCTATGAAGAGCGGATGAGCGCGCTGCAAAAGTCTGCTGAGATTGCAAATATTTCTGATAAAACAAGGCAAAAACGTATTAAGACGATGATCGATTATTGTATTAGCAGTATCATACGGGAGAAAACAATGGAGGCGGCAGATTCTGAGGTGATATTCCGGGAGATCAGGGCCTATATTGAACTTGTCAGGGATATGACCCTGAGTCTCTCGTAAAAGATGCATGCGTTATTTCTTTTGCTGGTATACCGGGGCGGCAGGATAGCCGCCCTTTAGTTTCTGCATCGCACGTTGGGTAGCGTCCTTTGAGTTTTTCCAGTCTGCGTCCGCATTTCGATAGTCAAATTTTTCAACCATCCAGCTGACGTCCTCCTCGACGCGCTTTAGGTTCGCTTCCATCAGTGGAAATACAGTGGCAAAAAATGCATCGCACTGTTTCTGGTTCAGTTTTTCCACCGCACCCTGACACAGATCGCCAAAGTGAACGAGGCAGAATCCCTTGCTGTTCTCCAGTTTTTTTACAAAATCATCGCTCTTTTTGTACAGATAGAAAAAAGTGTCCAGATATCGCGCATAGGTGTCCTCATACTGGCGGCAAATGTAGCAGGAGCGCTGTTTTTCGTATGTCCATGCTGTCATGGTGTTGTTGACATCCACAGAGCGTTTCAGGCGGTCGACAAAGGAACGCTTGGCCGGCTTGAATTTCTTGACCTCACTGGAAAACTCGTCATTGATTTTTTTGAAATGCGTTTTCAGGATCCACGCGTTGCCAAGTGTGTTTCCATATTGGTACATTTTGAGAAAATGGTAGCGGCAGAAGCCTTCTGCGTCAGTGAGGTCGCGGATATCACTCTCCATATATGAGGAGCCGGAACCGAGTGTAAAATCGAGCAGGTCCTGCTCCAATTTTTGCTCAATGAAACAGAAAGGACATTCATCGTTGGCAGCAAAAGCGTCATTTAAGGGAATTGTATAAAGTTGTTCTTTCATATTTGATGTTCTCCTTTTCAAACTTTCCTGACCGATGATCAGTGCATATGTTCATTTTAACACATTTTATATATAAATTTCAAAAACTTTCATAAAAATATATAAAATTGTCAAAAAATATGTTAAAATAAATACAAAGCATAGAAAATAGTTTATAGATAGATTGGAATAGGACTAAATGATTGCTTTGATGAGGAAAGGGAGGGATTGTATGAGTAAATTTATGGTAGCAGGTTTTGTTCAGATGGAGACGATCGTAAAGGTTGAGTCGCTGCCAGTGCCATATAAGCAGTTTGAAAGTGTGCCAGATCTGGTTAATACCGGAATTGGCGGTGCTGGGTTTAATGAGGCGATGGCGCTGAAATGGCTCGGAAATGAAGTGGATTTTATGAGTATGGTGGCAAGAAATATGTCAAGGCATCAGATTGAGGCTTATCTCAAGACATACGAGGTGGATCTCAGCACAGACTATGTACTGCCGATGCTCGATGGTATGCCCACTTCGGTAGTTCTCTACTGTAAGGGAAAGAAACAGACCTTTGAAGATGTCAAGGATATCAGGCATGTGGAGTATGATTTTGAACTGTTAGAGCGTCAGATACAGGATAAGGACATGGTATTGATGTCGAACTGTAACTTTTGCCGGCCGATCATAGGGCTTGCCAAAAAGTATCAGAAGCCCATTGCTGTCAATGTGCGCAGCATGAGGGCTGAGAAGATTGCAAACAAGGAAGATTTCCTGGCTGCGGCAGATATTCTGTACATCAGTGATGACGATCTTGAGAATGATCATTATGATTGTATCAGGGAATGCAGGGAGAAATATGACCCTGATATTATCATCATGGGAATCGGTGACAAGGGGGTTATACTTTACACAAGGGAAGATAACAGTGTGATCGAGTACAAACCGGTCAAGACTACGGAGATCGTCAACACAATTGGTGCGGGAAATGCACTGTTTTCTGCGTTTTTGCATTATTATGCCAAGACGGGAGATGCGAAAGAAGCAATCAAAAACGCCTTGTTGTTTGCCTCCTACAAGATTGGATTTGTGGGAACCTCCAACGGATTTATGACAGAGGAGCAGATTGAACAGTGGAAGAAATTGATCTGGATGTAAAAATGTGCGCTTTAGGCGCACATTTTTATTCCAAATAAAGATATCTCAAAAAGGCAATGGCATTGTCAATGCTGTTAGAGTTTACGACCAGTCCTAAAACAGGTTCTTTGTCGACATAGTAATAATACTGATTCAGTTTTGGAGAGTCTGTCACGTAGATGCCAACCGGAATCCGCTGTGCATTCTCGCCGCATTCGGCGTAGTATAATTTGTCCTCAAACTGCGCGAGCAGATCATCGGGCAGGATGGTTGTGATATCATGAAAACATTCGCTTCTTGCGAAATAGTCAATCGTATCCGTATCGCCTACGATGACATCAAGTTCTCCGGTTGAGAGGACGGCCATAGCTTTCTCGAGTCCCATATAGGCATCATAATCGGAGGAATCAGGCACATAATTCATAGTCGCATCGATATAGGCGTCATGTTCTTTGGTGTCGATCTTCCTATATTCGATAAAGCCGTCAAGCAGCTCTGTGTTGGAGGAGTCGCCTGTATCATTGTAAAAGAAAGCCGCAAAAGCGGTGTCAGAGGGCGCTGTCAGGATGGAGTATGCAAGATAACTCACAAAGATGACAATGATTGCAACGACAATCGTGGGTTTTAGATAGTATTCCTTGAAATATGCGGCTTTGTCTTTTAGCGGTGCGTTTTTCAGTTTGGCATTCTGTTCCCGGATCTCATCGTGCATCGAATGATTCTGGTCACGATTTTTGTTGTATACTTCCATAATAATACCTCCGTTGGCGCGATATAAAGAAATAATGCAGGTCAAATAATTGAATAATTACAAAATATCATATATGCAAATGTCGGGATCTGTCAATCAACATACTATTAATTTTTTCTAAACCTTGCATATTGCATTGAATTGTTCTATTATATAAGTTATCATTAGAACTATTGAAGGAGAATAATCGAGACAGGACTTCGAAACTTTGAATTTGAATTGAATTTGAATAAGAAATTTTGGTTATTGTCGAATCAATAAGAAAAGAATTAAGGAAGGTATCATATTATGAATGAGAGCTACAAGGAATTATTGGTGAAGAAGGACAAAGGGATCAAGGAGACACTCACCAGAGTGGTGTGTGTCGTTCCTACAGTTTTGCTTGGACTTTGGACTCTTTTGACTGGAAATATCATACTTTTCACGGTGGTTATAGTACTTGGTGTGCTTGACTATTTTGTGTTTCAGTGGACGGACATTGAGTATGAGTATCTCTATCTGGATAAGGAAATTTCCGTGGACAAGATCATGGCAAAGACAAGGCGCAAGAAAGTCACGACGATCAGCGTGGAAAAGATTGAGATTATGGCTCCGGAGAAGTCTTATCATCTTGATTCTTACAGAAATCGTCAGGCGAAAGAGGTGGATTTAAGCGCTGGACACGATTTGCCGGATCAGAAACTATACTGGGTGTTTTACGAGGGTAATCAGAAGATTCTGATGAATCTCACAGAGGATTTTGCCAAGACGATCAAGGGAATTGCACCCAGAAAAGTTTTTACGGATTAAACGCTTGACAAGCTGTGTTGGCTTTAGTATAATTGTGAAAATATTTTTAAAAAATTTTTTTACAGGAGGAAGAAAAATGGGTCAGATAATCGGCGAAGGCATTACTTTTGATGATGTACTCTTAGTACCAAGTTATTCACAGGTGATTCCAAATCAGGTTGATTTAACCACATGGTTAACCAAGAAGATCAAGCTTAACATTCCTATGATGAGCGCAGGGATGGACACCGTCACAGAACACAGAATGGCAATTGCCATGGCAAGACAGGGCGGTATCGGAATCATTCATAAGAATATGTCCATTGAAGCGCAGGCTGAAGAAGTGGATAAAGTCAAACGTTCTGAAAACGGTGTTATCACAGATCCATTTTCACTTACTCCGGAGCATACACTCGGCGATGCGGACGCCCTGATGGCAAAGTTCCGCATTTCGGGCGTGCCGATTACAGAAGGCAGAAAGCTCGTCGGTATCATCACAAATCGTGATTTGAAATTCGAGACAGATTATTCCAAAAAAATTAAGGAGTCCATGACTTCAGAAGGGCTGATCACAGCCAAAGAAGGCATTACACTTGAGGAAGCAAAAAAGGTTCTCGCAGATGCAAGAAAGGAAAAGCTTCCTATTGTAGATGACAATTACAATCTGAAGGGACTTATTACGATTAAGGATATTGAAAAGACGATCAAGTATCCGCTGGCGGCAAAGGACGAGCAGGGACGGTTATTGTGCGGTGCAGGCGTTGGGATCACAGCCAATGTGCTTGAGCGTGTGGAGGCGCTTGTGGCAGCAAAGGTTGATGTCATCGTGCTTGACAGTGCCCATGGACATTCGGAGAATGTGCTCAGATGTCTCAAAATGATCAAAGAGAAATATCCAGATGTGCAGGTGATTGCAGGAAACGTTGCTACAGGTGATGGCACGCGGGCGTTGATCGAGGCTGGCGCCGATGCTGTCAAGGTAGGAATCGGACCAGGTTCGATCTGTACGACGCGCGTTGTAGCGGGAATTGGCGTGCCGCAGATCACAGCAATCATGGATTCCTATGCGGTTGCAAAAGAGTATGGTATTCCGATTATTGCAGACGGAGGCATCAAATATTCCGGAGATATGACAAAGGCGATTGCAGCAGGCGGAAATGTCTGCATGATGGGCAGTATCTTTGCCGGATGCGAGGAGAGCCCAGGGACATTTGAGCTGTTTCAGGGAAGAAAATATAAGGTGTACAGAGGTATGGGCTCAATCGCAGCGATGGAGAACGGGAGTAAGGACCGCTATTTCCAGTCGGATGCCAAGAAACTTGTTCCTGAGGGCGTTGAGGGACGGGTCGCTTACAAGGGAAATGTGGAGGATACCGTGTTCCAGCTGATGGGAGGTCTTCGTTCCGGTATGGGGTATTGCGGAACGCGGACGATCGAAGAGCTGAAAAATAATGGCAGATTTGTGAAAATATCCGCCGCAGCCCTCAGAGAAAGTCATCCGCATGATATTCATATTACAAAAGAGGCACCAAACTACAGTGTTGAAGAGTAATTCGTTAAAACGCTGTCACCGCTGTGACAGCGTTTCCTTATGTGTTGGAGAAAACAGAAATAATGTTATTTTATGAGCAATATCGTCTTTTTGATGAGGGGATCGAGATCCGGATTCCCTCGGAGATCGAACCTGCAAATTCCTTTGTGCCATCGCAGCATAGCTGGTTATCCAAGGATAAAAAGACAGTGATCAATGTGGCAAGAGGCGGGGAGGATCTGACAGAACAAAATCTGGACAACAGGTTAAATGAATATTATAAGCGTTTTTACAAAGAGATCAACTGTTTTGCGTGTGAGAAGATTTCTACGCGTATGATCAATAAGAGGGCATATGGGGAGATCCAGTATTTATCGCATGTGACAGGTTATTGTTTTTACAACATCTTTTTGTTGGGAAGTTATATGGAGAGAGAGCTTGTTGTCACGATTCAGTGTATGGAGAGCAGGCGGACAGCTTATGCACATATTTTTGAACATATATCTGATTCCATCAGAGTGTTGAGAAGTTCACACGGAAGTGATGGAGGGCGGTTGGTAAAGGCTGATCAAGGCTGATATTGGTTCTGTAGAGTACTGTTATCATAGGAGAAAAGAATAGAAAGGAATTGATAAGACAATGAAAGATACAATAGAGATCAGATGGCATGGACGCGGTGGCCAGGGCGCAAAGACGGCAGCGCTGCTGCTGGCGGACGTGGCATTCAAGACAGGGAAATATGTGCAGGGATTTCCGGAGTACGGACCAGAGCGTATGGGGGCGCCGATTACGGCATATAACCGCATCAGCAGCAAACCGATCACCGTGCACTCTAATATCTATGAGCCTGACTATGTTGTGGTGGTGGATGAGAGCTTGTTAGACAGCATTGATGTGACGAAGGGATTGAACCCTGACGGGGCAGTCATTATCAACTCTACGCGCAGCAAGGAGGAGATTGAGGAACATCTGCATGGATATCAGGGAGCGGTTTATATGGTTGATGCAAAAGAGATCTCGATAAAGGCACTCGGCAAAAACTACCCGAACTCACCGATGCTTGCCGCTACAGTGGCTGTATCAAATGTTATGGAGCGTGATGAGTTCCTGACGGAGATGCGGGCATCTTTTCAACACAAATTTGCAAAGAAGCCAGAGGTGATCGACGGAAATATGATGGCATTAGAAATGGCGTTTGAGGCGACAGTGTGAAAAGATTTTCTAAGCGGGCAAAAGACACCCGCTAAGAAAATCTAAGTTTCACACCGAAGAACGCAAAGGGCAGCGTTCTTCACAGGTTGGTTGTGCCGCTGATAGAGGCATGATGGGAAGTTTTTCTAGTTAGGAGAGATTGAATATGGCAAGTGAGAAAATATATGATAGAATTAATGAACAGAGCCCCTGGCAGGATATCACGGAGGGCAATAAAATCTTTGAGGCGGCTACTTCCAAGGATTTCTGTACAGGTGAGTGGAGGACAGCGACGCCTGTGTGGAGCCAGGAAAAGTGTAAGCAGTGTCTTCTGTGCACGCCAGTGTGTCCGGATTCATCGATTCCAGTGACAGCAGGTAAGAGAGCGGATTTTGACTATGATCATTGTAAAGGCTGTGGCATCTGTGCCAAGGTTTGTCCGTTTGGTGCGATCAGTATGAGGGAGGGGAAATAAATGGCAATCAGAGAACGTTTATCAGGAAATGAGGCGGTGGCTTATGCGATCAAACAGATTAATCCGGATGTGATGCCGGCTTTCCCGATCACACCGTCCACAGAGATTCCACAGTATGTGGCAAATTATATCGCAAACGGTGAGATTGACACAGAGTTCATTCCCGTTGAGAGTGAACACAGTGCCATGAGTGCGACGGTTGGCGCATCGGCGGCGGGCGCAAGGGCTGTGACGGCGACTTCTTCATGCGGTATGGCATTGATGTGGGAGGAACTCTATGTAGCGGCTTCCAACAGACTGCCGATCGTGCTTGCGCTGGTTAACAGAGCGCTGTCAGGACCGATCAATATCAATGCGGATCACTCGGACAGCATGGGGGCAAGGGATTCTGGATGGATACAGATCTATGCAGAGTCCAACCAGGAAGTGTACGACAATTATATACAGGCGTTTCCAATCGCGGAGGACAAACGGGTTCATCTACCGGTCATGGTGTGTCAGGACGGGTTTATCACAAGCCATGGCGTGGAGAATATCCTGTTGGTTGAGGATGACAAGGTAAAGCGTTTCGTTGGCGGGTACGAACCAGAGCATTATCTTCTGAATGCAGCGGAGACAATGGCGCTGGGACCTTATGCAGTTTCAAACTACTATATGGAAACAAAGCGCGCACAACGGCAGGCGATGATCAACGCGCGCGAGGTAATCCTGGAGGTTGCTGACAGATTCGAGAAAATGACAGGGCGCAGGTACCGTTTCTTTGAGGAATACCAGATGGAGGACGCCGAATATGCAGTTGTGATCATCGGCTCTGCTGCAGGTACCTGTAAAGCGGCAGTCGATGAGATCAGGAATGCAACTGGTAAAAAGGTAGGACTCATCAAGATCAGGGTATTTAGACCGTTTCCGGAGGCGGAAATCGCGCATGCACTCGCGAAAGTAAAAGCAGTAGCAATCCTGGACAGGAGCGAAATGTTTGCAGCTACAAGCGGTCCCCTTGGCGCGGAGGTGCGCGCGGCGATGTATCAGGCGCACTGCACTGCGGATGTGGTGAATTATTTTTATGGTCTTGGCGGCAGAGATATCACAGTGTCCGATTTTAAGGCTGTCTATGACAAGCTGGAAACGCTGGCTCGGACACATATCGTGACAGATCTATATGAGTACATAGGCTTGCGCAGCACGCAGTCGGAGGAGGTCTAGGAGAACATGGAAAAGACAACATACAATTTCAAAGAGGTTATGAGCAAACCGGAACGTCTTGCTCCGGGACATCGGATGTGTGCTGGCTGCGGCGGTACGATTACGGTGCGTACAGTACTTCGGGCGCTTGAGGAGGGCGATAAGGCAGTGATTGGCAACGCTACAGGCTGTCTCGAGGTGTCTTCCTTCATGTATCCCTATACAGCTTACGAGGACAGCTATATCCACAATGCATTTGAGAATGCAGGTGCTACGCTTTCCGGTGTGGAGACAGCGTATCATGTGCTCAGGAAAAAAGGCAAAATCAAGGAGAATTATAAATTTATCACGTTCGGCGGCGATGGCGGCACCTATGATATTGGGTTTCAATCACTGTCAGGCGCTATGGAGCGCGGACATGACATGGTGTATGTGTGCTATGACAATGGCGCCTATATGAACACAGGAACTCAGCGCTCGTCGGCGACACCGCAGTATGCGGACACGACGACGACACCTGCCGGAAAGGTATCCGCCGGCAAAGTCCAGGTCAGAAAAGATCTCGCGGCAATCATGGCGGAGCATCATATTCCGTATGTGGGACAGAGTACGTTTACATCGAATTTCAAAGATTTGTATACAAAGGCACAGAAAGCGATCTATACGCCAGGCCCGGCGTTCCTGAATGTGATGTCGCCTTGTCCAAGGGGATGGGGATATGAGCCGAGCGAGATGATGAATATCTGTAAATTGGCAGTTGACACCTGTTACTGGCCGATGTTTGAGGTGATCGAGGGCAGATGGATCCTGAACTATGAACCGAAGAACAAACTGCCGATCGAGGATTTTTTGAGACCGCAGAGACGTTTTAAACATTTATTCAAGAAAGAGAATGAGGAGCTGATCGGAAAGTTTCAGGAGGAAATTGATAAGCAGTGGGAAGAAATCAAAAATAAGTGCAGTTAAAAAATTGAGTGCCGACATACTGTTTTGGTATGTCGGCACTCAATTTTTATCTACCCGACTGCCTGTGCAAATTTTAAATCAGCCTGTTTGCGCATTTCATCGATTTCAGCCTGCTTGCGTGCTTCATCCTCAGCAGCCTCGCGTAGAAGCCGCTCATAGATCTCATTGGCTTCGCGGATAATTTCGTCCTGTTCGGGCGGAAGAGTAACACTGTTATCGGAAGCGCCTGCAAGGAGCGAGTCTATCGAACTCTGGTTGCTTGAGGCATTTAGAATCGCATCAAGTGCAGCCTGCGTGTCCTCGTCGACAGGCTTTTGTCCATATAATCCTGAGTAGGAACCGGTGGCCGCATTGTATGCGGAGTCGTCAGGATTGTCGTCTTGCTGGTCAGACATAGAATCCTCCAGGGCAAGCTGCTGGGCTTGTTTTTCTGCTTCGATTGCCTCGAGCCGAAGCGCTTCGTCCTTTTCTGCTTGGGAAGGCCAGATTCTGACAGTCTCAGGATTATATTCCACTAACCACCATTTGATAACGCGCGGATAGTATTTTTTTAAAAAATAAGCTGTGGCTGGATCCATTATCATAACACCATCTTTCGCAATAAATACTATACTTATTGTATCACATATTTTATAATATCGGTAGAATAAAAATGAAAATTTATCGAATTGATTTAAAAAATGTGAAATTGCCATGAAATTCCTAAAACAGCAATAAAAAAAGTTATAAAAGTATAAACTAAATTGACAAAATAAAAAATGGTGTTATAGTAGATATAGAACAGATAAAACAAAAGGAAAATAGGATCAGAAATGATATGAGAGGAGGATCATTATGAATATACAAAAATTTACACAAAAGTCGATCGAAGCAGTCAATCAGTGTGAAAAACTGGCAATGGAGTACGGAAATCAGGAGCTGGAGCAGGAGCATCTGCTCTATGCGCTTCTGACGATTGAAGACAGCCTGATCTTGAAACTCGTTGAGAAGATGGAGATCAATAAGGACTATTTTCTCGATAGGGCAAAGAAGGCGCTGGAGAAGCGTGTCAAAGTGCAGGGCGGACAGCCGTATGTGGGGCAGTATCTCAACAAAGTGCTGATCAGCGCTGAGGATGAAGCAAAGCGTATGGGTGACGAGTATGTCTCTGTAGAGCATCTCTTTCTTTCTATGATCCAGAACCCGAACAAAGAAATCAAAGAGATCTTTCGGGAGTATGGTATCACGAGAGAACGTTTCCTGAAGGCGCTCTCAGAGGTGAGAGGTAATCAGCGGGTGACAAGCGACAACCCGGAGGCAACTTATGATACGTTGGAAAAATACGGTCAGGACCTCGTGGAGAAGGCGAGAAACCAGAAACTGGATCCTGTGATTGGCAGGGACAATGAGATCCGCAATATTATCCGGATCCTGTCGAGAAAGACGAAGAACAATCCGGTGCTCATCGGGGAACCCGGCGTCGGCAAGACTGCTGTTGTCGAGGGGCTTGCACAGCGGATCGTGCGCGGAGATGTACCGCAGGGGTTGAAGGACAAAAAGATTTTTTCACTGGATATGGGTGCACTGGTTGCCGGTGCAAAATACAGAGGAGAGTTTGAGGAACGTCTGAAGGCGGTGCTTGAGGATGTCAAGAACAGCGACGGGCAGATTATTCTCTTTATCGATGAACTGCATACCATTGTAGGCGCTGGCAAGACAGAGGGAGCGATGGATGCCGGAAATATGTTAAAGCCCATGCTTGCAAGGGGGGAACTACACTGTATTGGTGCTACAACCCTGGATGAGTACAGGCAGTATATTGAGAAAGATCCGGCATTGGAGCGCCGTTTCCAGCCAGTTATGGTGTCAGAACCGACAGTAGAGGATACAATCAGTATTTTGCGCGGTTTGAAAGAGCGCTATGAGGTGTTCCATGGTGTCAAGATCATGGACAATGCCCTTGTGAGTGCGGCGGTGCTCTCCAACCGTTATATTACAGACCGGTTTCTGCCAGATAAGGCGATCGACCTTGTGGATGAGGCATGTGCCATGATCAAGACAGAGCTTGATTCACTGCCTGCGGAACTCGATGAACTGCAGAGGAAGATCATGCAGATGGAGATTGAGGTGGCAGCACTGAAAAAGGAGGAAGACCGGCTAAGCGCAGAGAGGCTGACGGCACTGCAGGCGGAACTTGCCGAGCAGAAGGCGGAATTCGATAACCGCAAGGCGCAGTGGGACAATGAGAAGGCCTGTGTGGAGCGGTTGTCAAAGCTGCGTGAGGATATCGAGGAGATGAACAATCAGATCCAGATCGCGCAGCGGGAAGGAAATCTCGAGAAAGCAGCAGAACTAAGTTATGGAAAACTCCCAGAACTTAGAAAACAATTGGAAATGGAGGAAGAGACGGTCAATGCCAGGGAGATGTCCCTGGTGCATGAGAGTGTCTCGGATGATGAGATTGCAAAGATCATATCGCGATGGACAGGAATCCCGGTGGCAAAACTCAATGAGAGTGAGCGGAACAAGACTTTGCATCTGGACGAGGAGCTCCATAAGCGTGTGATTGGGCAGGACGAGGGTGTCACGAAGGTGACAGAAGCGATCATCCGCTCGAAGGCCGGAATCAAGGATCCCGATAAGCCGATTGGATCGTTCCTGTTCTTAGGACCGACCGGCGTTGGCAAGACAGAGCTCGCCAAGGCGCTTGCAGCATCGCTCTTTGACGATGAGTCCAATATGGTGCGGATTGATATGAGTGAGTATATGGAGAAACATTCTGTGTCAAGGCTGATCGGAGCGCCTCCGGGATATGTGGGCTATGACGAGGGAGGACAGCTGACAGAGGCAGTGCGCAGGAAACCGTACAGCGTTGTACTGTTTGATGAGGTCGAAAAGGCACATCCGGACGTATTCAATATTTTGCTGCAGGTGTTGGATGATGGACGGATTACAGATTCACAGGGCAGGACAGTGGATTTCAAGAATACGATCTTGATCATGACATCCAATATCGGTGCGCAGTATCTGCTCGATGGTATTGACAGCAAGGGTGAGATCGAGCAGTCGGCGCAGGATCTGGTCATGGGAGAACTTAGAGCGCATTTCAGACCGGAGTTTTTGAACCGGTTAGATGAGACTATTTTATTCAAACCGCTCACAAAGGATCATATTGGCGGTATCATCAGTCTGATATTGGATGATATCAACAGGCGGCTTGTTGATAAGGAACTGCAGATCGAGCTGTCTGACCGCGCACAGCATTTCATTGTCGAGAATGGGTATGATCCAGTATATGGCGCGAGACCGCTCAAACGATATATTCAAAAGTATGTCGAGACACTGGCAGCCAAATTGATACTCGCAGATCAGGTGAAAGTGGGAGATACGATCCTGATCGACCTGGACAGTACAGAGACTGAACTTGTGGCAGTTACAAAAGAATCCTATCACATATAATATAGAAGACATAAACAGGAGGCAGATGCGCCTCCTGTTTATGTCTTCTGTTATGTTTTTTATTATGTTTCTGCTGTCGTTGTTGGATTCGTTATGATTGCGTGCTGAAGCAGGAAATCTTTCCAGATCGGATAGTATTGTGCCTTGACATGTACCTGATCCCATGTATAATCCGATACAAGAGCTCCGTCTTCACACAGACTGCTCTCGTTGATATCTATATAAAAGATATCCTTCTGGTTTGCAAGCGTTGCGATTAAGTCGTTTCGTGCAGCGATGTTTTCGTTGGTGATGCTGTCGCCGTCGTTTGATTTTTTCTGGGTTACAAACAGATTTCCCTGGATAAAGATCAAGGCCTCTGGCTGAAGTCTTCGGATATCCATCACCACATCGCGATAACGCTCATAAAAACTTTCCGGTGTTCCGGTGCCACATTCATTGATGCCAACCATCAGATAGATTTTGCCAAACTGTTTTTCAGCGAGCACATCATGAATAGAGGTTTTGGCATCCTCATAGGTGATTTTAGGTTTTTCATAGTCGTAGATTGAGAGTGATGTCTTGCACAGGAAAGTTGCATTCTCAATTCCGGCATACTGGCTGATTCCAACGGTGCGGGAGTCGCCGATAAAGCAGGCATCGGCAAAATAATCATCGGTCGCCGTCGTAAACTCATAAACTTCGGGTTCTTCCTGCAGGGCCACAGCCTGTTCAGCAGTGGACAGCCCAGAGAGAACGCCGGAAAATGCCGGCTGCGTTGCCTCTTCTGATGTTTCTGTCGGATATTCGGAAAGCTCGGCTGGCAGGTCGCTTGACATGACACTGAGGTTATCGACAGCGTAACCGGAATGAAAACTAAAGAGGTCTGTCATGTATAGTTTGTCGTGGATTCCCCGCATAGCGGTTGCAAGAGGGGGGGTTGATATGGTATATAAGTTTTCAGTGTGATAGTACCGGATATTCCAATAGCATCCGAGAACACTGAACAGAACTGTCGATACTACAAGCAAAATAAGCAATGAATAATACTTTTTTCTATTGATTTCTCTCATATCGTAAATAAGCCTTTCTAACTTTCTAAAAAGAAGTTGTCTCAATATCTGAAATACAGGAACGGATTATTTAGTCCAATGGATAAATAATACACAGACCACCAGAAAAGAATAAATGCCACAACAATACCAAAAAAGTGATTGCGAATTTTGGAGAAAAGCTTTTCTGGGTAATTCGTAGCAAAAATCACACATGCAATGAGCAGCGGCGCGTAATCAGCTGCAAGTCTTACAAAGTCTGAGAGGTCAAAAATATTCCCTGCCTTTTCTGTGTTCAAAATCAGAAAAGGAAACAAGCGGTTCAGATAGACACCAAGTTCCTGAAAATCGCTGATTGCAAAAATAGTCCAGCTGACAAGGATATAAAAAATCATATAGGTATGTGATAAGATTTTCGCAAAGATATTGTCAGCGTTGAGCCATTTTAATGTTATATTTTTCTCTATGATCTGCAGCACAAAGATGAAAAGTCCCCACAGGATAAAGTTCCATGCAGCGCCGTGCCAGAAGCCAGTGAGAAGCCAGACAACCAGCAGATTGAATACGGTCCGCGCCTTTCCCCTGCGGTTGCCGCCGAGCGGGATATATACATATTCCCGGAACCATGCACCGAGCGTGATATGCCATCTGCGCCAGAAATCCGTGACACTGCGTGCCATATAGGGATGACGAAAGTTTGCAGGCATATCAAAGCCAAGCATTTCCCCAAGTCCGACAGCCATCAGGGAATATCCGCAGAAGTCAAAATAAAGCTGCATGGAGTAGGCGAAGGCACCAAGCCACGCAAGCGGCGTGGAGATACTTTCGTAACCGATGGTACAGACTTCATTCCACAAAGTACCAATGCGGTTTGCAATAATAACCTTATATCCCAGTCCGAGGATAAAAGTTTTCAGGCCGTTGTCAAAGCCATAGATCGAGATCGTTCGTTCCTTCAATGCATCGCGGATATTAGAATAGACAACAATCGGCCCCGCGATCAACTGGGGAAACATACATAAGTATGCGCCGAGATTGATAAAGGACCGGTCAGCCTTTGTTTTTCCTAGATATACGTCAATCACATAGGAAGCGATCTGGAAGGTATAGAAGCTGATTCCCAGAGGCAGTGTAATGTTCAGGGTGTAAAACCGCCATGGAATATGCACAAGCCTCAAAGCGGCATTGATATTTTCTATAAAAAAATTGGTATATTTAAAAAACAATAAAAAACCGAAATTGTAGAGCAGTGACAGAATCAACAATAATTTCCGCTCAAAATCCCTGCCCTCAAACCGTTCCATGCCTCTTCCAATGAAAAAATTGACGGTAATGGAACAGAGGATCAGAAAAAGGTAGGAGGGCTCGCCAAAGCTGTAGAAGACCAGACTTCCCAGAAAAAGAAGCAGATTCCGGCTCCTGGCGGGAAATATATAATACAAAATCAAAAAGACCGGTAAAAAAACAAAAATAAATAAAAGGCTGCTGAAAACCATGATATTCCCCCATTAATCATGATATAAAAAATCTATATAAAGTGTAAGATACCTGCTGTGGCGCAGGTATCTACAGTGAATGCGCATTATGTAGCTGCAAACACTATTATAGCAAAAATAATCGAATAATGCCATATAATTATTTGATTTTTTTGTACAAACAATATAGTCAATTCTTTAAAAAATCTAGCAGTTTGGACATCTTAGGAACTTGGTGTGCTACCCTTAAATATATGTTACATGGGACAAAATATGTTTGGATGTTTTTAGAAATCTTATTGCGGCGGATGAAAAAAACTGTTACATTATAGTAAAAAGTTCATGGAGGCAGGTATGCGTTTTTTTCAAAAGAACTACAGTGTGAAAATGTCAGCGGTTCTGCTGGCCGTCGTTTTTATGGCAACAGGCTGCAAGATTAAATTAAACGAATATGGGAATACAAAGATTGTGCTGACCACGGGATTTGACAAGGATGAGGTATTTCGAATAGACAAGATTTCATGCAGGCTGCCGGAAGTGATGGTCTATCTGACAAATACAAAAAATCAATACGAGCAGGCGCTTGGGAGCCAGATCTGGCAGACCTCTTATGAGGGTGAGACGCTGGAAGAGAGTTTGAAAGATACTGTGCTTGCAAGGATTGCCCGTATCAAGGCGATGAATCTGCTGGCTGGGGAATATGAGATCAGTCTTTCTGATGAGGAGGCTGGAAATGCCGCGAAAGCTGCGGGGCAGTATTATGCTTCCCTGAATGACAGGGAGCGGGAGCTTCTGGCAGTGGATGAAAAACTCCTGTGCACAATGTATGAGGAGTACGCACTGGCAGGAAAGGTATATGCGTATCTGATCGCGGACATCAATCCCGAGATCAGCGACGATGAAGCGAGGACAATTACGGTACAGCATATTCTGATCAAGACATACTCCCTGAATGAAGATGGAGAACATATAGCTTATTCTGACCAGGCCAGGAAAGAAGCATACCAGAAAGCGCGTGAAGCGCTTCGAAGGGCGCAGGACGGGGAAGATTTTGCAGGTCTGATCGCTGAGTACAATGAGGACAGTAATTCTTCCTACTCTTTTGGAAAAGGAACGATGGAGCCTGCTTTTGAGGAGGCTGCCTTCAATCTCGGAACAGGTGAGATCAGCGATATCGTGGAGACAGAGCATGGTTATCATATCATCAAGTGCATCAGTACGTTCGACCGGGATGAGACGGACCGGAACAAGGTAAAGATCGTAGAGCAGCGCAGAAAAGAGGTTTTTAATGAGGAGTACACAGGATTTGTGGAGGGGCTTACCAGAAGTTTGAACGAAGAATTGTGGAAGACAGTGGGCTTCATCGATGATGCAAAAGTGACGACCAGCAGCTTTTTCGAAATATATCATTCTGTGATGGATGGCACCCTGTCAGGGGAAAGTTCCCCTGATTGACAGGGTTGTGTAGTTAATTTTTGATCTGAATGGCTTGTGTTTCAGTCCAGAGCAGTTAAAAAATAAAGAAAGTATAAACAGAATATTAATTATTAGCACTCAAGTGAATTGAGTGCTAATTTTCTCTTGACTTTTATATTTCAGGGGATTAAACTATCTATCAGCGGGATGAAATGATTTTCGTCCTACAGTTTCTGTGTGTACATGAACAACAATAACAAATATGAGAAAGGAATGTGATTTTTTATGGCAGAGAAGCGCGGAAGCTTGTCAATCAACAGCGATAATATTTTTCCAATTATTAAGAAGTGGTTGTATTCAGACCATGATATTTTTTACAGGGAGCTGATCTCAAACGGTTGTGACGCCATCACGAAGTTAAAGAAGCTCGAAATGATGGGAGAGTATGAGTATCCTGCTGATGTCAAAAAAGATATTCATATCATTGTCAATCCGGAGGAGAAGACGATCAAATTCATCGATACCGGACTTGGTATGACAGCGGCGGAAGTCGAGGAGTATATCAACCAGATTGCCTTTTCCGGAGCAACAGACTTTATTGAGAAGTACAAGGATAAGGCAAATGACGATCAGATTATCGGTCATTTTGGACTTGGTTTTTATTCCGCGTTCATGGTAGCGGATGAGGTTCATATCGATACGCTTTCTTACCAGAAAGATGCAGTGCCAGTACACTGGGAGTGCGACGGCGGTACAGAGTTTTCCATGAAAGACGGGGACAGATCGGCGGTTGGTACGGAGATTACGCTGTTTCTCAATGAAGACTGCCTGGAGTTCTGCAATGAGTACAAGGCGAGAGAAGTGATCAAGAAATACTGTTCTTTCATGCCATATGAGATCTATCTGGAGAAAGCAAATGCGCCGGAGGAGTTTGAGACCATCGATCCCGACGATAAGAGAGAGGACGATGTGGTGGTAGAGTCTTTTGAGGAGGAGAAAGAGATCCCCGGCGAGGACGGTGCAGAGCCAACCAAAGAAAAGGTGCCAAAGTTAAAGATCAGGAAACGTCCTGTGCCTCTGAATGATACACACCCTCTGTGGTCAAAACATCCAAATGAGTGCACGAAGGAAGAGTATATTGATTTTTACCGCAAAGTATTTGCTGATTACAAGGAGCCGCTCTTCTGGATCCACTTAAATATGGATTATCCGTTCAACATGAAGGGCATTCTCTATTTCCCGAAGATCAATATGGAGTATGAGTCCATTGAGGGAACGATCAAGTTATACAATAATCAGGTATTTATCGCAGACAATATCAAAGAGGTCATCCCGGAGTTTCTGCTGCTGCTCAAAGGTGTGATCGATTGTCCGGACCTGCCGTTGAATGTGTCAAGAAGCGCACTGCAGAATGATGGTTTCGTGGCGAAGATCAGTGAGTACATCACCAAGAAGGTTGCAGACAAGCTCTCTGGTATGTGCAAGACGGACAAGGAAAACTATGAGAAGTACTGGGATGATATCAGTCCGTTCATCAAGTTTGGCTGCCTGAAGGACGACAAGTTCTGCGAGAAGATGACAGACTATATCCTGTTCAAGAATCTTGACGGCAAATATCTGACACTTCCGGAATGTCTTGAGGTGAAGAAGATTGATCCGGACGAAGTGGAAAACAAGGATGAAAAGGATGATGAAAATGCTGCGTCTGCAACAGATGCCGAGACAGGTGAGAAGGTAGAGGCCGAAGTTGTAGACAAAGACAGTGATACAGCGGAAGATGCTGAGGATAAGGAAGTAAAAGAGAAGATTATTTACTACGTGACAGATCTTGTACAGCAGAGCCAGTATGTGAATATGTTCAAGAAAGCGAATATGGATGCAGTTGTGCTTCCTGATAAGATCGATCAGCCGTTCGTGTCCCAGCTGGAAGCGAAAAATGAGGGAATCAAGTTTGCGCGCATTGATGCGGACCTGACAGATACCTTCAAGACAGAGAACTCCAAAGAGGAGGAAGAAGAACTCACCAAGAAGAGTGAGGAGATCACAGAAGTCTTTAAGAAGGCTGTGAAGAATGAAAATATTACTGTCAAAGTGGAGAAACTTAAGAATGAGGACATCGCTTCGATGATCACCGTCTCAGAGGAATCGCGCAGAATGCAGGATATGATGAAGATGTATGCGATGCCTGGTATGGATATGGGAGCGATGGGCAGAGAAGGCGAGACGCTGATCCTCAATGCAAACAATCAGCTTGTGTCATATGTGCTTGATCACAAGGAGGGTGAGAACGTGGAGCTGATCTGTGAGCAGCTTTATGACCTGGCGTTGATCCAGCAGTCACCGCTGCAGCCAGATGCCATGACAAAGTTTATCAGCAGAAGCAATAAGATCATGATGCTTTTAACAAAATAAAGGAGAGCAGGCAAAAGCCTGCTCCCTTTTGCTTTGCACCCCATGCAGAGGAAAAACGTTAAGGCGGCGCATGGGGGCGCGACGAGCAGGGGATAAGGCAGTCCCCTACTCGATATTGGATTCCACAACATAAAGCTGGGTAATACGATCATTTTCTATAAACCAGGAATCCTTGTCTTTCGTGCCGGTCACCTGACAGAGTGTACTGCAGATACCAAGTGTTGGATTCCACAGATAATCTCGCTCCTCATAGATACCGATCAGCACTGTTCTGTCTACAAGTCCTGTAAAACCAAGTTCTTTCATTGGCCTTAATCCGAGTTCGAAACCCAGCCGCGCATTGCAGGTAGAGACAATGACGCCTTCCTTGAGAATGTTACGTATCGTCACACTCTCATAACAGTTTTGCACGATACCAATCATGCGTATGTCACAAGCGCGCGTGAGATTTTCATCGCGCAGATCTGTCTGCAACAGATACCTTCCGTCCTGTGTTGGAAACGTAAAATTTTCATCTGCAATATCTGAATAGAGTACAAAACGTCCCACTCCTAAATACACAGCAGGGTATTCTTTGCCACAGTACATCACATAGAGTCCTTCGCGGTATTCACCGGTAGAAGTGCCTTCAAATTCAAAACGCTCCTTCATATCTGCATGCGTCTCCTTCTTTATTTAACAGTTCCTTGGTGTTTGATCATGTCCATTAACTATAATTAATCATATAATATGAAAAACGCAATGGCAAGGGGAAAAGAAACAGTAACACACTATTGTTATAAAAGTAGAATTTATAACAAAAAAATCTTTTTTATACACAAAACCCAAAATAACGAAAATATTCCTTATATTTAATTGATAAACAGAAAATAGAGTGATATTATTAGTATAATAGTGAAAATGCGACTGCAAAAGTTTGGAAATGTTACAGTAGACTGTTTGTCTCAAACAGTCGGCAAACGAAGAAAGGAAGGTCAACAAGATATGGCACAGACAGTTGAAGAAATATTGGCAGCGGCAAAGAGAGCAGGAGCTTCAGATGTGCATATTACGGTAGGAATACCGCCCAAGATGCGCGTTAACGGCAAGCTGATTACGATGGAAGGCGAGCGGCTGCTGCCAACGGATACCCTTGAAATTGCGAACTCGGTTATGAACGATGTTCAGAGACAGCGCTTCGAGGAGAAAGGTGAAGTAGATATGTCGTTTGCCATAGCGGGAGAGGGGCGCTACCGTGTTAATGTATACAAACAGCGCGGTTCGGCGGCCATGGCGTTCCGACTGGTGGATACTGTTGTGCCTTCGCCGGAAGTATTGGGTGTGCCTGGCTCTGTCATCGATCTGTATCAGAAAAAGAGAGGACTGATCCTTGTAACAGGACCAACAGGAAGCGGCAAGTCGACAACGCTGGCAGCCATCATCGACAAGATCAATAACAATCGGGAAGCACATGTCATTACGCTGGAGGACCCAATCGAGTACCTGCATCAGCATAAGCAGGCGATCGTGAACCAGCGAGAGATCGGACTGGATTCAATGTCCTATGCTAATGCCCTGCGTGCGGCGCTTCGTGAGGATCCGGATGTAATTCTTGTGGGGGAGATGCGTGATTTTGAGACGATCAGCGTGGCGATCACAGCTGCGGAGACAGGACATCTGGTGCTCTCCACCCTGCATACGATCGGCGCGGCGAGCACAGTCGACCGCGTGATTGATGTATTTCCGCCGCATCAGCAGCAACAGATACGCGTGCAGCTGGCGAATGTGCTTGAGGCAGTCATATCGCAGCAGCTGGTGCCGATGATCGGAGGTAAAGGGCGTGTTGCAGCATTTGAGGTCCTTCATTCAAACTCGGCAGTCAGAAATTTGATCCGCGAGGGGAAAACCCATCAGATAACAAGCGTTATGCAAACGAACAGGAAAATGGGAATGATGACGATGGATGATGCGCTCTGTCAGTTATACAATGAATACAAGATTGACAGGGAGATGGCACTCCAGTTTGCGCAGGATGCGGAAAACATGAAAACAAAGCTTTTTTAATAATAGGACAAAAACAGCACAGAATAAGTTGAAAAGGTTTTAGGAAAATCAGAAGGAAGGTGTGACCAAGGTATGAGACCAAATCCAAGACCACAGGAAATCTACAGACATTTCAAAGGAAATATATATCAGATCATCACGCTGGCGCGTCACTCAGAAGATGGCGGGAAGATGGTGGTTTATCAGCAGATGTATGAGCCGTTTGAGGTTTATGTGCGTCCGCTTGAATTGTTTATGAGCAGGATCGATACCAGAAAATATCCGAATGAAAAACAAGTTTACCGTTTTGAAAAAATGGAATTTGGGGAAGAAGATATCCCAAAGAGATCACAGGAGACAACAATGGCAGCAGCGCCAGGAAGGGCTTCGGATCCAGTCCAGCACAAACAAGAGCCGGCCCCGGAGTCCCGGAATACAGACGAATTTGTACTTGATGCAGGATTGGTGGATTTTCTGGACGCAGATTCTTATGAAAAGAAATTACAGATTCTAAGCTCGCTGCATCCAAGAATAACAGATGCTATGATTGATACGATGGCTGTGAGTCTTGATACAGAGGTGAAAGAGGGGGATATTGAAGCCCGCTACAATGAGATCAAAAACTGTCTCCTGACAATGGAGCGCTTTGAGTGTAACCGGCTCAGACCATAATAAGATAGGAGTATGAATTATGAAATTATTATCAATAGCGATTCCTTGCTACAATTCGGCAGCATACATGCGTAAATGCATTGATTCCCTGCTGCCGGGTGGTGAGGATGTGGAGATTATCATTGTCAATGATGGCTCAAGCGATCATACACCAGATATCGCGGAGGAGTATCGGGAACGTTTTCCGGGAATTATCAAGGTAGTGAACAAGGAAAACGGCGGTCATGGATCAGCTGTCAATACAGGGATCGAACATGCCAGAGGGCTGTATTTCAAAGTGGTGGACAGCGATGACTGGGTGAGCCAGAGTGCGTATATACAGATTTTGGATAAGCTCAAGGAACTGCTGCAAAGTGGAAAGTCGGTTGACATGATGATCAGCAATTTTGTCTACGAGAAGGAGGGGGAGAAGCGCAAGAAGGTTATGAAATATCACCATGCGCTGCCGCAGGATGAGATCTTTACATGGAAGGATGTGCGCCATTTCAGGGTGGGGCAGTATATTTTGATGCATTCTGTTATTTACAGGACAAATCTGCTGCGGGATTGTGGATTAAAACTTCCGGAGAACACATTTTATGTGGATAATATTTTTGTGTTTCATCCGCTGCCCTATGTCAAAACGATGTTCTATATGGATGTAAATTTCTACCGCTATTTTATCGGACGTGCAGATCAGTCTGTCAATGAGCAGGTCATGATCGGAAGGATTGATCAGCAGATCAAGGTGAATAAACTGATGGTGGATTATTACGTGGCGGAGAAGCAGCATATCCTGACCAATGGCAAGGTGCGCAAATATATGGTCAATTATCTGGATATTATCACAACAGTGTCTTCGGTACTGCTGATCCGTTCTGGATTGGAAGAAAATCTTGAGAAGAAAAAGGAGCTCTGGCAATATATCAAGACGAAGGACAAAGTACTATGGACACGCCTTCGGATGGGACTTCTCGGAAACGCCATGAATCTTCCAGGGAAACTGGGCAGAAAGATCACTGTCGATGGATATAAGCTTTGTCAGAGGATATTCCATTTCAATTAATTAATACTTGTAATATTGTGGAAAAACAGGTATACTAAAGCGGATTGTAAATGAAAAAATGTAGATACGGAGGAAGGATTCATGTATTCACTTGATGAAGTAAGAAAGGTAGATCCCCAGATTGCAGATGCCATTGTGGCAGAGCAGGACCGGCAGAACAGCCATATCGAGCTGATTGCTTCCGAGAACTGGGTTAGTAAGGCGGTTATGGCAGCGATGGGAAGTCCATTGACCAACAAGTATGCAGAAGGGTATCCGGGAAAGCGGTATTACGGTGGCTGTGAGTGTGTGGACGTTGTGGAAAATCTGGCCATTGAGCGCGCAAAGGAGCTGTTTGGCTGTGATTATGCAAATGTCCAGCCGCATTCCGGCGCTCAGGCAAACATGGCT
This sequence comes from Lachnospiraceae bacterium UBA7179, assembly GCA_002491195.1. GTDB lineage: Bacteria > Bacillota > Clostridia > Lachnospirales > Lachnospiraceae > COE1. The sequence goes on from DKVL01000012.1 coordinate 56,914, forward strand.
GTGCAGTTTGCTGTATTGCAGCCAGGAGATACGATTATGGGGATGAATCTGGATCATGGCGGACATCTTACACATGGCTCACCGGTCAATATGTCTGGAAAATATTTTCATGTAGTGCCGTATGGCGTAGATGACAATGGTTTCCTTGATTATGATAAGATGCGCGAGCTGGCGTTGGAGTGCAGGCCGAAGATGATCATTGCCGGTGCGAGCGCATATGCCAGAACGATTGATTTCAAGCGTTTCCGGGAGGTATGTGATGAGGTTGGCGCTGTTCTCATGGTCGATATGGCGCATATTGCCGGACTTGTAGCAGCAGGGCTTCATCCAAGTCCAATGCCATATGCGGACGTTGTGACGACGACGACACATAAGACGTTGCGCGGACCACGCGGCGGACTGATTCTTGCAAATAAAGAAGCGGCGGAAAAATATAATTTCAACAAGGCGATTTTCCCAGGGATACAGGGCGGACCACTCATGCACGTGATCGCGGCGAAGGCTGTTTGCTTCCAGGAGGCGCTTGGCGACGAGTTTAAGGTTTATCAGCAGCAGATCGTCAGGAATGCGCAGGCACTCTGCAAGGGATTGCTTGGCAGGGATATTAAGATTGTTTCCGGTGGTACAGACAATCATCTGATGCTTGTAGACCTTACAACCTATGATCTTACAGGCAAGGCAGTCGAGAAGCTGATGGACGAGGCGCACATTACCTGTAATAAAAATACGATTCCGAATGATCCCAAGTCGCCGTTTGTCACAAGCGGAATCCGATTAGGAACACCGGCTGTGACAAGCCGTGGTATGAAGGAGGATGACATGGATCGGATCGCGGAGGCGATTGCCATGGTGATCAAGGAACAGGAAAACGGAATTGCTGGCGCGAGGGCGATCGTGCAGTCACTGACGGATAAATATCCATTAATTTAGAGTATGAAAGATGAAAAGACAAGCAGACGGGAGAGAAGACGCAGACGTTTGAGGAATCAGTTTTTTGCCTATCTGACACTGATCGTAATCGTTCTGTTGGTACTGGCAGTAGGTTTTTTTGGCGTAAAGGGCATTATCAATTATGTGAACAACTATAATGAGAGGGTCAACCGGGTGATCGAGGAGGCGGAGTCGAGTGCGGCCGCAGAGCAGGACAGTGAGCCATACATTGAGGAAACGTCGGGCAGCAATGCAGATGCAGTTGAAGGGTACACGTCGCAGGTTGAGGATGACCCGCTGCATTCGTTGGTTGAGTCGCTGCTTGGCAGCATGACAACAGAGGAGCTGGTTGCAGGGATGTTTGTTGTGACGCCTGAGTCCATCACTGGGGTTGGAACAGCTATTCAGGCAGGTGATGGTACGAAAGCAGCGATCACAGAGAATCCGGTAGGTGGACTTGTGTATGAACCAAAGAACTTTAATACGCCAGAGCAGTTTACAGAGATGCTCGCAAAGACGAGGAGTTATGCAAAATATCCTATTTTTACAATTGTGCGCGCAGAGTGTGGGGCAACAGATTATGGGTTAGAGGCGACAGCAAAGGCGTCAGAACTTACTGATTCTGACAGTGTTAAACAGGCGTATGGAACGATTGCGTCCAGGCTTGCGTCATATGGAGTTGACATGAATCTGGCGCCAGTGGCGGAGGTTGTGTCGGAGGAAGGAGATGCCGGTCTTCAGGGAAGAACATTTGGATCGGATGCTTCGGTGGCAGCGCCGCTTGTGAATGCAGCAGTACAGGCAATGCAGGAGGCCGATGTGAGTGCAGTCTTGCAGAAGTTTCCCGGCACATTAGCCAGTTCCAAGACGCTGGAAGAATTGAGAAACAGTGAATTTATCGTTTATGATGCGGCGATACAGAATGGCGTGGATTGTATTATGGTGTCGCATGTCTCGGCAAACGGTGTCACCGGAGATGATACGCCAGCATCTCTGTCTTCGATTGTGATCAACGATGTGCTCAGGGACACATTGGGTTTTCACGGAGTAGTGATGACGGATTATCTGAATGACAGTGCGATCACAAGCAGATACAGCTCTGCGGAGGCGGCGGTAGCCGCGATACAGGCAGGTGCAGATATTCTTTTGGCTCCTGAGAATTATCAGGAGGCCTACGAGGGTGTCCTGCAGGCAGTCGCAGATGGTACGATCACTAAGGAGCGTATTTACGACTCGGTCTATCGGATCTACTGCGTTAAATATAAAAATGTGGTATAATTTGATTGACTTTATGCTGTAAAAGTGATAAAATTCAAGAGTATTCAATTAGAACTATGAGCTGACTTGTTCTGCAAATCATTCCTTTTGATGCAGACAAGTCAGTTTTTTTAGGCGAAAGTAGAGTACATAAATATTTTTAATGGAGGTTCTAACTATGAACAACGGAACAGTAAAGTGGTTTAATGCTCAAAAGGGATATGGATTCATTACAAATGAAGGAACAGGAGAAGATGTGTTTGTACATTTTTCTGCAATCATGTCTGATGGATACAAAACTCTTGAAGAAGGACAGAAGGTTACTTTTGACATTGAGCAGGATCCAAAGAACAGTGCTAAGCTTAGGGCTGCAAATGTAGTAGTAGCGTAATGAACAGACCTGTAATAGTACCAAATAGAACCCCTCTGACAAAGAATCGTGTCAGAGGGGTTTTATTAGAATAATTTTTCAATCCGATCCATCGCTTCCATTGTATTTTCCCGGTTTCCAAATGAGGTGAGACGGAAAAATTTTTGTCCATTCCTGCCAAAACCTGCGCCAGGTGTTCCTACGACCTGTGCGTTGGTCAGCAGATAATCAAAGAAATCCCAGGAATCCATTTCATTTGGACATTTGAACCATATATAGGGTGAGTTGATCCCGCCAAAATAGCAGATCCTCTTCCTGGAAAGGGCATTGGCGATGATCTTTGCGTTTTGCTGGTAATATGTTATGTTTTCTTTGCATTGTGCCATTCCCTTGACAGAGAATACGGCGGCAGCGCCTTTTTGTACAATGTAGGATACACCGTTGAATTTTGTTGTCTGCCGGCGGTTCCACATTGCATTTAATGACATTTCTACGTTCGTGGAGGAGCAGAATTTTAAATCTTTTGGAACAATCGTGTATCCGCAGCGTGTTCCTGTGAAACCGGCTGTCTTGGATAATGAACAGAATTCAATGGCACATTTCTTGGAACCTTCAATGGCATAGATACTTCTGGGAAGCGTTTCGTCGGTGATGAAACACTCATACGCGGAGTCATATAAAATAATAGCGTCGTTCTCAAGCGCATAGTTCACCCATTCTGTTAGCTGCTCTTTGTTGTAGGCTGCTCCTGTTGGATTGTTTGGCGAGCAGATGTATACGAGATCAGCGTGAAGGCTGTGGTCTGGCATGGGAAGAAAATGATTTTCTTCGTTGGCATCAATGTAGGTGATGTTTCGTCCATTCATGATATTGGTGTCCACGTATACAGGGTATACAGGATCGGGAATCAGGATGACGTTTTCTTTGTCGAAAAGGTCAGTGATGTTTCCGGTATCACTCTTGGCACCATCAGATACAAATACCTCATCCATGTCAATTGATACGTTATTTCTGCTGTAGTAATCCACAATGGCGCTGCGCAGGAAATCGTATCCTTGTTCGGGACCATAGCCCTTGAAGGTTTCCGCACTGGCGAGTGCATCGACGCCTTCATGGAGCTGCGCGATGATTTCAGAACCGATGGGAAGCGTCACATCACCGATACCGAGGCGGATCACTTTCTTGTCAGGATTTGCTGCAGTATAGGTATTTACACGGTGTGCAATCTCTGAAAAAAGATAACTTTCTTTAAGGTTTAAATAATTTTCATTTAATTTAGGCATAGTATAATCCTCCTGATACAATAGTTGTCCTGATTAGGAACACTAATGTAATCATAACCATATTGCAGGTATTTGTCAATTGTGTGATAAAAGATTGAAAAAAATTATTGATTATGTTAAGTTTATGTGTGAAGTGTGAACGAAGTTTCACGGATTGTTTGTGCGGTATGGCGGGAAGTGCAAGAAAATGAAAAAGAAGGGTAAAATAATGAGTGATTATGAAAAGGTAATAAACGATGCAAAGGGCGTTGTCGCTGAGTTCCTTGAGCAGGCAAAGCTTAAGAAAGGAAATCTGGTAGTGATTGGGTGCTCTACGAGTGAGATTGCGGAGCGTCATATTGGTTCCTATTCGAATGCAGAGCTCGGGGAGGCTGTATTTGTGGCGATGTATGAGGAATTACAGAGAGCGGGGCTGTCGGTTGCAGCACAGTGCTGTGAGCATCTCAACAGAGCTTTGATCATGGAGGCGGCGGATGCAGAGCATTTTGGGTACGAGGAGGTTAATGTGATTCCGCAGCCCAAAGCAGGCGGTTCGTTTGCAACTGCAGCGTGGAAACATATGGAACATCCGGTGGCTGTAGAGTTTATACAGGCACATGCCGGGATTGATATCGGAGATACGCTGATCGGAATGCATTTAAGGCCGGTGGCGGTTCCCGTGAGGATAGAGCATCCGGCGATCGGAGGCGCTCATATTGTGTGCGCGAGAACAAGGGCAAAGTATATTGGCGGCGAAAGAGCACATTATAATGAACAGATGGAATAAAAAATCCAAGAATAAAGTTTGAATAAACTTTTTAAAATGTCTTTTCTAAAGTAGTGATTGTGTGTTATAATCGGTTTAGCTATGAGATCAGCGGCTACGGATGTGTTATGAAAGGGTAATATGGAATTAGAAGATCAGAATGAGGAAACAGAAGATAAGACTGTAAAAATTCCAAAAACTGCAGAGAAAGGGAGATTCATCGAAATTGTAGTTCCAGTACTCACGCTGATGACAATTGTAAATTGTGTTATTATATTGGTATTGGTGATGAATATCGGAAGAAAGGTAAACGGACTGGAGCAGCAGATGATCGTGCTTCAGGACAAAGCTGCAGCAGATGCGGCGGATATGGCAGCGGACAGCGCACTTCCTGAAATGTCTACATTTGCGGATGTAGTTGATATTGACGGCAGCTATGTGCAGGATACAGCAGAGGCGGCTGATATCGTGGAGGCAGCAGCGATGGAGGATACACATAAGCCGAGCGGCAGGGAGGAAAACAGTGATGGTATCAGGAGAGTGTATCTGACTTTCGATGATGGACCAAGCGCAAATACAGACAGGATACTTGACATTCTTGATCAGTATGGTGTGAAGGCGACTTTCTTTGTAGTTGGTAAGGAAGGCTATGCTGATCAGTATCGGCGGATTGTGGAAGATGGGCATACACTGGCGATGCATTCTTACAGCCATAAATACAGTGAGATTTACGCATCGTTGGATGCATATAAAGAGGATCTGGCAAAACTTCATGATTTTCTGTATGAGCTTACGGGTGAAGACTGCAATATTGTCCGCTTTCCCGGCGGCAGCAGCAACACGATCAGTCATGTCGATATGTGGGATCTGATCGATTACCTCAATAAGGAAAACATGGTGTACTTTGACTGGAATGTGTCGAGTGGTGATGCGGCAAAAGGCAGAATCAGTACTGCTCAGATTACAAAAAATGTTCTTGACAATATTGATCAGTATAATAATGCAGTGGTTCTTTTCCATGATGCGGCGGGTAAGGATTCGACAGTGGATGCATTGCCGGCAATTATAGAGAAGATACTGGAGTCTGACAATACGGTATTATTGCCGATATCGGAGGATACAGTGAGCGTGCAGCATTTGCATGAGTAGCCGGGGTGTGCTGGTTGTAGATGTTGGCTGCAAATATAAAATATACGAAAATTGGAGGATAATTGACTATGGGTTTTTTTCAGGATTTAAAGCAGGATTTATCACAGACAGTAAATGATCTGGAAGCTGAAGATGCGGTAGCAGGCCTGAATCTTGAGGAGGAAGGGGCAACGGCTTCCGAGGATCTGTTTGGTGAGGCGGCAGACACAGATTTTGCGGATCTTGAGGCAATGCTTGCAAAGGAAGTTGCGAATCTGGGAGGCGCACCAGTGGAACCGGCTGGCTTACAGGAGCATCCTGTACAGGCAGCTATGATGAACACGATGGATCATGCAGCGGGGGCTGTAGAGAGTAACGTCGGTGGAAATTTTTCAGCAGAACTTGGGCAGGCAGCAGTCGTGGGCGATACGGCTTCCGCTATGGCGGAAACCATGACAGAGGCCGCTGAGGAAAATAGAAGTGCAGTGGTTGAGACAGAAGCACCTGCACTGCAAGAAAATAATATAAGTGAGGCAGACGCAGAAATGGAACAATTATTAAACGAGATGGAACAGAATTTACAGGAAGCGGCATATATGGATGCAGCGCCTACAGCGGCACAGGAGGCTGATTTTGATGCAAGTGATGCAGCTTCAACGGATACAGCAGTGATCACAGCCGGAATGAATATTACAGGCGATGTGACGAGCAGCGGCAATATGGATCTGATTGGAAACATTACAGGTAATATTGAGATTCTTGGTAAGTTGAATGTGACAGGAAGTATTACAGGAAACTCTGCAGCGGCGGAGATTTATGCAGAATCTGCACAGATCAATGGAGAGGTGAAGAGTAAGGGAAGTGTTAAGATCGGACAGAGTTCTGTTGTGATCGGCAACATTTTTGCTACGAGTGCAGTGATCGCCGGAGCTGTGAAGGGCGATATTGATGTGCATGGACCAGTCATCCTGGATACATCGGCGATCGTGATGGGGAATATTAAATCAAAGTCCGTACAGATCAACAACGGTGCCGTGATCGAGGGTATGTGTTCTCAGTGCTATGCGGATGTCAGTCCTTCTGCTTTCTTTAACGATGTGAAGAAAAACAGAAAACAGGCATAAGGAAGGAATAGGAGTCGGCGTAGGATGAAACGAATATTATTGAAGCTGAGCGGCGAGGCGCTTGCCGGGGATAAGAAAATGGGTTTTGACGAGCCTACAGTGACAGCGGTGGCGAAACAGGTCAAAGAGATCGTGGACAGCGGTGTGCAGGTAGGTATTGTGATCGGCGGCGGTAATTTCTGGCGGGGCAGGACGAGTGAGACGATCGATCGCACGAAAGCGGATCAGATCGGTATGCTTGCCACAGTTATGAACTGTATCTATGTATCTGAAATTTTCCGGTTTGTCGGTATGGGGACAGAGATCTTTACGCCGTTTCAGTGCGCGGCGTTTACGGAGCTTTTTTCAAAGGATAAGGCGATGGCGGCACTTGCGGCAGGCAAGGTAGTATTTTTTGCAGGTGGTATTGGCCATCCGTACTTCTCGACAGATATGGGGACGGTGCTCAAAGCGATCGAGATTGAGGCGGACATGATTCTCTCCGCGCGGGCGGTGGACGGTGTCTACGATTCTGATCCCAAGCTCAACAAGAATGCGAAAAAATATGACACGATTCCAATTAAGGAAGTTGTTGACAGGCAGCTTGGGGTGATGGATCTTGCGGCGGCAGTGCTCTGTATGGAGAATCGGATGCCGATGACGATCTTTGGATTAAACGGGGAAAACAGTATCATCAATACCGTCAGAGGTAAATCAAACGGCACTGTGATCACTGTCTGATTTGATGAATGCAGGAGTTATAGATAACTTATATATCGTTAAGAACTGGCGCGAGTGCGAATTGTAACATGCAGGATGCTGGATGAGAAGTTTAGAAGGAAAGCAAGGAGGACATAGGAAATGGACGCAAGGGTAAAAACATATGATGATAAAATGCAGAAAGCGCTTGATTTTCTCTTATCAGATTATCAGACAATACGTGCAGGACGTGCGAATCCGCACGTGCTTGATAAGATCAAGGTAGATTACTATGGAACGCTGACACCGATTCAGCAGGTCGGAAATATTACGGTTCCAGAGGCGAGAATGATTCAGATCGCACCGTGGGAGAAGAGTCTGATCAAGGCGGTTGAGAAGGCGATTCTGGCATCAGATATCGGTATTACACCGAATAATGACGGTTCAGTGATCCGCCTAGTGTTCCCAGAACTGACTGAGGAGCGCAGAAAAGAGCTTGTGAAGGATATCAAGAAGAAGGGTGAGGAGTGCAAGGTAGCAGTCCGCAACATCAGGCGCGATGCCAATGATGCCTTCAAGAAACTTGCAAAGACGGAAGTGTCTGAGGATGAGATCAAGGATCTGGAGGACGCAGTACAGAAGCTGACAGACAAGTACATCAAAGATGTGGATAAGGCGATCGATGAGAAGTCGAAGGAAGTTCTTACTGTATAATAAAATATGAGAAATGAAAGGCAGGGGGCGTGCACAGGGGATGTAGTGTGCCCCCTCTTTTATGCACACGGGCACCCGGCGCGGCGAGTAGGAGGGAAGAGCATTCGTGTTACTGTTCAGACAGGACTTAGCATTTACTGCTAAGTCTGTGAGAAAACGTAGCGGTTGCAAGTAAAAATCCATTTGCGAAGCAAATTTTGCATGGATTTTTACCTGTTGCTGGAACGAAGTGAACAGTAACCATTCTTCCTGCTCGATTGCACAAGGGCAGGTGCGTGGAAAGGAGAGGTATCATGAACGTACCAAATCATGTGGCGATCATTCTTGATGGAAACGGGCGCTGGGCGAAAGCGAAGGGACTTCCCCGGACTGCTGGTCATGTACAGGGAGCAAAGGTAGTGGAGCAGATCTGCGAGGATGCATATCATATGGGAATCAATTACCTTACAGTGTATGCATTTTCGACAGAGAATTGGAACAGGCCGGACAGCGAGGTGGCGACCTTGATGAATCTGCTCAGAAACTATATGAAAAACAGTATCAAGCGTGCCCAGAAAAACAATATGTGCGTGCGGGTGATTGGCGATAAATCCGGTCTGGCGGAGGATCTGCGGGCGAGTATAGACGCGTTGGAGCAGGCAACGAAAGATAATACAGGGCTTCACTTCCAGATTGCCATCAATTATGGGGGACGTGATGAGCTTCGAAGGGGCATCACAAGGCTTGCAGAGCAAGTGGCCGCTGGGGAGTTACAACCAGAGGAGATTGACGATGCGAAGATTACAGCCCAGCTTGACACGGCGGGACTGCCGGATCCGGATTTGTTGATTCGGACGTCCGGGGAGCAGCGTATATCGAATTTTCTGCTGTGGCAGCTTGCCTACTCGGAGCTCTATTTCACATCAGTGCCATGGCCTGATTTTGACAAGCAGGAACTGGCAAAGGCGGTGGAGGCATATCAGAACAGGGACCGGAGGTATGGGCTTGTGGAGGAGGAGTAAGGAATGGCTTCAAATATTCTCGGAAAAATCAGTAAGGAGCGGACGATCAGCGCGGTGGTGATCGTGATCGTGGCACTGGCGGCGATTCTTCCAGGGGGGATCATACTGGCAGCGGTGCTGTATGTCATCTCGGTCATTGGCTATCTGGAGCTGACGAAGGCATGCGGTGTCAGAAAGGGGGAGAAACCCGACAGTCTTGAGATAACAGGGATTGCAGCAATTACGTGTTACTATCCTGTGATCTATTTTGTACAGGATTCGTCCTATGCGGTGATGGTCATTATTTTATCAATGATGGCGATGATGTCTGTGTATGTATTTACCTATCCCAGGTTTCATGCCGATCAGGTAATGGCTGCTTATTTTTCACTGATCTATGCGCCTGTGATGCTGTCGTTTGTGTTTCTGACAAGACAGCTTGAGAATGGCATTTATCTGGTGTGGATGATCTTTATCAGCTCGTGGATCTCAGACACCTTTGCATATCTGACGGGAGTGATGATCGGAAGGCATAAGCTGGCGCCGGTTTTAAGTCCGAAAAAGTCGGTTGAAGGCGCTGTGGGCGGTGTGATAGGGGCAGCGCTGGTAGGCGCACTGTTTGGCGTGTATATCAGCAGCGCGCTTGGGATGGATCAGATCGCTGTGATCCTGGCTGTCGTGGGCGGTGTTGGTTCTGTCATATCGCAGGTGGGAGATCTGGCGGCTTCTGCGATCAAGAGAAATCATGATATTAAGGATTATGGAAAATTGATTCCCGGGCATGGCGGCATTATGGATCGTTTTGACAGTGTGATCTTTACAGCACCGATCACTTATTTTTTGATCATATTGCTGATGGGCGCGCATGGATGAATGGATTGGTGAATAATAATAATAGCAGATTCAGAAAAAGTGGTTCAATATAGGTAGGAGGAGAACTTTGTGAAAAGGATAGCAATACTTGGCTCTACGGGTTCGATCGGCACACAGACGCTTGAGATCGTGCGTGACAATCCGGATCTGCAGGTGGTAGGTCTGGCTGCGGGAGCAAATATTGATCTGCTGGAAAAACAGGTGAGGGAGTTTCAGCCAAGGCTGGTGTCTCTCCAGAGTGAAGCGGATTGTAAGGAACTAAAGACAAGGCTTGCCGGCAGCAGGATCGATGTGCAGGTGATACCAGGCATGGAGGGACTGCTTGCCATCGCTGAGATGGAGGAGTCGGAAATACTGGTCACGGCGATTGTCGGCATGATCGGTATCCGGCCAACGATCGCGGCGATCAACAAGAAGAAAGATATCGCCCTTGCAAACAAGGAGACACTTGTGACAGCAGGACACATGATCATGCCGCTGGCTGCAGAAAAAGGCGTGTCAATCCTTCCGGTTGACAGTGAGCACAGCGCGATTTTCCAGTCGCTGCAGGGGGAGAACCGGGAGCGTGTGAGTAAGCTGTTGATCACGGCGTCAGGAGGACCGTTCCGCGGGCGGACCAGAGAGGACCTGGAAAAGGTGCAGCTGGAAGATGCGCTAAAGCACCCGAACTGGTCCATGGGGCATAAGATCACGATTGATTCCGCTACACTGGTCAATAAGGGGCTGGAGGTCATGGAGGCAAAGTGGCTGTTTGACATGGATCTGGACCGCATACAGGTGGTAGTACACCCGCAGAGCATCATTCACTCGATGGTCGAGTATGTGGACGGAGGGATTATGGCACAGCTGGGCACTCCGGATATGAAACTGCCGATCCAGTATGCCCTGTTTTATCCGGACAGACGCCCGATGGCGGGGAAGCGCGTTGATTTTTACGAGCTTGGAACGATCACGTTTGAGCGGCCGGATCTGGAAACTTTTACAGGATTGAAACTGGCAATGCGGGCTGCCGCGGAGGGCGGAAGTGTGCCGACGGTGTTCAATGCGGCAAACGAGAAGGCGGTCAGTCTCTTCCTGAACAGAAAGATTCGATTTCTGCAGATTCCTGAAATCATCGAGATGTGTATGGATGCTCATAAGAAAATAGAGAATCCTGATGTGGAGGAGATCCTAGGGACGGAGCAGGAGACATATGAGCTGATTCAGTCGAAAGTGTGAAGTGTGTAAAGAACTTCTAAGCGGCCAAAGTACAGCCGCTAAGAAAATCTAAAACTTCACACCGAAGAACGCAAGGACAGCGTTCTTCACGGAATGTATGAGCCGCTGATGACGGCATGACGTGAAAAATCGCAAGAGCAGCGATTCTTCTCATAGATTGTTTGAGCCGCTGGTGGCGGTATGACGTGAAGAATGAACGAAATGAAGATTTTTTAGGTGAAATAGATTTCACCTTAGAAAATCCAGTAGAGATCAAAGGGAGGAAAAAATAGGGAATGGTTGTCACGATTATAGTGTTTGTGCTGATATTTGGGGTGGTTGTGATCGCGCATGAGCTTGGACATTTTCTGATTGCGAAGCTGAACGGTATCACGGTTCTGCAGTTTTCGATCGGTATGGGGCCTGATCTGATCAAGTTTACAAAAGGCGGGACGAAGTATGTGCTCAAACTGCTGCCGATTGGCGGCGCCTGTATGTTCGAGGGCGAGGACGGAATTTACTCTACCGATCAGAACGGAGAGGACCAGAATGGTCAGAAACCGGAGGGGGCTTTTAACGACGCGAATGTCTGGTCGAGAATTGCAACAGTGTTTGCAGGACCATTTTTTAATATTATTCTGGCGTTTCTGCTGTCGCTGATCGTGGTCGGCTTTTCAGGTGAGGTGATTCCGACGATCAATTCGCTGACAGAGGGGTATCCGGCGGCGGCTGCAGGACTTCAGGAAGGCGATGTGATCACGAAAATCGATGGAGAACGGATTTATCTGCAGGGGGAGGTCACGTTTGCGTCTGCGCTGAGCGGTGGGGAGCCGATGGAGATCGAGTATAAGCGTGACGGGCAGAAATATACGACAGTGGTTACGCCAAAGTTCAGCGAGGAGGATAACCGGTATTATATCGGTTTTACGATCGGTGAGACAATACAGTGCAAAGGGTTTGACCTGATCAAGTACAGTGCTTACGAAGTGCGCTATTGGTTTAAGACAACGATCAAGAGTCTGCTGATGCTGATCCAGGGAAAACTTTCCGCAAACGATCTGTCGGGTCCGGTTGGAATTGCCGCGACGATCGACGAGACTATTGAGGTGACAAAACCTTATGGACTGCCGACGGTTGTGCTTACGATGATCAATTTTGCAGTACTGCTCAGTGTGAATCTTGGCGTGATGAACCTGCTGCCGCTGCCGGCGCTCGATGGCGGGAGACTGTTATTTATGTTCATCGAGGTGGTGCGCGGCAAACCAGTCTCTCCTGACAAGGAGGGAATGGTGCATTTTATTGGCTTTGTTGCACTGATGATACTGATGGTGTTTGTGCTGTATAATGATATTGTCAGGATTTTTGCACATTAAATAGTTGCGGTTGACATGTAGCAGCGCAGTTTGGAACTGTTCTGCCTGCGAGAAAACGCAGTACAGACTGTCCGACAGAAAGGCAGATAGAAATGGAGGAAATGTATGTATAGAGATCATACAAGAGTGGTTCATATCGGGGACCGGGTGATAGGCGGGGGAAATCCGATCCTGATTCAGTCCATGACAAATACAAAGACGAATGATATAACGGCTACGGTGGCGCAGATTCAGCGACTTGCCGAAGCCGGCTGTGACATCATCCGGTGTACGGTGCCTGATTTGGAGGCGGCGCGTGCGATTGCGCAGATAAAGCGGGAGATCACAATTCCGCTGGTGGCGGATATCCATTTTGACTATAAGATGGCGATTGCCGCCATGGAAAACGGTGCGGATAAGATACGCATTAATCCAGGCAACATCGGCAGCAGAGAAAAAGTTGCCGAGGTAGTAAAGGTTGCGAAGGAGCGGAAGATACCAATCCGGGTTGGCGTCAACAGCGGTTCGCTGGAAAAAGAACTGGTGGAAAAGTATCACGGTGTCACTGCGGAGGGTATCGTGGAGAGTGCGCTTGACAAGGTGCATCTGATCGAAGAGCTGGGCTATGACAATATGGTGGTCAGTATCAAGTCTTCTGATGTGATGATGTGCGTCAGGGCACATGAGCTGCTCGCTGACAAGACACAGTATCCATTGCATGTGGGGATCACGGAGGCTGGCACTGTGACGAGCGGCAATATCAAGTCCGCAGTCGGTCTTGGAATTATCTTAAACGAAGGAATCGGCGATACCATCCGGGTATCACTGACAGGGGATCCTGTTGAGGAGATCAAGTCTGCGAAGCTGATCCTGCGCACGCTGGGACTGCGAAAGGGTGGTATCGAGGTGGTCTCTTGTCCTACTTGCGGCAGGACAAATATTGATCTGATTGGGCTGGCCAATCAGGTCGAGACGATGGTACAGGGATATGATCTTGATATCAAGGTAGCTGTGATGGGGTGCGCTGTCAATGGACCGGGCGAGGCAAAAGAGGCAGATATTGGCATTGCGGGCGGTATCGGCGAAGGGCTTCTTATTAAAAAGGGTGAGATTGTCAGAAAAGTACCGGAGAGCGAACTGTTGAACACATTGAAGTATGAGTTGGATCACTGGGTGTAATAGCGATGGAGAAGAAATTTTTCGAGGCATTTCCCAATCTCAGGCTGGACGGTGTACCAAAAGATCTGTTTGAGCAGGTTATGGTGGAGCGGATTACTGCTACCAGGCGCAAAGATCTGCTGCGCATTTACATCAAGAGCGGGAGATTGATTGAGAAGGAACATATTTATACTGTGGAAAAAGAGATCAAAAAGCAGTTTTTTCCACGGGAATATATGATCATAAAGATTTATGAGAAGTTTGTGCTGTCGGAGCAGTATAATCCGGAAAAGCTGATCGGGCTGTACCGGGAGAGCATTTTGATGGAGATCAAGGAATGCGATCATATGCTCTATACAATGTTTCGGCAGGCAGATCTGCAGTTTCCAGAGGAAAATACAATGGAGCTTGTTCTGGAGGACAGTGTGATCGCAAAGTCCAAGGAGGATGAGCTGATTGGCATTTTGGACAAGGTTTTGAATGAGCGGTGTGGTTTTCAGGTAAAGTTTCAGACGGCTTACAAGGAAGCGAAGGCGAGTAAGTACAGGGAGGATGATGCGCTGCGGATCCAGAAGATTGTGGAGGGAATCAGCAGCCGTATTGGAGGAAGTGCCAGAGGAAACGATGTCGTTGCGGCAGCGGAGGGGGCAGTGCCTTCTGTGGTCATGAAACCTGCAGCCGCCGGGACAGCATCCGGACAAAGCAAGACCAATACAACTGCGCCAGCAAAGCAAAAGGAGGCTGTGGCTGTTTCGGGCACAGAACGAAAGTCTTATGGCAGATTTGAGAAGGGCGGCGACAGGGGCTTTCAGAAGAGGGCGCTCAAACGCTCGGAAAATCCGAATGTCATTTTTGGCAGGGATTTTGAGGACGAGTGCATTAACATCGAAGAAATCTGGGGCGAGATGGGCGAGGTCACGATCCGGGGCAAGGTGCGTGCGCTTGAAACCCGTGAGATCCGCAATGAGCGAACGATTGTGAGCTTTGAGATCACAGATTTTACAGATACGATCAAAGTCAAGATGTTTGTACATAACGAGCAGCTTGCGGAGCTGACAGAGAATCTAAAGGTCGGGGCATTCCTGAAATTAAAAGGTGTCACAGTCAACGATACATTTGACAGGGAACTGACGATCGGCTCTCTTGTCGGGGTGATGAAGATACCAGATTTTACGACAACACGCATGGACAACAGCGCCAGAAAGCGCGTGGAGCTGCACTGCCACACCAAGATGAGCGATATGGACGGCGTCTCGGATGTCAAGGATATCATCAAGCGCGCCAAGAAGTGGGGGTACAAGGCGCTCGCAATCACAGACCATGGCTGTGTACAGGCGTTTCCGGATGCGAACCATGCGCTGGATCACGATGATGATTTTAAGATTATCTATGGCGTGGAAGGGTATCTGGTCGATGATCTGAAAGAAATCGTGACGAATGACAAAGGGCAGGCTTTTGATCAGACATATGTTGTTTTTGATATCGAGACGACAGGATTTTCCCCGGTCACAAACCGAATCATAGAGATCGGTGCGGTCAAAGTGAAAAACAGGCAGATCACAGACCGGTTTTCCACCTTTGTCAATCCGGAAGTGCCGATTCCTTTTGAGATCGAAAAACTGACAAGCATCAATGACAGCATGGTCATCGATGCAAAGACCATTGAGCAGATTTTGCCTGAGTTTCTGGAATTTGTCGGGGACGCGGTGCTGGTGGCACACAATGCGAACTTCGATGTGGGTTTTATCAGGGAAAATGCGAAGCGGCAAAATATTTCGGTTGATTTTACTTATGTGGACACTGTCGGTATCGCGCGGACGCTGCTCACAGGGCAGGCAAAGTATACGCTGGACGCGGTGGCAAAGACGCTGAAGATCTCGCTGGAAAATCATCACAGGGCGGTGGACGATGCGGAGTGTACGGCGGAGATCTTTCTGAAATTTATTGAGATGCTCGAAAAAGACGATGTACATACCCTCGCAGAACTCAATGAGATGGGAAAGGCGAGTGTCGAGGCAGTCAGAAAGCTTCATTCATATCATATTATTATATTAGCGAAGAATCAGACGGGACGCATTAATTTGTACAGGCTTGTGTCTGAGTCCCACCTGACTTATTTTTATAAGAGACCGCTGATTCCGAAAAGTCTGATCCAAAAATACCGGGAGGGTCTGATCATAGGCAGCGCCTGCGAGGCCGGTGAGCTTTTCCGCGCCCTGCTGGACGGACAGAGCGATGAGCAGATTGCCCGTATTGTGGATTTTTATGATTATCTGGAGATCCAGCCGCTCGGCAACAACCGGTTTATGATCGCGTCGGAAAAATTGCGGGATATCAACTCCGATGAGGACCTGATCGCGCTGAACAAGAGAATTGTGAAGCTGGGGGAACAGTTCCACAAGCCGGTCGTTGCCACGTGTGATGTGCATTTTCTCGATCCGGAGGATGAAGTTTACAGGCGCATTATCATGACCGGAAAAGGGTTTAAGGACGCCGATGAACAGGCGCCGCTGTATCTGCGCACGACGGAGGAGATGCTGGACGAGTTTGCCTTTTATCTGGGCAGTGAGAAGGCGGAGGAGATTGTCATCACAAATACAAACAGGATTGCGGACATGTGTGACAGGATCGCGCCGGTGCGCCCTGATAAGTGTCCGCCTGTCATTGAGAACAGTGACCAGCAATTAACAGACATCTGTTATCGAAAGGCGCACGAGATGTACGGCGATGACCTTCCGGACATTGTGGAGGCAAGGCTCAAACGGGAGTTAAACTCGATTATCAGCAATGGTTTTGCCGTGATGTATATTATCGCGCAGAAACTTGTGTGGAAGTCGGTGGAGGATGGATATCTGGTCGGTTCGCGCGGCTCTGTCGGTTCCTCGTTTGTGGCGACGATGGCGGGGATCACGGAGGTGAATCCTCTAAGCCCGCATTATTACTGCAAAAACCGCCATTACAGCGATTTCTATTCGGAGGATGTCAAGAAGTTTGCGGGAATGGCGGGCTGCGATATGCCGGACAAGTACTGTCCTGTCTGCGGCGAGAAGCTGATCAAAGACGGTTTTGACATTCCGTTTGAGACCTTCCTGGGATTTAAGGGAAATAAGGAGCCGGATATTGACCTGAATTTCTCCGGTGAGTATCAGAGCAAGGCGCATAAGTATACAGAGGTTATTTTTGGATATGGCCAGACATTCCGCGCAGGAACGATCGGTACGCTGGCGGATAAGACGGCATTCGGGTATGTCAAGAATTATTACGAGGAGCGCGGAAAGCACAAGCGGACCAGCGAGATCAACCGCATTGTGGAGGGATGTGTCGGCGTGCGGCGTACTACGGGGCAGCATCCGGGTGGTATCGTTGTTCTGCCGGTGGGGGAGGAGATCAATTCGTTTACGCCGGTGCAGCACCCGGCCAATGATATGACAACGGACACGATCACGACGCATTTTGATTATCACTCGATCGACCATAATCTGTTAAAACTTGACATTCTCGGACACGACGATCCGACAATGATCCGTATGCTGCAGGATCTGACAGGGATTGATCCGACGCTGATACCGCTTGACGACAAAGACGTGATGTCACTTTTCCAGAATACATCGGCGCTCGGCATCACGCCGGAAGATATCGGCGGGTGTAAACTCGGCTGTCTTGGGATCCCGGAGTTTGGCACGGATTTTGCCATGCAGATGGTCATTGATGCGCAGCCGAAATATTTCTCCGATCTTGTCAGGATCTCCGGCCTGTCGCATGGAACAGATGTTTGGCTTGGCAATGCGCAGACGTTGATTCAGGAGGGAAAGGCAACGATATCGACGGCAATCTGTACGAGGGACGATATTATGACGTATCTGATCGGTATGGGGCTTGATTCGGAGGAGTCGTTCAAGATCATGGAGGCTGTGCGAAAGGGGACGGTTGCAAAGGGGAAATGCGGTAACTGGGCAGAGTGGAAACAGGATATGCTTGACCATGATGTGCCGGACTGGTATGTGTGGTCATGCGAGAAGATCCAGTATATGTTCCCGAAGGCACATGCTGCGGCATATGTCATGATGGGGTGGCGTATCGCGTACTGCAAGATCAATTATCCACTGGCGTACTACTGTGCGTTTTTCAGTATCAGGGCATCAGCGTTCTCCTATGAGATCATGTGTCTGGGCCGGGAGCACTTAGAGCGCGTTATGGCAGACTACAGAAAGCGCAGCGACAGCCTGTCCAACAAGGAGCAGGATGCACTGCGGGATATGCGTATCGTACAGGAGATGTATGCGCGCGGATTTGAGTTTGTGCCGATTGACATTTTCAGGGCGCATTCCAGAAATTTCCAGATTGTCGATGACAAGATCATGCCGTCGCTGAGCAGTATTGAGGGACTTGGCGAGAAGGCGGCGGACGCGATCATGGAGGCGGCAAAGGACGGGCCGTTCCTGTCAAAGGACGATTTCCGCAGCCGGACGAAGGTGTCAAAGACCGTGATCGACCTGATGGCGGACTTAGGGCTGCTGGGAGATATACCGGAGTCGAACCAGATCAGTTTGTTTGACCTGGTGGGATAAA
Source organism: Lachnospiraceae bacterium UBA7179 (assembly GCA_002491195.1). GTDB lineage: Bacteria > Bacillota > Clostridia > Lachnospirales > Lachnospiraceae > COE1. The sequence goes on from DKVL01000012.1 coordinate 75,272, forward strand.
TGTATCTATAAATTTCCCCTTTTTGGAATGGTGTGCCTATGAAAACAAACTTATAAATAGGTATTGCAGGCAGCAGGTATATAAATGGGAATTTTGTAAAGGAGATATACATATGGATTATCAAAAAATAGATGGACTGTTGGTAAAAATAAAAAGTGCATATGACAGAATTGGCGCTGAAACAGAATTAATTGTAGAAGAACCGGCAGATATTGCAGAAGTGGAAGCTATTGAAAATAGACTTGAAAGGAAATTACCATTACAGATTAGGGATTTCTTTTTGCAATATTCAAAAAAATGTATGTTTTCAGCGTTTTTACCAGATGATTTTGAATTACCAAGTGAACTGGATGAAATTTTTTCTGCGGGATTTTTAATATCATTAGAAGAATTTGTAGACGCGGAGAATTCAAGAAAAGATTACGCAGAAGGATGCTTTGTCAATGAAGATGATGAGTATGATGCTGTTTGGCGTCATAAATTAGGTTTTATGCGTGTTCCCAATGGCGATATAATAGCATTTGATGTGAATGAAAATGAAACAAATCCACCAGTGGTTTATCTTAGCCATGATGATGGTGAGGGACATGGATATATACTTGGTAGTGATTTCGATACATATTTTGAACAGTTGTTATTGGTAGGGGCATGTGGTAATGAAGATTGGCAGATGATACCATTTTGCACAGATGCACAGTCAGGAATTGTATCGGATTGTGACAATGCAAAGAATTATCGAAGAATTATTGATTTACAGATATAATGGATGGTTCGTACAAATTACAGTTTGACGAATTGTCAGATAAGTAAAAATGTTGAAAATGGAAAAACGCTCAATATTATTTGGGAAGTTTTTCCATTTTTTTATACATTGTTCCATAATTCTTTTTCTGCCCCAGGGATATGAGGACATTAGCGCTGCTGAATACATAAGTTCTGCTTGTTATTTTGCTGTATTTCATGTAAAATGAATATGAAAGTGGTGGAAAGTGGAACTAAGTGGCACAAAGTGGTGGTGATTGGATGTTCATGGGTGAATACAATCATACGATAGACACGAAGGGCAGGCTGATTATTCCCTCGAAGTTCCGCGAAGTTTTGGGAGATGATTTCGTGGTGACGAAGGGACTGGATGGCTGTCTGTTTGTGTATGACAACACAGAATGGTCCGCTTTCGAAGAAAAGCTAAAGGCTTTGCCGCTTATGAACAAAGAATCTCGTAAATTTGTCCGTTTTTTCCTGGCAGGTGCAGCCAGCGTGGAGGTGGACAAACAGGGAAGAATACTGATACCGTCTGTGTTAAGGGAGTTTGCGGCGCTGGATAAGGATGTGGTTCTCGCGGGAGTCGGGGGACGCATCGAGATCTGGAGCAAAGACCGGTGGGAGGAAACTTCGGAGTACGACGATATGGATGATATCGCAGAACATATGTCTGAACTGGGGCTGATGATTTAATGTTGTCCGGGGGCAGGCTGTGAAATGCACGTACTATGAAACGAGGGGTATTTTCATGATAAGATCGTGATGGAACCAAAAAAAGGTTCTGCTGTTGTATTATGAGAATTGCCGGAAGTCTCAGAAAGGAAGCCGTAATATTATGGAAAGGGAATTTAGACACGCATCAGTATTGCTTGAGAAGACGATTGAAGCACTCAGGATCAAGCCCGGAGGTGTATATTTAGACGGTACCCTTGGCGGAGGCGGACATGCCTGTGAGGTGTGTAAGAGACTGAATGATCAAGGCCGATTTTATGGAATAGACCAGGACGAGGCCGCCATAGAAGCAGCGGGGAAACGATTAGAAGAATTTGGAGAAAAAGTAACGATTATAAGAGATAACTACTGTAATGCAAAGGAAGTATTGCGAGAAAAAGGCGTGGACCATGTGGATGGCATTATCCTTGATCTTGGCGTGTCCTCGTATCAGTTAGACACTGTGGAAAGGGGATTTACCTACAGGTATGACACGCCTCTTGATATGCGTATGGACCAGCGGCAGAATCTGACGGCGAGGGATATTGTGAATGACTACGATGAACAGTCGCTGTATCGAATCATTAGAGATTATGGCGAAGATCAGTTTGCCAAGAACATTGCAAAGCATATCGTGCAGGCAAGGGCAGAGAAACCGATTGAGACAACGTTTGCATTAAATGAAGTCATCAAGGCAGCTATTCCGGCAAAAATGCGTGCGGTTGGCGGGCATCCGTCCAAGAGAACCTTTCAGGCGATCCGCATTGAGTGCAATCATGAACTCGATGTGCTCCAGGATTCTCTCCAGGATTTGGTAGATCTGTTAAATCCACAGGGGCGGCTGTGCATTATCACATTTCACTCGTTAGAGGACAGAATTGTCAAGAACTTTCTCAAGGAAATGGAGAATCCATGTACTTGTCCGCCAGAATTTCCTGTCTGTGTCTGTGGAAAGATTCCATATGGAAAAGTGATATCACGGAAACCAATTCTGCCGTCACAGCAGGAGATGGAGGAAAACCCGCGGTCAAAGAGCGCGAAACTCAGGGTTTTTGAGAGGATTTAATGTAAAATGATGCAAATAAGAAAGGATATTGAAAAATGAGACGTGCCAATTCAACAACAAGGACAAGCGCAGGCAGACGAAGCACAGGCAGTCACAATACCAATCAAAACAATCTATATATAGAAGGAAGTGCAGTCAGAAAGCCGCAGACGATGTCCCCGACGCGCAAACATGACGGACCGGTCTATCAGACCTGGACTGTGCGCAAAACGAAAGTAAAAGCAGTTCCCATGAATAAAGGCTATATTGGGGTGGCAGTTGCAGCATTTGTAATTGTCTGTTGTGTGCTGATGGCCTATGTAAATTTACAGTCAGATATTACCAACCATATCACAACGATATCAAAACTTGAAAGTCAGCTCAACGAAATGAGACTTGCAAATGATGAGACCTACACGAAGATCATGAGCAGTGTTGACTTGGAGGAGATCAAGCGCATTGCGGTTAATGAGCTTGGCATGAAGTATGCAAAAGAAGGACAGGTTGTCGAGTATACTGGTGAGGGAAATGATTATGTTCGCCAGTATGGGGCGCTACCGGAATGATCAGTAGTATTAATGCAGGGTGGTTTGATGGCAGAAAGAAGCAGAAATATCAGCAGAAATGCGAATAAAAAAAAGACAAATCAACGTAAAAACGCAACAAAAAATGGAACGAAAACTGTAAATAGAACAAAAAGCAGAAATGGCGGTGTTTCCAAGTCCAACCATAGAAATCAGAGAAGGCAAAGGGCAAGCATGAACAAAGTAAAATCGATGAAGCTGGCAGTGATGATGCTGATCATTCTGCTGGCTTTTACGGGATTGGGGGGACGTCTGTATGCGCTTGCACGCGACAATCAAAATGATTATCAGAAAAAGATCCTGTCGCAGCAGCGCTATGATTCCAAGACGCTGCCATTCAAGAGAGGGAGCATCTTAGATGCCAATGGAACGATCCTGGCGACGAGCGAGAAGGTGTACAATGTTGTTCTCGACTGTAAGGTTATGCTCTCCGATGAAAAGAACGAGGATCCTACACTTACGGCACTTGCAGAGTGTTTTGGATTGAATCAGACGGAGCTTAGACAGTATGTGAGTGAGAATCCAAACTCGCAGTACTATGTTCTCAAGAGAAGAATCCCATATGATGAGATGAGTCCGTTTCTGGACCGGAAAAACGAGTACAACGAAGCATCGGCCAAGGACAAGAACCAGGAAATGGGCATGATTAACGGTGTGTGGTTTGAAGAGGAGTATATCAGGCGTTATCCAAACAATACACTGGCCTGTGATGTGATTGGCTTTACGGGAACCGACAACAACGGTACGTATGGGCTTGAAGAATATTATAATGATATTCTGAACGGTACAAATGGCAGAGAGTATGGATACCTGAATGACGATGCAGCTCTGGAGCGCAAGACAGTAGCAGCGGTGGACGGAAATACACTTGTGAGCACGATTGATGCCAATATACAGGCAATCTGCGAGAAATATATCAAACAGTTCAATACAGAACATTTTGGTGAGTACCGGGAGGGAGAGCAGGGCGCATACAATATTGGAGTGATCATTCAAAACTGCAACAATGGCGAGATCATGGCGATGGCAAGTTATCCTGATTTTGATCTCAACAATCCTAAAGATCTGTCGGGCTATTATACAGAGGAGCAGATCGCGCAGATGGAGGCGGATGATACATACTATGATACGCTCAATTCCCTGTGGAGAAATTTCTGCATATCGGATACCTACGAGCCGGGTTCTACGGCGAAATCGCTCACTCTGGCGATGGGGCTTGAAACAGGGAAGATCGTGGGGAATGAGTCATACGAGTGTGGAGGTTATCTTGAGGTGGGCGATCACAAAATCAGGTGTAATGTCAAGAGCGGACATGGCACGCTTGATGTGGGTGGTGCTCTGGAACAGTCGTGCAATGTGGCTTTCATGAAGATGGGTGAGGCGATTGGCGCAAAGACTACCTTGGAGTTTGAGCGGATTTTTAACATTGGGCTAAAGACCAATATAGACCTTTCGGGGGAAGCAAGGACAGCGTCCCTGGTTTATAATGAGAGCACAATGAGGTCTGCAGAGCTTGCGACTGCTTCGTTCGGGCAGGGATACAATGTCACGATGATCGAGATGGCGACCGCTTTTTCTTCTATTATAAATGGCGGATATTATTATGAGCCGCACATGGTCAGTAAGATCACCAACTCCAACGGCGATACCGTAAAAAATATAGAGCCCAGAGTGTTAAAGCAGACCATATCATCAACAACGTCAGAGCAGATGCGGCAGTACCTCTATGCCGCTGTGGCGGAAGGAACCGGAAGGTCGGCGCGTCCCGCAGGGTATGCGATTGGCGGCAAGACGGGAACTGCGGAGATGGCAGGGCGTGACAAAGTAAATTATGTTGTATCATTCATAGGGTTTGCGCCGGCAGACAATCCGCAGATTGTCATTTACTGTGTGATTGACAGGCCGAACGTGAAAGATCAGGCTCATGCGACCTACGCGACGGGCATTGTCAAAAATATCCTGACAGAAGTACTTCCGTACCTGCATATCGCAAAGACTGAGGAGATGACAATTGCAGAGCAGGAGGAAGTGGACAACATACTCGGCAATATGGTGCAGGATGACACCTCTGACCAGGAAACCGGTGAGAACGGTGAAGGCGCAGAAAACGGCGAAGGCGGGAATGGCGATCCTGCTGGGACTGAAAATGGAGAAACAGGGCAGTCTGGTGAGAGCAAAGAAGGCGGAAGCGAACAACCATCAGGTGGCGGAGACAGTCAGGGCAATGGGATTCCATTTTATGTGGTTGATCCCGATACAGGAGAACTGATCAATCCTGCGACTGGTGAGAAAGCAGAGATGGACAACAGTTCGGAGGACAGCGAAGCCCTTCCGGAGCCAGTAAGCAGCACTTCTGGAAATTCCGAACAGGATCCGCAATCGCCTTTTTAACATATATCGTTCCTTCCATTCATAAAATAGTAGCAATACAAATTTTAGGATGGCAGAGGGGAAAAATGGCGATCAAAAACAGCGCAGGAAGACGGAACATGACCGTACAGAAACGAAAGACTTTTGTACTGTGCGTCGTGTGTGTGGCAATACTTTTACTGCTGGGTGTGCGTGTGGGATATCTGATGATCCTGCGTTCAGAGTATTATACAGAGTTAGCGACGCAGCTTCATGAGAGGGAGCGCGACATCAAGGCTGCAAGGGGCAGAATTATCGATTCGACGGGAACGGTTCTCGCGGACAATAAGACAGTTTGTACCATATCGGTCATTCACAGTCAGCTGGAGGAACCCGAACGAGTAATCGATATGCTGTGTCGGGAGTTAGGCCTTTCCGAGGAATATGTGCGCAAGCGCGTGGAGAAATACAGCGCAAGGGAGCGCATCAAGAGCAATGTAGATAAAGAAACGGGCGACCGTATACGAAATTATGATATGGCAGGGGTAAAGGTAGATGAAGACTATAAGCGTTATTATCCATACGACGATCTGGCATCGAAGGTGCTAGGTTTTACAGGAGGGGACAATCAGGGGATCATCGGTTTGGAGGTTACCTATGATGAATATCTGACGGGTAAGAAGGGGCAGATTCTGACGCTGACAGACGCTAAGGGAATCGAGCTCGACGGCATGGGGGAGCGGAGGAAAGAACCGGAAGCCGGAAAAGACCTGTATGTTAGTATTGACGTCAATATCCAGCGATACGCAACGCAGCTTGCAAAGCAGGCTTATGAGACAAAACAGGCGGCAGGAGTCTCGATCATCGTTATGAATGTCAACAATGGCGAGATCCTTGCGATGGTGGATGTGCCTGAGTTTCATCTGAATGATCCATATACGCTGATCGATGAATTTCAGGTACAGACCATACAGCCGGAAGTCACAGAGGAGGGGCAGGTCAAAGAAAAGCAGGAAAGCACACAGGATCTGCTGAACAAAATGTGGAGGAATGGCTGTATTAATGACACGTATGAGCCGGGTTCTACCTTTAAGATCATCACAGCGGCGGCTGGGCTTGAAAGCGGGGCAGTGCGCCTGGAAGATCAGTTTTCCTGTCCGGGATTTATCATTGTGGACGACCGGAAAATCCGCTGCCACAAGATTGCAGGCCATGGCGCGGAGGATTTTACCCATGCGGTCATGAATTCCTGCAATCCGGTTTTCATCACAGTCGGTCTGCGGATTGGTGTGGAGCGTTATTATGAGTATTTTAATCAGTTTGGTTTAAAACAAAAGACTGGTATTGACCTTCCGGGAGAGGCGGGAACGATTGTGCACCAGTTGGATAAAATCGGCGAGGTGGAGCTGGCAACGATGTCATTTGGACAGTCTTTTCAGATTACGCCGATCAGGTTGATGACAACGGTGTCGGGACTGATCAACGGAGGACGGCTTGTGACGCCTCATTTTGGCGTGAAGGCGGTGAGTCCGGATGGCTCGTCGGTTGACGAGTTCGTCTATCCGGTCACGGAGGGAATCCTGTCATCGGATACAACAGAGAAATTAAGATATGCACTGGAGCAGGTCGTGGAGAATGGAGGCGGCAAAAATGGTTATGTGGAGGGCTACCGGGTAGGTGGTAAGACTGCTACAAGTCAGACATTACCGAGGGGAAATGGCAGATATATCGCTTCTTTTCTGGGATTTGCCCCGGCAGACGATCCAAAGGTGATCGCGCTTGCGATCATTGATACGCCACAGGGAACGTATTATGGCGGACAGATCGCGGCGCCGGTTGTGCGGCAGCTCTTTGAGAATATACTGCCATATCTGGAAGAAATCGGTTATGAATAAAAGGAGAGAGGGTATCTAAGAGATCATGATTGATATAAGGGATAAGAGAGTGATCGTTGTTGGAACAGGTAAGAGCGGCATAAGCTCGGCAGCATTGCTCGAAAAAAATGGTGCGCTGCCTGTCATATATGACGGGAATGAGAAGGCGGACAGGGAAGCAGTAAAGGCATCATTGCGGGAAAAACTTGGGTATGAGACGAAGACCGCTATTTATACAGGAACGTTTCCAAAAGAAATAACAGATGGAATCAAACTTGCTGTATTGAGTCCGGGAGTGCCGGTTGATGCGGATTTTGTGGTGTATATGAAAGAGCAGGGGATCTCTGTATGGGGCGAGATTGAATTGGCATATCACTTTGCGAAGGGCCGGGTGCTTGCGATCACCGGTACGAATGGCAAGACGACGACGACATCGCTGGTGGGACAGATCATGCAGGAGTATTATGATAGTGTGTACATTGTCGGCAATATAGGGAATCCCTATACAGACGCTGCACCGTCCATGCGTGAGGATACCGTGTCTGTTGCAGAGATCTCGAGTTTCCAGTTGGAGACCATTGAGGATTTTCACCCGCAGGTGTCAGCGATCCTGAACATAACGCCTGACCATCTAAACCGCCATCACACGATGGAAAACTATGCAGCGGCGAAAGAAGCAGTGACGATGAACCAGACGAAGGATGATTTTTGTATCCTGAATTATGAGAACGACTATACGAGGGCGTTCGGTGAGAGGTGTCCGGCCAGAGTCGTGTATTTTTCGTCGGCACAGAAATTGCAGGATGGCTTGTATTACGAGGGTGAGGACATTTATCTGGCGGTAGACGGCGTATCACAACGCCTGTTGAATGTAAAGACGGATATGAACCTTGTCGGTGTCTGCAATATTGAGAATGTTATGGCGGCTATTGGGATCAGCATGAGCGCAGGTGTGCCGATGGAAAATATCCTGGCTTCCGTCAAGCGGTTTGTGGCAGTAGAGCACAGGATTGAGTATGTGGCGACCAGACGGGGAGTGATGTACTATAATGATTCCAAGGCGACCAACACTGATGCCGCGATCCAGGGAATCAAGGCGATGGACCGTCCGACGGTTCTGATCGGCGGAGGGTATGATAAAGGGAGCGCTTATGATGACTGGATCCACTGTTTTGACGGCAAGGTGAAGAAACTTGTCCTGATCGGGCAGACGCGCGAAAAGATCGCAGAGTGTGCCGTCAAATGCGGGTTTCCCCAGAGCAATATTATCTTTGAGGAAACCTTTGAGGCAGCGCTTGATACGTGCGTCCGGGAAGCACAGCCGGGGGATGCAGTGCTTCTATCACCCGCCTGCGCAAGCTGGGGGATGTTTCCAAACTACGAAGTACGAGGCTGTCAGTTTAAGGATTATGTAAACAATCTGAAGGAGTGATATTGTGGCAAGACAACTCGTGGCAAAACAGCCGATAAAATTCCGAAGCAGTAAACACAACATGGATTATGTACTGCTGACGGTAGTGTTATTTCTGATTGGATTTGGACTGTTGATGATCTACTCCGCAAGTTCCTATGAAGCCGGAATAGACTATAACGATTCCGCCTATTATCTGAAAAAACAGGCACAGTCGACTGCGATTGGATTTGTCGGTTTATTTATTATGATCAAGTTTCCGTATAAGGAACTGCAGAAAATGGACGTAATGGCAATGATCGTATCCGCGATCCTGATCGTACTGGTGAAGTCGCCGCTCGGAATCACCCGAAATGGTGCGAGCCGGTGGATTAATCTGCAGATCATCACATTCCAGCCCGCGGAAGTGGCAAAAATCGGTGTGATTATCTATCTGGCGAGCATTATACAGCGGTTGGAGAGTCTTGGAAAAAATATTGTGCGGACACCCAAAGGTCTTGCGATCATATTTGTACCGCCCACGATCATCGCCGGGCTTGTATATGTGCTGACCAGTAACCTGAGTTCTGCAATTATCATCATGGGCATTGCGGTTGCCATGGTTTTTGTGGCGGTGCCGGATTACAAATGGTTTGTGGCGGCTGGCGCGACAGTGGTGGCTGCAGTGGTGGCGCTGGTGATGTATGCGTCCAATGTTGATCTGTCAAGCGGTAGTTTCCGTCTGGGACGTGTGGTGGCATGGCTTCATCCGGAAGCCTACAGTACGGATAAGGCGTTTCAGACGCTTCAGGCGCTATACGCGATCGGTTCCGGTGGGATCTGGGGAAAAGGCCTGGGACAGAGTATGCAGAAACGCAAATTCCTGCCAGAGGCCCAGAATGATATGATTTTCTCCATTATTTGTGAGGAGCTGGGACTGTTTGGCGCAGTGGCGATTATCTTACTCTTTGTGGTGTTAATCTGGAGCTGCATGGTTATTGCCAACAAGACAGTGGACCGGTTTGGCTCACTGCTTGTGGTGGGGGTTATGGCACATTACGCGATACAGGTTATCCTGAATATAGCTGTTGTGACCAACACGATTCCAAATACTGGAATTACATTGCCATTTATCAGTTACGGTGGCACTTCGACTTTATTCTTATTGATGGAGATTGGAATTGTGTTAAATGTGAGTAAGAACTGTCGGTAATTTTTGGCCTGTTCGCGCATATAATATTATGATTGATATGATGATGTGGTGAATTTTATGGCCCATTTTGGCAGAAATAATGAGTCTATAAGGATGGAGGGGAAAAAGGCGCTTGGTGGCCGGATATGGATACAGGGTTCTAAAAACGCAGCGCTTCCGATCCTGGCGGCGTGTATGCTGATACCAGGGAAATGTGTGCTGCGGGGATGTCCGGATATTACAGATATTGATTGTATGTGTAATCTTTTGAAAAGTACAGGGGCGACAGTGACAACGGTTCCTGACACAGCAGTTGTCGAGGTTGATACGCGCAGCGTCCGGGAGCATAGGCTGCCGGAAAAATATGTCTCTGCCATGCGTTCGTCTGTTGTTATGATGGGAGCGATGCTTGGGCGGCTTGGGGAAGTCTGCGTCAACTATCCTGGCGGCTGTGTCATCGGTGAGCGGCCCATTGATCTGCACCTGTACGGACTCGAAAAACTTGGGGCGCAGATTTGGATTGAAGAGAATCATATTCATGCATATGCGGATGAACTAAAAGGAGCGGTTATTGATTTTCCGTTTTCCAGTGTGGGAGCGACGCAGAATGTTATCCTGGCGGCGGTGACCGCACAAGGGAGAACAGTTATAAAAAACGCAGCAAAAGAACCTGAAGTGATTGAACTTTGTAAATTCCTGAATATGGCAGGAGCCAGGATTGATTATTCTGGAACCCTGTTGAAGTCAGGTAGAATCGTGATACAGGGAGTGGAGCTGTCAAGACTTCATGAGGTCGTGTATGATGTCATATCAGACCGGATCGTTGCGGGAACTTATCTCTTTGCGACTCTGGCAGCAGGCGGTGAGATCACGCTGGAAAATGTTCCCATAGGGCAGCTGGACAGTATCTGTGATACAATCAGACAAATGGGAGCCGTGATTACCGTTGATACAGATCAAAATGAGATGACAATTAACGCAAGTGACCGTGACAAGATAGAAAATATTCCATACATAGAGACCAATGTATATCCGGATTTCCCGACGGATCTGCAGTCGCCACTGCTTGTGGCGGCCTGTATGGCAAAGGGAAGGCTTGCAGTCAGGGAAAAGATCTTCTCAAGCAGGTTCCGGATCGTGGAGGAGCTGCGGCGGATGGGCGCAGAGATCGTAGTGGAGCGGGATACCGCGGTTGTGACAGGGGGCAGGGAACTGGAAGGGCGGACTGTTATAGCAAGGGAACTGCGCGGCGGTGCGGCACTCGTCATAGCGGGTTTGTGTGCGTCGGGTATCACGACGGTAGCGGATTCTGGGTACATCAGGAGAGGATATCAGGATATCGTGAGAGATTTCACAGAACTTGGGGCGCGGATCAGCTATGCAGGCTGAGCGATTACAGATGTGAGGAAAACGTTATGGATAAACAGGACAATATCATAACAAAAATGCCGGATATAAGGCTTAAAGTGCGAATTATTATCCTATTGGGCATCATCAATGTACTTCTGATGGCATCCTATTTTGTGCTTACGCACTATGCGGTCAAAACAGTTCAGGTTGACGGTAACAAGCATTATTCCGCCGAAGAGATCAAGGCGATGGTTATGACAGGATATCTTGGTGATAATTCCCTCTATCTGTCCATGAAGTACAAGAATAAGGGGATAGAGGGCGTCCCGTTTGTGGAGACGATGGATGTCATGGTGCAGTCGAATGACACAATCCGCATTACCGTGTATGAGAAGGCGCTCGCCGGATATGTGCAGTATCTCGGAAGATATATGTATTTTGACAATGAGGGCGTTGTGGTGGAGAGCTCCAAGGTCACGACGAAAGGGATTCCCCAGGTGACAGGACTGAAATTTGACCACATCATACTTCACGAGAAACTTCCAGTGGAAAACGATCAGATTTTTCAAAATATCCTGACGATCACGAAGCTCCTCAACAAATATGATGTCCTGTGTGACAGAATCCAGTTTGACAGTAGTTACCATGTCATGCTGGGCTATGGCAGTGTGATGGTCAATATCGGCGCTTTGGATAATCTTGATGAGAAGCTGATGCAGCTTCCCCAGATTCTGCCGTCTCTGGCAGGGGAGAAAGGAACGCTTGATTTGCAGAATTATACGGCCGACCGGAAAAGCGTCTCTTTTGAAAGAGGAAAGTAACAGCTCACAAATAAATTAAAAAAGAAAAGTAAAAAATAGGTTGATTAATTGCTAAAAAAATTATATGATAAGTTAGATGGCATTTAATAGGAATTATGAAGGAGGAAGGAAACTTGCTCGAGATTAGATCAAATGAAACAGATGCAGCGGCAAGGATAATAGTAGTAGGTGTAGGCGGCGCAGGCAACAATGCTGTCAACCGAATGATAGATGAGACGATAACAGGTGTTGAGTTTATAGGAGTCAATACAGATAAGCAGGCTTTGCAGCTCTGCAAGGCACCGAAACTTCTGCAGATTGGCGAGAAGCTGACGAAAGGACTTGGCGCGGGAGCAAAACCCGAGGTGGGTGAGAAGGCCGCAGAGGAGAGCTCAGAGGATATAAAGGAGGCATTGAAGGGGGCAGACATGGTGTTTGTCACCTGTGGAATGGGCGGTGGTACAGGTACAGGTGCAGCTCCGATCGTGGCAGCGATTGCCAAGGAGATGGGGATCCTGACGGTTGGCGTTGTCACGAAACCTTTTAAATTTGAAGCACGCACCCGTATGACGAATGCTCTGACAGGGATTGAGAAGTTGAAAGAGCATGTGGATACGCTGATTGTCATTCCAAATGACAAGCTGCTCGAGATTGTCGACCGGCGGACAACCATGCCGGATGCCCTGAAGAAAGCGGATGAAGTGCTTCAGCAGTCAGTACAGGGGATCACAGATCTGATCAATGTGCCGTCTGTCATCAACCTTGACTTTGCAGATGTGCAGACTGTTATGAAGGAGAAAGGTATTGCGCATATCGGAATCGGCTATGGGAAAGGTGAGGACAAGGCCGCAGATGCGATTAAGATGGCTGTCAATTCACCGCTCCTGGAGACTACACTTGATGGAGCAACAGATGTTATTTTAAATATTTCAGGAGATATTTCCATCTTTGACGCAAACGATGCGGCAAGTTATGTGCAGGAACTTGCAGGCGAGGATATCAATGTTATCTTCGGCGCGATGTACAATGAGGATATGGCGGATTCTTGTACCGTTACGGTCATTGCAACAGGTATTGTTGAGAAAAAGCAGAACACGCCGCTTAATAATATGGGCAGGATCAACAGCAATTTCTCAGTGAAGCCAAATAATGTTCCCAATACGCCCGCAAGACCAAGACCACAGGGAGCGCCGGGCATCAACACAATGCCGCAGAATGGACAGGCACCACAGCCCAGACCAAACAATGGACTCAAACCGCCCACGGATTTAAGAAGCAATGTGAAGGAACAAACTTTGAACATACCAAGTTTCCTGAAGAGATAATTTCATACTCGGAAAAAGTCGAAAAATAAACATAATTTAGTCCCATGCTTTGACAAAAAAGCATGGGATTTTTTTGTATAATCTTATTACAGGGACGGAGGTGATTGGAATTTATGCAGTATATATTGATGTTTTTCTGGTGCAAAATGTTTTGATGGATCTGCAGCTGCTGCTTTTGACGATGCTTCTGCTCAGGGAAAAAGTAATCTTTTTGAGACTGTTAGCAGCATCCTTGGTTGGTGGGGCAGGGGCGGTGATGATACTGTTATCAGGCATAGGGTTTGGCATAACTTATGTTCTGCTTGTATTGGTATTGGATCTGGCGATGCTCCTCGTGTGTGTGCGAAAGCCGATAAAAGGCAGACCGGCGTTCCAAAAGCTGGTCATGGGAATCATCGATCTGTATGGAATGGTGTTTGCCTATGGAAAGCTGATGGAGTGTGCAGGCAGGCTTGTGGGAGAGCGACTGGCGCAGATCCTGGTGACAGGAGTGATCATAGGTATTGTGATCTTTATACTTGCCTATCGCAGTCTGATGGAACCAAGGCATATCTATGAGGTCACTTTAACGGAAGAAGGAGAAAATGTGATCTGCAGGGCACTGTTTGATACCGGAAATCTTCTGACGGATCCGATATCTGGAAAACCAGTATCTGTGGTGGAGGAGACGGCCCTGATGAAAGGCTGGCTGGAGAAATATCCGCAGAAATATAAAATCATTCCCTACCAGAGCGTCGGGAGAGAACATGGGGTTCTGGAAGGGATCGTGGTGGATGAACTGGTGATCAAAAAGGAGCAGGAGCAAGTGGTGAAAAAAGGAGCAATAGTAGCTTTTTATAAAGGGAAACTATCGAAAAACGGGGATTTTCAGATGATACTGAACCATAGTCTGATGATATAAAAAGTGGAGGAGAATTATGATTATAAAATTATATCTGCCTGGGAAGATGAGATTGACTCTCGGGAAAAAAAGGAATGATAAGAACACAGCTGGAAACGAAATTCATTATATTGGAGGTTCCGAGGTTCTGCCGCCGCCGCTCGAGGGAGAGGAGGAAAACAGGGCGATCAACGGATTAGAGACCGAGTATGCCAACGAAGCGAGGACTCTTTTGATTGAACATAATTTAAGGCTTGTGGTGTATATTGCCAAAAAGTTTGACAACACAGGCGTGGGGGTAGAGGACTTGATTTCGATTGGAACAATAGGCCTCATCAAGGCGATCAACACGTTTAACCGCAGCAAGAATATTAAACTTGCAACCTACGCGTCAAGATGCATTGAGAATGAGATTTTGATGTATTTGAGAAGGAATAATAAGACAAAACTTGAAGTTTCGATTGATGAACCATTGAATGTAGACTGGGACGGGAATGAACTTCTCCTGTCAGATATTCTCGGAACCGATGAGGATGTGATCTATAAGGATCTGGAGACAGAAGTGGAGCGAAGTCAGTTAAAACATGCAATATCAAAATTGGGCGAGCGGGAAAGGACAATTATCATGCTGCGTTTTGGATTAAATAACCCGGATGATATGGAAATGACGCAGAAGGAGGTTGCGGATTATCTGGGGATATCACAGTCGTATATTTCAAGGCTTGAAAAGAAGATTATGAAGCGGTTAAAAAAGGAAATGGCAAGCTAAATAATATAAAATAGTAGTACATAGATGTATTTACACCTTCTTACATATGCGCAAGCGGGCTAAAATGGCTCAGGAGTGCATAGCCCAAAGGGCATAGGATAAAGGAGGAGAATGATAAATATGGCACTTGGAAAAGTTGAAATATGCGGTGTAAATACGTCGAAGCTGCCTGTGCTCAAAAACGAAGAAAAACAGGCGCTTTTTGAAAAGATAGAACAGGGGGATATGCAGGCAAGGGAGGAATATATCAGAGGAAATCTCCGATTGGTATTAAGTGTGATCAAGCGCTTTTCGCAGTCCAATGAAAATGTGGATGACTTGTTTCAGATCGGGTGCATCGGTCTGATCAAAGCGATTGATAATTTTGATTCCAGCCTTGATGTAAAATTTTCCACTTATGCAGTTCCGATGATTATCGGAGAGATCAGGCGGTTCCTGAGAGATTCCAGCAATCCGATCCGCGTGAGCCGTTCGCTGAAGGACACAGCGTATAAGGCAATCTATGCCAAGGAGAATCTCACGAAAAAGAACCTGCGTGAGCCAACGATCATGGAGATCTCGGAGGAGATCGGGATTCCGAAAGAGGATATTGTATACGCTCTTGATGCAATACAGAATCCTATGAGCCTGTATGAGCCAGTATATACAGAAGGCGGCGACACACTATACGTGATGGATCAGATCAGTGACAAAAAGTGCAAGGAGGACAACTGGGTAGAAAATATTTCCCTGAGCGAGGCAATGAAACGGTTGGACGAGAGGGAGCATGAGATTATCCATCTGCGTTTTTTTGAGGGAAAGACGCAGATGGAGGTTGCCGAGTACATCGGTATTTCCCAGGCGCAAGTGTCACGTCTGGAAAAAAATGCCTTGCGCACAATGAAAAAGTATCTGACGTTTTAAGATGAGTATTGAGTATTATTACTTCCTGTGATATGCTATCCTATATAAAATATATGATTGGGAAAATGGGTGAAATGGAAACAAATGAAAAAAGGTTGCTTTTTTAAGAAGGAATATTTTGACAGGCAGGTTATTTTCATTGCGGCTGTTATTTTACTGATGGTTCTATATTATATCAATCCTTTGGAGAATACGAATTTAGAAACATGGGACAGGACATTTTGTAACGCTATGGGCGGAGGCATTTCCGTCGCAAAAAGGATCAGAAATTTTTATGTCAGTTATGTGTTTTTGCCGCCCGTTCTTATGGCTGTATTTTCCTGTTTGGCAGGTAGGCTTCTGTATGGGAGGGAGGAGTACAAACGTGCGCTTGTCATGATGGATACCGTACTTGTGATTGCAGTTATTGCCGCTTATATATCGCGCTATCGTGCAGAAAGCGCCAATGTGATTGCAAACCCGCTTGTCATGATATCACTGGTGTATCAGTTGCTGCTGTTGTTGATCTGTGTGTTTGACAAACATGAAATTCTGACGGCAGAGAGGATTGTATTTCTGTATATTTCCTATTTAACGGCCATTGTGACAAATATTCTTCTGGTTCCGCGGATGGGAATTAATAAAAGTATACTGGTCGCAAGTGTGCTTTTTTTGCCCTTTTTGGCAGTTCTCTTTCGGATCACCCAAACTGATAAGAACGTCTGTGAACAGGTTGAGAAGGTGCTTTCCTGTTGGATGTGGATACCTTTTGTGGATTGTGTCATTCTAGGCGGATTATATTTGTTGAATGAAAAAGGAGTGGAAATCAGCCGTTATAATACAGTTATTCGGGGGAGCTGTTTGGCATATGCAGTCATATCACTATGTGTGGTGCTGTTCTGGCGTGGGAAAAAGAGGTCTTTTCACTCCTTTGGATATTTGGGGACAGCGATGGGGTTTGGTGCGGTTGTATATATGCCATACCTCTATTTTGAGTCTCAATATATGCTCACAGACCAGAACCACATCTATGAAACAGGAAATCTAGCATTTGCGATCGATACGATACAGAAGGGGAAATTGCCAATCGTTGACTATTTTTCCGCCCATGCGCTGTCAGATACGCTGCCGTCAATTTTGTATGCGTTGATTCATGCGGATCCTAAGGGGGCGTTGGCAAATCCATATGTCAATTTGCCAGAATTTCTTGGTTTGATTGTCGTGTTCTTTCTGATAAAAAAATTATTTGGAAAAGACCGTGCAATACTGTTTACCTGTCTGTTTCCGTTCTGTCTGGGACTGATTAAAGTGACAGGCATCTGTATGGTAGTTCTGCTGGCAATGATCTATGCGCTGGAGTGTAGAAGCAGTAAAGCATATCTATGTTTCTGGCTGACGGCGCTGATCGGCGCGTTTGTCCGTTATGATGATGGAATAAATCTGGGAGTGGGATGTATTGCTGCACTGTTGTGCATCTTGCTGCTTCAAAAGGATAAGACGGGAGTAAAGCATTTTGTTCTTTCAGGCGGTCTGGTCGCTGCGGCTGCAATGGTAAGTTATTTTCTGTACTGCAGAATTTCGGGGATTCACGCCGTTTCACGTATTTTTGAGTGGTTGTCGCTTACGGCTGGCTCTAATACAACATGGGCAATGAGTGAATTTGGCGATATTAGTTCCTTTGCATTTTTTATTTCTTATATTGTGGTGCCGCTCTGTGCGGCAGCAGTATTCGTCATTGTTATAATCAGTTTCGCAGGGAATAGGCAGTATCCTGTAAATGCCGCAATGGTGATCGCGTTTTCCGTGTGTGGAATGATGTTTCTTCCCAGAACAATTGTGTACCATAATCTGGCTAACAGTGGCGGAAGAACAGGAGTTTTGCTTAACTTTATACACTGGACTATCGCAATGCTGGTTCTGTATCAATGCATGATGAAAAAGAGGGCGGAGGAGATGCGTTTCGCCGCATGGATTGCAGCATTTGGTCTGACGCTTATTGCGGAGGGAGCAGTGGTAACGGGATGTATTCCAAATCGTGATGCCAGTTTGTACAATCTGGCTGCTGATTATGCATGGGAGAGAAAGGAAGCTGTCTCAGATAATATGTCAGGAATCTGGGGGATGGAACGCATTATTTTACCGGATGAAACAGCAGCGTTCTGCACACAGTTTGACACGGTGTTTCATGTTCTCCTGGAGGAGGATGAGACATTTCTGGATTTTGCCAATATCACAGCTCTGTATGCCTTTGTGGGGAGAGAGAGACCGTTTTATGTTACGCAGAGTCCAAGTCTGTTGACGGATTTGCGGTCGCAGCAATATTATCTGGAGGAGGTGAGCAGTCATAAAGTGCCGCTGGCAATTATCGGAAACACAAGCGGAAGTGGAGTGCTCATGGCAGGAGTTTCCCATAATATCAGATACTATCCCATTGCAGAATATATTTACCGCAATTACCGTCCGTTAGTGTATGCTGGCAATTATGTGATCTGGTGCGAGTTGGAGCGGTATGAGGACTTTGTACAGCGATTAACTTCTTCCGGACTCGTTGATCATGGTTATGAACTTGCGCAATACAAAGACGATCTGTCATCTATAACGCAGGATCCAAACGGAGAGAATCCGGATTTGATCTGGCGGTACCATGAGCATGAACTGGCAATGGCGGCTTATATATGGGCAAATAACGATAAATATCATGCGATTGGGAATACCATATTGGAGGAGACAGTGGAAGAAGGGAACAATGCGTTTTCTTTTTCAGGATCTCAGCTGGTGGACAGTGCTAAGGGAAACTATATTGCATTTGAAATTGATAATACGAGGGAGGATATCAGTTTATTTACAGCAGTCTTTGAGGACAGTAGTGACACGGATGTACAGTATCAGTGCAGCTTTTCGGTGCTTCCGGGGAGCAATACTTATATAATACGTCCAAGTCAGGATTACTTTTGGTTTGTTTATAATATAGATACGATTCGCTTTCCGGATACTGAAGAGTACCATGTACATAATGTGCGGATACTGGAAGGTGACTGACAGAGGTATGACAGAGGAACGATAAATTTTTTAAATTTTTAACTGACAGACAATATATACTATTGACTTAATCGCGGAAACAATTTAAAATAGAGATTAAGCAGTTAAGATAGCTGGGAGGATTCTAAATAGTTATCTTAATCGAGTATCAATAAGAATATTGTGTGAAAGGATGTTACTTATGAATGAACAAAACAAATTAGGTCGCAGGTTTAGTATTACATGGTTGGTGATTTCATTGGTATCGCTGCCAATGCTGCTGGCATGTATTATTATTGTGGCTGTTTCCGCAGCGACAATTAAGCAGGGTATGGAATCGGAGACGTTCAAGACACTTGAGGCGGTAGCGAGAGGGACGATGCTTGCTCTCGATGGAGTGTCCTCAGGGGAGTACTCCATGCAGGGCGATGATCTGTATAAGGGCAATGTGAATATTTCCCAGGAGATGAGTGCGCTGGTTGATAATTATGCAAGCGCAAATAATGCTCAGATTACGCTGTTTTTTGGCGATGTGCGGCGCGCGACGACGATCAGGGACTCACAGGGCAACCCGATTACCGGTACGAAAGCGGATCCGAAGGTTGCCGCGGAGGTTTTGAATGCAGGAAATGAATATCAGCGAAATGACTTTGAGATCAACGGAGAGTTATATTATGGGTTTTATGTTCCGGTAACAGACAGCACAAACCAGATTGTCGGAATGATTTGTGCATCCAAGGAGAGGGAGACGATCAAAAAGTATATTTTCACCAGAGAGCTTTTCATTTCAGGTACGGCAGTTGTAATTTATATCGTCTGCATTATCTTTGCAATGGCTGTGTCAAAGAAGAAGATCCAGAATCCTTTGAATATTCTTTCGGATGTTGCCAGAAGAATGGCGAAAGGAGATATCAATGTTCATCTTACGAAAACCTCGAACGATGAGTTTGGCGATCTGATCGAAGATTTCATGATGATGACAAAAACGATCGGAGATCAGGTTCGTGTTACCGAACAGGTTGCAGAAGGTGACTTGACAGCGACTTATAAGAAGGCAAGTGAGGATGATGCCCTTGGTGCGGCGATTGTGAAGATGCTTCATGACAATAATAGAAATCTTTCTACAATTCGCGACGCTGCTGCAAGAATGACATCGGGCGCAAACGAGGTTGCGAGTGCAAGCAATTCTCTGGCACAGGGTACAACGCAGCAGGCAAGTGCTATTGAGGAGATTACCGTTTCCATTGAGGAGATTGCAAACGGTGCGAAGGTTAACGCAGATGATGCAAACAAGGCAAATGAATTGGTTCAGAGTACAAAAGACGGAGCGATCCGCGGCAATGAACAGATGAAACAGATGATCGCAGCAATGCAGGATATCAACGAGTCTTCTGAGAATATCTCAAAGATCATGAAAGTGATTGACGATATTTCATTCCAGACAAATATCCTTGCGCTGAATGCTTCTGTGGAGGCAGCAAGAGCCGGTGTACATGGAAAAGGTTTTGCTGTTGTCGCTGACGAGGTCCGGACACTGGCAAACAAGTCGGCTGAGGCTGCAAAGGATTCCGCTGTGATGATTGAAGATTCGATCAAGAAGGTAGAGATTGGTTCGAAACTTGCAGTTGAGACCGCAGCGGCGCTCGAGGAAATTTTAACTTCAGTTGAGAATATCGCTTCTATAGTAAGCAATATTGCGGAGGCTTCTGTTAATCAGGCAAGCTCTGTGGGACAGGTCAATGCAGGGATCACACAGATTGCGGATGTTGTGCAGACAAACTCAGCGACATCGGAAGAGTGTGCGGCTGCAAGTGCAGAGCTTTCCAGTCTTGCCGGACAGCTTCAAAATGCAGTTAGTAAGTATAAGCTTCTTGCTGGAAAAGGCAGAAAGTCTGATTTTGATTCGACGTCATATGATGACAGTGAGTATGATGACAATGAGAGTATTATCTCACTGGATTCTGATTTCGGAAAATATTAAAGACAATTTAAAGTTATCGTTTTGCTACCCCGGCACTTGCTGCCGGGGTAGTGTTTCAGGGGAGAAAAATGCAGATCTATACAGCAAAAATTTATGAATTGCAGGCGGAGGAGGAAGAACGGCTGTATGAGCTGTTGGACAGAGACCGGAGAAAGAAAATAGCGGCGCTTAGGAGCGGAAAAGAGAAGACACGTAGTATTTTTGCGGGGCTGCTGCTTCGTTATGCATTCCTGCGGGCCGGTTATACGATGGAAGCCTGGAAACAGGCGGAAATTGAAAGTGGAGTTTATGGCAAACCGTATATCAAAGGAGTTTCTGACTTTCATTATAGCTTATCTCATTCTGGTAAATGGGTTGCCTGCGCGACAGACAGAGTGCCAGTGGGAATCGATCTGCAGGAGATGAAGCCATGGAAGATGACTTTGGCAAAGCGGTTTTATCATGAGAAAGAGTACGAAAGGCTGCTTGCATTGGACAGAGCAAGCCAGGATAAGCAGACAGAGGAATTTTACAGTATGTGGACAGCGAAGGAGAGCGCAGTGAAGCTGAATGGCAGAGGGATTGGAGCAGGCATCAGTCAGTATTTGACAGATGGAGATTACAGTCATATCTACGATACAGATCATGCGCAGATGTTTTATACGAAACGATATGACATACTGGGAGGATATATGCTCTGCGTTTGCAGCAGGACAAATTTTTTTCCTGATTTACCTGAGAGGGTAGACTGGGAGTGTGTTCATTGGGAGAATATTAATATGGAGGAAAACAGATGTTAAAAGGGAACGGAAAAAATGCAGTGAAAAAAGGTGAGATCATCTTTCAGAAAGGCGAAGAAATGAAACAGATCGGAATTGTCCTCTCTGGAAAGGTGATGATGCAGGGGGAGAATGTCAGGATGATTCGTCCACAGGGAAGCTATCTGGCATTAAATGCACTGGAAAACCAGTTCTATAGTGCAACCTATACAGCTCTGGAAGATTCGGTGATCTATGCGCTTCCATTACAGGGGGAGTCAACGATTCGAAATATTATTGCGAAAAATGCGGATTACCGTGCGATTATGGTTTCTTCCCAGTTTCGAACTGCTGTGGAACTTTATCGTATCAAGTCAAGTCTGAATGAGCGTGCGGAGAGGTTATGTTCTTTTGCGCAGAGAAGCTATGAGGAATATAAGGGAATCTGCGCGGCAGTTGGAATTCCGGCGATCGGTGTCGAGGAGCTCGAGGAACTTCAGCCATATGAGGAACCGCAGGGTGTCAATGAGGAAAGAATACCATACTATGAGGAAGGTGCGAAGATTCCTTTGAGTGCGACCAAGATGTATTTTTCGTATAGTGAGGAGATGGCATACTTTCAGGCGATTGAAATCGTGGAGCTTGTGACAGCGCTTCTGGAAGATTGTGCCGAAGTGACAGAATATATCAAGAACCTCATGGATGTGATGTGTTTGCGGACAAGAGACAATCTGTTTTATTATGTCTGTGAGAAAGCATATGAGATGAATGAGAATGGTGGGATTCCAAACGAGGTGAATATACTTTTGAACGGTATTGTCGATGAGATCGCATTCCAACATAAAGAATTGGAAAGCCAGACACAGGATGTGCCAGAGTTTGACATGGATTTGTTAAAGAGCAGGATGGAGGGGCTGTTATCAGGAACTGTGCCGGTTGTCGAGGAAAAGTCACAGGAAGAGCGCGAGGAGGATATCAACCGGGCTGTGGCGTCTCTGCGCAATTCTATGGAACAGATTCTGAAATTTGCTGCGCTGGGTGACGCTGACAGTGAGACACTTCGAACAAATGTGGAGTATCTGGTTAAGGCACCGGACAGAATGTCCGTTGAGGATGATGTGAAACGGGCGAAGAAGACGATCACACCGCTCGTGTTCAAGCTTTATCTGTTTTGTTACCGTAAGATTAAGGAGGGATTGATTCATCCGCCCAAGGCAGTTGAACTGTTTATGAATTACGGGATGCTTGATGAGCGGCTTCTGGAGGAGGAACATCTGCGATTTTTGTGCAGTATTGAGCAGGATGTTAACGAGGGACCATGTAAGGTTGTCACGATGATGGAGTGGCTTGACATGATCTACGAGGGCAGGCGCGAGCCGTCGAAGAGTGAATTCGATGAGGATTATGCAGAAAATCTTCGGACGCGCAAGAAACAGGGCGAGATCACCGAGAAGGAGCAGAAAGCGCTGCTGAATGATATGGATAAACGTGTGGAGTATGAGATCATGAATATGCAGATGAGCAATTCGCGTACTTTATACGGACAGCCGTCCTCCTATATGCCGATTCTATACAAGGAAGCAATCTTTGGTTATCTGGATAAGATCCTTGTCACCAGAAAGAAGATCAATGAGAGCGTAAAACGTCTTGTGAAGATTGATTATTCCGTATTTTACAGAGAGGTCATCTACTCGAACACAGAGCTTAAGATCATCAATGAGACAGTGATGAAAAATGTGTATCCGGATGTGATCCTGCTTCCACTTTTTGGAACAAATGCAGCAATGTGGCAGGAGATTGGCGGCAGGAATAAGGGGACACCGGGGCGTTTTTGCTTCCCGATTATGACAAGTTCTAATATCGATGATTTGATGGTAAAGATGTTTGGACGTTTCCGCTGGGAGCTTTGCCGCTGTATCCAGGGAATGGCATGGAACGATGTCAAGGTGAAATCACTCACTTCAGAATATATGGATTATATTCAATTTTATCGCAAAAACAGGGATTTGTCGGATGAGGCGCGCGACAAGGTGAAGCTGCAGATCCAGAAGTCAAGAAACAATTCCAGAGAGACATTTCTGATCGATTATGAGGCGTGGGTCAAGAATGAGGCGAATGGTTCCATGAAGATGAACAAGGTGGCGAGAGAACTTCTTGCGACATACTGTCCTTTTGAGAAGGGGCTGCGGATGAAATTAAATGCCCAGAGGCCATACGAGGTGGCGCAGGCGCGAAGTTTCCGAAATGCGCAGAAGAAGAAACAGGAACTGGAACTGAAAATCAAGACACTGCAGAAAGTGACCCCGGAAATACCAGAAGAGATTACAAATACATACAAATTCTATGCAGAGATGTAACAATAAAAAGAGCAGGTAAAAACCTGCTCTTTTTATTGTTACATATTTGAATCCATAGATTTGGAATCTTCCGACGCCTGTTCTTGTATGGTTGGTTTCATTTCCGGTTCAGGGAGCAGGATGGTAACGGTCTCGATACGATTATTTTCTACCTTTTTGGCAATCAGGGTTATGCCATCCTCCGTCACGATCGATTCTCCTTCCGTCGGAAAACGGTCCAACAGTTCGATCATGATGCCGCCGATGGAATCGTAATCTTCAGAGTCAAATTTGGTCTCAAGAACATCATTAATATCTGCAAGTTTTAAGCTGCCGCCGACCTCATAGGTATTGTCGCCGACTTTTTTAAAGAGTTCTGCTTCGTCGGCATCGTACTCATCGCGAATCTCACCAACGATCTCTTCCAACAGGTCCTCTACAGTGATCATGCCGACTGTTGCGCCGTACTCGTTCAAAACAAGTGCGACATTTGTGGTTAAAAGACGCATCTCCAGCAAGAGGTCGGCAGTTTTTTTGTATTCATAAGTATAGTACCCTTCGCGCAGGATATCATGTATCTTGAAAGTATCCCTGTTTTCTACCAGGAGAAAATCTTTTACAATTACAATACCAATGATGTTATCGACTTCGTTTTCGTAGACGGGAATGCGGGAATACATGGATTCCCGAAACAGACCAAGCAGCTCGTCGTAGGTCGCGTTGACATCGATCGTGGTCATGTCGATGCGGGGAATCATGATATCTTTTGCCACAGAATCCCCGAATTCAAATACATTGTAGATCAGTTTCTTCTCTTCCTGTTCGATCACGCCGTCCTCGTGGCTCACATCCACATAAGTTTTGAGTTCCGTCTCTGTCATGATGGTACGCGATGACTGGTCGATGTGGAGCATTCCGAGAAAAAATCCTGAGATTTTATCAATAATATAAATGACTGGGGTCAATACCTGCATTAGAAAATAGATTACCCTTGCGTAAGCAAGAGACAGCTTTTCATTGTTGCACATAGCCCATGTTTTCGGGACGATCTCACCGAATATCAGAACGATCAAAGTCAATAGACCAGTACCGATTCCGACGGCGCTGTTTCCCCATATCCGTATGACAAGAGAAGTCATGAGGGAGGAGGCGCTGATATTTACGACGTTATTGCCGATCAGGATCGCGCTGATCAGTTTGCTCCTGTTGTCGAGAATTTTCTGAAGCGTGAGCACTCTTCCGGTAGGGTTTTCGTCGACCATGGCACGCACCTTGACGTTGCTTAAAGTGGTGAGCGCGGTTTCCGCTGACGAGAAAAATGCCGACAGGATAATCAGTACGACAAGAACTACGAGCTGTATGACACCAGGGGTATCCAAAACAAAATCACTCCTTTTTGTGTTGCATAAAATAAAATGTATCAGCATAGATTATAACAGTGTTAAGGCAATAATACAAGATTATATTTGAAAAAAACGGGAGGTAGTGTGTTTTGAAAAATGCATTTCGTACGGAGCGTCTGGTGGCTCTCTTAAAATGTCTGATGGCAGCATATCTGATCACAGGCGTACTGCTCCTGCTGGTAGCAGGATTACTGTACAAGTTTTCGATCGGAGAGAGTGTCGTAGATATCAGTATCATTGTGATTTATTGTGTCTCTTCCCTGTTAGCGGGACTTTTTTTCTCCAAGGGAGCAGTGAGTCACAGGTTTCTCTGGGGGATGCTGGCGGGGGCGGCATATTTTATAGTCATATGTGTGGTGTCCGTTGTGGCGGATCCCAACTTTGTGCCAGTCAGCAATGCCTGCATCACAACGCTTTTGATTTGCCTTGGCAGCGGGATGTTGGGCGGAATGCTGGGATAGTGGGCGACTTGTAGATACTGGAACTATAAAAACTTTGTAAAATAACTTTCTTTCTTGTCGAAATATGTTATACTGGTCAGGCAGTGTGAAATAAAAGTATAACAGAAAGGGTGAGGAGAGAGACATTATGAAGAATGCATTACATAAGAAAATGGCAGGTATTAAGGCACTATTGCTGGCAGCGGCGCTGCTCTTGTCGACACTGGCTCCGCAGTTTGCAGTGCAGGCGGCGCCTAATGAAGTTCCACAGGCGGCGATCGGGATTGACGTGTCGCGTTATCAGGGGTTGATCGACTGGAATCAGGTTGCCGCTTCCGGAGTGCAGTTTGCGATGATACGGGTTGGTTTCCGTATGCAGACGTCGGGCATCCTGTTTGAAGATCCATATGCAAGGTACAATCTGCAGGAGGCGCAGCGAGTCGGAATCAAAGTTGGGGCATATTTTTTCTCCACTGCTGTGAATGAGGCTGAGGTACTTGAGGAGGCTGCGTTTACAGCGAATCTGATCGATCAGTATCAGATTACGTTCCCGGTAGCGTATGACTGCGAGGGATACAGGACTGCGACGAGCAGGCAGTATGGCCTTGGCAGGGAGGTAAGGACGGCGCTGGCAGTGAAGTTCCTTGATGCGATTGCTGCGAGAGGATATACACCAGTATTTTATTCATCACGGAATGCGATGACGGACAACAAGGACTGGGATATGAATATTCTGAACCGGTATAAAGTATGGGTGGCGCAGTATCCAGCGCAGCCTTTTCCGGTTACATCCATGAGCAGTTATGCGGGACCGCAGGTGATGTGGCAATACACCCAGAAGGCGGCGATACCGGGAATTGCCGGAGAGGTGGACATGAATGTTTCGTATTTTAATTATGATGGGATTGCGGAGGCGAAGGTTCCGGGTGTTGCGCCTGTGATCAGCGCTGAGAATGCGGCAAATGTGCAGTATCTGGATGTGACTGAGGTGGTGACGCCAAGCAAAACAGTGAATCTGCGCATCGTGCCGAATGCAGATGACCCGGCTACGATCGTGGTTCCGATCAATCCGGGCGACATGATTTTCCGCACGGGAATCGGCAATAACGGATGGTCAAGGATCCTGTTGGGTGACCAGGTTTTATATGCTTCCACATCCTATCTGCAGAAGGTTATGTAACAAATCTTGTAACAAGATCTTAAAAAATACTTTTCGAATGTGGAAATATGTGGTATACTATCGTAGATTATTAATATCACGAATTTTTTTGAGAATATCTATTAAGGAGGCAATTGATATGAAGCACATTAAGACATTGACGACCAGAGATTACAAAGAGTCCGTAAAGAAGGGCGGTTGTGGCGAATGCCAGACTTCCTGCCAGTCAGCCTGCAAGACATCATGTACAGTTGGAAATCAGAGCTGCGAGCATACGAAATAAAGCATAAGAAGCTGGATCTGAATAATAAGTTATTCAGAGTAAGGAGCTGTGGGAAAAGAAACGATGCCCACAGCTCCTAAATATGGAAACAATCGAGTAGGAGGGAATACAAGCCCTCCTACTCGATTGTTCGTATTATACTGAGCGGTCAGTCTTTTCGACCGCCAGTATAGATGGATGCGATATTATGATAGGGAAAGGAAAAAAAATTGATACATCAATATAAAAACAATGGGTACAATATCGTCCTGGATGTCAACAGCGGTTCCGTTCATGTGGTCGACGACATCGTATATGACGTGATTGCCTGTATGGTGGAGAACCGGTTGGAGCATGTGGAGAAAGAAGCAGCATACGAGGCACTGAAGGAGAAATTTGCAGACAGGACAGAGGAATTGTCTGAACTTGTCGATGAGATATATGAATTGAAAGAGAATGGAATGCTCTTTACGGAAGATATTTATGCCCAGAGCATTGAGGCGTTCAAAAAGCGCGAAACGGTCGTCAAGGCGCTCTGCCTGCATATCGCCCATGACTGTAATCTCAAATGCAGATACTGTTTTGCAGAGGAGGGGGAGTATCATGGCAGGCGTGCACTGATGAGCTTCGAAGTAGGGAAGAAGGCGCTGGATTTTCTGGTGGCAAATTCGGGCAGCCGCGTCAATCTGGAGGTGGATTTCTTTGGCGGGGAACCGTTGATGAACTGGCAGGTCGTAAAGGATCTGGTAGCGTATGGCAGAAGCCTTGAGGAACCGCATCACAAGAAGTTTCGCTTTACACTTACGACGAACGGCGTTTTGCTGAATGATGAGGTGATTGATTTTGTCAACCGGGAGATGGCCAATATTGTGCTGAGTGTGGATGGCAGAAAGGAGATCAATGACAGGATGCGCCCGCTTGCCGGTGGACAGGGGAGCTATGACCTGATCATTCCCAAATTCAAAAAAGTTGCCGAGAGCAGAAACCAGACAAACTATTATGTGCGCGGTACCTTTACGCACTTTAACAAGGATTTTGCGGCGGATGTCTGTCATCTGGCTGATCTGGGTTTCAGGCAGATCTCTGTGGAGCCGGTGGTGGCGCCGGAGAGCGAGGATTATGCGCTTGTCGAGTCAGATATTCCGGAGATCCTTGCGGAGTATGACAAGCTTGCGGCAGAGGTGGTCAGACGGCATAGGGAAGGGAATGGATTTAATTTCTTTCATTTTATGATCGATCTGGAGGGAGGTCCCTGTGTGTACAAGAGGTTGTCCGGATGTGGTTCGGGTACAGAGTATCTGGCTGTGACACCGTGGGGGGATTTTTATCCGTGCCATCAGTTTGTCGGTCAGGAGGATTTCCTTATGGGAAATGTGGATGACGGGATTACCAACACGGAGATCCGCGATCGGTTTAAGGAATGTAATGTGTATTCCAAAGAAAAGTGTAAGGATTGTTTTGCAAAGTTCTATTGCAGTGGCGGGTGCGCGGCCAATTCGTACAATTTCCATGGAGACATCAACGATGTTTATGACCTGGGGTGTGCGCTTCAGCGGAAACGTGTTGAGTGTGCGATCATGATCAAGGCGGCTATTGCAGAGAATGGACAGTAGAAGTGGTTTTGTAAGGCTTGATGCTAGTAAAGGAGTTTAAAATATGAAGAAAAACAAAGGAGTGGTTACGCTGCTTGTGACAGTTCTTGTCATGGTGGCGTTGGGATTTGTGGCCGTATGGGGGATCGGGACCGAGAGAGCCGGTTCCGCGGCAGGAATCCGGCAGGGACTTGACCTTGCGGGAGGTGTGAGTATCACATATCAGGTAGTCGGGGAGGAAAATCCTTCTGCTGAGGATATGGCAGATACGATCTATAAGCTGCAGCAGCGCGTACAGGGTTATAGTACGGAAGCGCAGGTATACCAGGAGGGATCGGACCGTATCAATATCGAAATTCCGGGTGTGTCCGACGCAAACGCAATCCTGACGGATCTGGGACGTCCGGGGGCACTTTACTTTATCGCGCAGACAGATGCGGACGGCAATCAGAATTATTCTTACACAGGTTCGGGTGCGACAGGTTTTTCGCTGAACAAGACGATTGAGGAACTGAAGGCGGATGGCAGCATCGTGCTCGAAGGGACGGATGTCGAGGCGGCAGACGGCGGTTCGGCGAGCGATGAACTCGGAAACAGTCAGTTTGTCGTAGATCTTATATTCACGAGTGAAGGCACGGCAAAGTTTGCGGAAGCCACAAAAAAGGCATATGCTAATGGTGAGTCAATCGGAATCTACTATGATGGCGATTTTATCAGTGTGCCAAATGTCAAGGCGGAACTCACAGACGGCAGGGCGCAGATTTCCGGTATGGGATCTTATGAGGAGGCTGAGCGTATCGCAAGCCAGATTCGTATCGGTGGATTGAAACTGGAACTGGAGGAGCTGCGCTCGAATGTGGTAGGTGCTCAGCTCGGCGAGGAAGCTGTGAGGACAAGCCTGCTGGCAGCATTGATTGGTTTGATCATTATCGCACTGTTTATGATCATTGTATATCGTGTGCCGGGGGGTGCGTCGGTGCTGGCATTGATGATCTATACCTGTCTGATTGTAATCTGCCTGAATATCTTTGAGCTGACGCTGACCCTTCCGGGAATTGCGGGAATTATCCTTTCGATTGGTATGGCAGTCGATGCAAACGTGATCATCTTTGCGCGTATCCGTGAGGAGATTACAGCTGGCAAGACAGTCAGAAATGCGATTGAGAGCGGTTTCCAGAAAGCGCTCTCGGCGATTGTCGACGGCAATGTGACGACGCTGATTGCAGCGTTCGTGCTTGGCATCAAGGGTTCTGGTACAGTGAAAGGTTTTGCATATACGCTTGGCCTGGGTATTGTGCTCTCCATGTTCACGGCACTCTTTGTGACAAGATTGATTCTCAGGGCATTGTTTGCGGTCGGGCTCAAGGATGTAAAGTTTTATGGCAGAAATAAAGAGAGAGCAACAATCAATTTTCTCGGAAAGAGAACGATATTTTTTGCCGGTTCGATTATCGTGATCGTCATTGGATTTGTGTTTATGGGGATCAATAGCGCTTCCACGGGCAGGGTATTGAATTACAGTCTTGACTTTGTGGGTGGGACTTCCACAAATGTCACGTTTAATGAGGATATGGATCTTGCCGCGATCGATGAGAATGTTGTACCGGTGTTCAGTGATGTGACAGGCGACGGTGCGGTGCAGGTGCAGAAAGTGGCAGGTTCTAATGAGGTGATCTTCAAGACAAGGGAGCTCAATCTAACAGAGAGAGAACAGTTAAACAGTGCACTGGTTGAGAAGTTTGGTGTCAATGAGGAACTGATCACCGCGGAGACGATCAGTTCTACGATCAGCTCCGAGATGAAGAGTGATGCAGTCATCGCGGTGATCATTGCTACGGTTTGTATGTTGATCTATATCTGGTTCCGGTTTAAGGATGTTCGTTTTGCGGCGAGCTCTGTGGCGGCGCTGGTACATGATGTGCTTGTCGTGCTTGCGTTTTACGCAGTTGCAAGGGTGTCTGTAGGCAGTACATTTATCGCGTGTATGCTTACGATTGTAGGATATTCTATCAACGCAACAATTGTTATTTTTGATCGGATCAGGGAAAATCTTGGCACGATGCAAAAGAAGGATTCGCTGGAAGAGCTGGTCAACAGGAGTATCAGCCAGACACTTTCGAGAAGTATCTTTACGTCACTCACGACCTTTATCATGGTTGCGGCGCTGTATGTGCTGGGTGTGACTTCGATCAAGGAGTTTGCGCTGCCGCTTATGGTAGGTATTGTGTGCGGTACATACTCTTCGGTATGTATCACAGGTGCACTCTGGTATGTGCTTAAGACAAAGATCAAAAAAGCATAGGAGGGCATTAAGTGGTTTGGGCTGCAGCTTTTATGCTGCAGCCTTTTCATGCACACGGGCGTCCGGATGAAATATGTCACTAAGGAAGCAGGCTTCCTCTGCTGACAGACGCCTTATTCGGTTGTTCGAAATTATTTGTCGGATGTGTTTTGGAGGGGAGGTGGATGATATGGAGGCCGTTTCGGGAAAGTTTGGGATTTCCGCAGCTGTTCTCAAGTGGATTGCAGTGCTGACGATGGTGATCGATCACTTTGCGGTGGCGGTTTACTGGCAAATGGCGGGCAGCAGCTATGATGTCTATTTGATTTTGAGAAGGGTTGGCAGAATCGCATTTCCGATCTACTGTTTTTTGCTCGTGGAAGGATTTTACCATACAAGGAATGTCACAAAGTACCTGCGAAACTGTATTTTGTTTGCACTGCTATCGGAAATCCCTTTTGATATGGCAATCTTTGGACAAGTATGTTATCCGAAAGGGCAGAATGTGTATTGCACGCTCTGTATCGGGCTGGGGGCCCTGATCATTTTGGATCGGTATCGGGCGAGGTATGAGACAAAATATGTGCTGCTACGGCTGTTTGTCATAGTGCTTGCAGCGTATATGGGCGAGGTGCTTGACGTGGATTACCACTGGCGGGGGGTATTGTTTATTATCATGTTTTACTACATCAGGGATATGCAGGAGTGGATTCGGAATCTTGCGGTGATCTTTGCGTTTGCGTATGAGGTGACAGCGCCGCTTGCAGTGATACCGATTCATTTTTACAATGGACAGCGCGGCAGGCAGCTTAAGTATTTATTTTATGCGATCTATCCGGTGCATTTGTTGATCTTTGGATTGATTCGGATTTGTTTGATGGGAGCAGGGTGACTTGGTTAGAAACTGTTCAGAAATAGACAAGCAAGATGTACAGGCTATTTTTGAATAGTTTCTTAGAAAGTTGAGGTAAAAAAATGTATACATATGAGATGAATGTGGGCTACAGTGCGATGGACGCGTCGCTGCGCATGACGATACCTGCGATACTGGATTGTTTTCAGGACGCGGCGATTTTTGAGGCGGAAAACGGGCGCATCACGATGGAGTATCTCTACAACCGGCATATTGTATGGATGCTCAGTTCGTGGCAGATTGTGATCGACAGGCGTCCGGGGTTGAACGAGAGAATCAGAATTGCGACGTCGCCCTATGATTTTAAGGGCTTTTTGGGCTATCGAAACTTTACATTGACAGGTGGGGAGGGCGATCTGATCGTCAGGGCGGCATCGATCTGGACGTTGGTTGACATAGAGAAGCGCTGTCCGGCGAAACTGACACCGGAGATGCAGGATGCGTATGAGATGGCACCGAAGCTTGCGATGGAGTATGCGCCGAGAAAGATTGTGCTGTTGGGCGACGGGGAAGAGCAGGAGCATTATAAAGTGCGAAAATACCAGATTGATTCCAATCAGCATATGAACAATGTGGAGTATGTGAGGCTTGCAATGGAGATGATTCCGGAGGAGGTAACAATCAGGGAACTGAGGGTAGAGTATAGGAAAGCTGCACTGTTTGGCGATGAAGTGACAGTGGGCGTGATCAAGGCCAAGGACAAGTATCAGGTGGTTTTAAGGGACACAGAGGGCGGAATCTATGCGGTGGTTGAGTTCACGACAGACCATGCACACATTGATGCCGGGACAATATTCTCTTGATGAAGGATAGGGAAGGGGATGGGACGTTTGTATGAGTAAATGGATGGTGGCAGCAAAGAGAGCGGATTTTAATGCGATTGCTGGAAAATATCAGATCAGCCCAGTGCTTGCGCGCATTATCAGAAACAGGGACGTGGTGGAGGATGCGGACATCAACAAATTCCTGAATGGCACAAGGGCAGAACTATATGCCCCGGAGTGTCTCAAGGATATGAATAAAGCGGTGGAACTTTTGCTGCATAAGATTGCAGAAGGAAAACATATTCGTATTATAGGGGACTATGACATTGACGGGATCTGTTCTACCTATATTTTATACAGAGGACTTACAGAGTGCGGTGCATATGTGGACACTGCGATCCCACACAGGATACGTGACGGGTACGGGTTGAATGAACATCTGATACAGGAAGCGTACGATGCGGGGACGGACACTGTGCTTACGTGTGATAATGGCATTGCAGCATATGATCAGATTGCGTTTGCCAATACTTTGGGAATGACAGTGATCGTGACAGATCACCACGAGGTTCCTTACGATGAGATCGATGGGGAACGGCGGTACAAGGTGCCGCATGCAAGTGCAGTTGTCGATCCCAAGCAGGAGGATTGTGGATACCCATTTCCAGAGATCTGCGGCGCTGTCGTGGCCTATAAGCTTGTTTTGGCGCTGCTCGCGGCAAGGGGGCATACGCAGTGGCAAGAGGTGATGGAGTCGGAGCTTGGGCTGGAGCTTTTGGAGTTTGCGGCGTTTGCAACAATCGGTGACGTGATGGAGCTGCGCGATGAGAACCGCATTATTGTCAAGAGTGGGCTGGAGCTGATGGCGCACACACGGAATATCGGATTGAAAGCGCTGATACAGGCGACAGGGATCGATCCGGCACATATCAAGCCATATACCATCGGCTTTGTGCTCGGTCCCTGTCTCAATGCTACGGGGCGGCTGGACACAGCGACCAACGCGTTGGAACTGTTTCAGACTGCGGATAGGAACAGGGCAGCGATGTTGGCAGGAGATCTGAAGGCCATGAATGACAGTCGGAAGGAGCTCACGTTAAAAGGGGTCGACGAGGCCGTCGCGCAGATTGAGAGCAGTGATCGAAAGCAGGATAGAGTGCTTGTCGTGTATCTGCCTGAGGTTCACGAGAGCCTTGCGGGCATTATCGCTGGCAGGATCCGCGAGAAGTATGGGAAGCCAACCTTTGTGCTCACGAAGGCGGAGGAGGGGGTGAAAGGTTCCGGTCGATCGATCGACGCGTTTCATATGTATGATGAGCTGACAAAATGCAAAGATCTCTTTACCAAATACGGGGGGCACAAGCTGGCGGCTGGTCTGTCGCTTGCGGAGGAAAAGGTGGATGAGCTGCGGCGCAGACTCAACGAGAACTGCCGCCTCACTGATGAGGATTTTGAGGAGAAAGTGCTGATCGATGTACCGATGCCGATGGCATATGCAAGTTTTGATTTCGTCGCGGAGCTAGAGCGGCTCGAACCCTTTGGGAATGGCAATCCGAAACCGCAGTTTGCGCAGAAAAATGTTCGGTTTCTCAGCGGAAGGGTGCTTGGCGCAAACCGCAATGTAGGGAAGTATACGGTGGCTGACGAGGACGGCAGAAGATATGAGCTGATTTATTTTGGCGATCTCGAAGAGTTTCACGAGTATGTCTCTGCAAAATATGGCGCAGAAGCGTTGGATAGACTTTACCGCACGCGTGCCGGTCAGGATTACGGTATGCAGATCGAACCGATTGTGCTGTCGGTGGTCTATTATCCGGATGTGAATGAGTATCGCGGAAATGTGTCCCTGCAGATGGTCATGAAGTACTACCAATAAAAGGAAAATATAGATTTTTCCGCGTAGCTTTATCGTTTGTTAAGAAAAATAATCTTATTTTTATGATTTAAACACATTTTTGACACATTTATTGGATATAGTAATATACAGATAGTTGAAACACTCACTATCTCCCCCCTCATAAGAAAATATGCGATAGGAGCCAGATTATTCTGGCTCTTATTGCGTTCATCTGTCTCGGATTTGTATTTTATTCCTGTATTTCTCTGCACGCTTTTCTTGATTAAACGCAGGGGATATGGTATTCTTTAGGATAGGGTTTGTAGAATTTGAATATATTGATAATATAATGATGGTATAGGAATCATTATAGGAACAATGAGCAAAGGGGCGAGTGAGTGATATGTTTCAGTGCAGGGATTTACTTAGGGGCTTTGAATACGAGTGTATTAAGGGCAGTACAGACGTTACAGTATCTGAGGTGGTAAATGACTCCAGAAAGATTACAGAGGACTGTCTTTTTATATGTATACAGGGTGCAAAGTTTGACGGTCACACGGCGGCGGCAGAGGCGGTGCGAAAAGGCGCGGCGGTGCTGGTGGTCAGCCATGAGGTGGAACTGCCAGACGGGGCGGATGTCACTGTGGTTCGGGTTGCGGATACGAGATATGCGATGGCATTTTTGTCTGCAAACTTTTTTGGCAATCCGGCGGAGAGCATGAAGATCATCGGTGTGACAGGGACAAAGGGAAAGACGACGACGGCCTATTTTGTCAAGTACATACTGGAGCAGGCTGGCTACAAGGTAGGACTTGTCGGGACCATCGAGACGATCATAGGAGACAAAGTGATCCCCGCGACGAACACGACGCCGGAGTCCTTCACACTGCAGGAATATTTTAAGGAGATGAAGGAGGCTGGCTGTCAGGTGGTCGTGATGGAGGCGTCTTCGCAGGGCTTTAAGATGCATCGGACACAGGGTTTTATTTTTGATTATGGAATCTTTACCAATATAGAACCAGACCACATCGGACCTGACGAGCATGCGTCTTTTGAAGAGTATCTGGCGTGCAAGTCGATGTTGTTCCGCCAGTGCAGGGTCGGTATCGTCAATTGCGACGACAGGCACTGGCGGCAGGTGACAGAAGGGCATACCTGTACGCTGGAGACATATGGCTTTGACGAGAGCGCCGATCTGCGCGGCAGCGATTTAAGGCTGGTGACAGGCGCAGGCTTTCTGGGGATTGATTTCAAGGTGTCAGGGCTGTTGGATCTCGAGATCGAGACGGATATACCAGGAAAGTTCAGCGCCTATAACGCGCTGACGGCTGTTGCGATCTGCAGGCATTTCGGCGTGAAGGAGACTGATATCAAGAATGCGCTTCTGGGTGCGAAGGTGAAGGGCAGGATCGAGATGGTAAAGGTGTCAGATGATTTCACGCTGATGATCGACTACGCGCACAACGCCATGGCGCTTGAGAGTTTGCTTACGACACTCAGGGAGTACCAGCCAAACCGCCTGGTATGCCTCTTTGGCTGCGGTGGAAACCGCTCGAAACTCAGGCGCTATGAGATGGGTGAGGTGAGTGGAAAACTTGCGGACTTCACGATCATCACATCGGACAATCCACGCTTTGAGGAACCGCAGGATATCATTGAGGATATCAAAGTTGGCATTGGTAAAACTGATGGGAGGTACATCGAGATCTGCGACCGCAGGGAGGCGATCAAGTACGCGATCACATATGGGCAAAAGGGTGATATCATCGTGCTTGCCGGAAAGGGGCATGAGGATTATCAGGAAATCAAGGGTGTGAAGTATCCGATGGATGAGCGGGTGCTGATTCAGGAGATATTGGAAGAACTTGGCGGCGACAAATGAGACGGAATAAAGGAACATCATTATGACAGGCAGATTTGCGAATATTATTGTGGATATATCTCATGAAAATGTTGACAGACCTTTTCAGTACCGCATACCAGATGCGCTGATGGGGGAACTCGAGGTCGGAATGGCTGTGATGATTCCTTTTGGGCGAGCAAATAAGCGGATCAAAGGGTATGTAATGGAGATTACGAACCGGGTTGACTATGATGAGATGAAGTTAAAGGAAGTGGACTCCATTGTGAAGGACGGCATCAGCGCACAGGCGGATTCTATCAAACTGGCGTGGTGGATCAAGGAGAACTATGGATCCACCATGATTGCTGCGCTAAAAACCGTCCTTCCGGTAAAAAGGAAAATCAGGCAGATCGTCAAAAAAACAATTATCTGCAAAGTTGATGCGGTTGTAGCAGCACAGAAAGCAGAGGAATTTGAGGCAAAGCACCAGAAAGCGAAGGCGCGGCTGATGCGGGAGCTTGCGGCGCAGCCTGTACTGCCGCAGTCTTTAGTCACAGGGAAGCTAAATGTCACAGCACAGACGATACAGGCGCTTGAGAAAGCGGGGCTGCTTGCGGTGCATGTGGAAGATCTTTATCGAAGCGCACTGCCCCAGAACCTTTCGCTTTCCAGCTCAAAAAAGCAGCTTTCTGAGAATCAGGGCAGGATCGTGGATAGTATTGCCGCGGATTTCAAGGCTGGTGTACGTCAGACCTATCTGATTCACGGGGTGACGGGCAGCGGAAAGACAGAAGTATATATGGAACTGATCGAACGTATCATCGCGGAAGGAAGACAGGCGATCATGCTGATCCCTGAGATCGCACTCACCTATCAGACGCTTGTGCGATTTTATCAGCGCTTTGGTGACAGAGTGTCCGTGATGAACTCCCGGCTCTCGGCGGGGGAGCGTTCCGACCAGTATGAGCGCGCAGCAAGAGGTGACATTGATATTATAATTGGTCCGCGCTCCGCATTGTTTGCACCATTCGAGCGATTAGGGCTTGTGATCATGGACGAGGAACATGAGGGCAGTTACAAGAGTGAAAGTATGCCCAAGTACCATGCACGGGAGGTCGCGGGCGAGCTCTGCCGCATGAAGGATGCCAGTCTCGTTCTGGGTTCTGCCACACCGTCAATTGAGTCCTATTACAGGGCAAAAAAAGGCAAGATCAAGATGTTTGTGTTAAAGGAAAGGCTTGCAGGCGGTCAGCTTCCTAAGGTATATGTGGAAGATTTGAGGGCTGAATTAAAAAGCGGAAACCGATCGGTCTTCAGCAGGAGACTTTACCGTTTGATGGATGATCGGCTGAAAAAAGGGGAACAGACGATGCTCTTTATCAACCGGAGGGGTTATGCAGGTTTCGTCTCGTGCCGGTCGTGTGGTCATGTCATGAAATGTCCGCACTGCGATGTATCTCTTTCCGAACATACAGACTGTTATCGGAAGCTCAGCCGGCTCGTCTGCCATTATTGTGGCTATGAGATGCCAGGGGTCACGAGCTGTCCAAAGTGCGGTTCAAAATATATTCTTGGTTTCAGGGCAGGCACACAGCAGATTGAGGAGCTCCTGAACAAAGAGTTTCCGGCAGCGCGCGTGCTTCGGATGGATGCGGACACGACGAGAAATAAAGACAGCTATGAGCAGATCCTGTCGCAGTTTGCAGACGGAGCTGCGGATATTCTCGTGGGGACACAGATGATCGTGAAAGGGCATGATTTTGCCCGGGTTACGTTAGTGGGAATTCTGGCGGCGGATATGTCCCTGCATGCCGGAGACTACAGGGCGGGTGAGAGAACCTTCCAACTGCTCACGCAGGCAGCCGGGAGGGCAGGCCGAAGCGCACTTCCGGGAGAGGTTGTCATACAGACTTATCAGCCGGAGCATTACGCTGTCGTTCACGCCGCAAAACAGGACTATGAGGGATTTTATGAGGAGGAGATCTCTTACCGCGATCTGATGGTATATCCGCCGGTGGCGCACATGATGGCGGTGCTCGTGCTCTCCGAGGATGCGCTGACTGGTGCAGAACATGCGGGAGTGCTTGTGGAACAGGTAAAGAGACAGTTTGGCGACAAACGTCCGATCATCGTCGGCCCCACGGAGGCCTTGATCGGAAAGATCAACGATGTGTACCGGTACATTTTTTACATTAAGCACAGGGATTATCAGGTGCTGACAACGATCAAAGATGCGCTGGAACAGACACTCCATGTAAGAGAGTGGAATGTGGACAGTGTGCAGTTTGACTTTGATCCGATGAATCATTATTGAAAAACAGTATGATAAGAATTTCATGATAGAGAAGAAACAGAAAGGGAAGGGAAAAAATATGGCAATCAGAACAATCAGGGAAATGGGGGATCCTGTCTTAAATAAGATTTCAAAGGAAGTGAAAGAGATCACGCCAAGGGTTCAGGATCTGATCGACGATATGTACGAAACAATGTATGAGGCGAACGGCGTCGGTCTTGCGGCAGTGCAGGTGGGCGTGTTAAAAAGAATTGTCGTGATCGACACGACAGGGGATGATCCGCTGCTGCTGATCAACCCGCGTGTTGTGGAGTTCAGCGGGGAGCAGACAGGAAACGAGGCGTGTCTGAGCGTGCCGGGGAAAACGGGTTCTGTGACAAGGCCGAATTATGTCAAAGTCATCGCACAGGATGAGGAGTTAAACGAGTTTGAGATCGAGGGTGAGGAGCTGCTTGCGAGAGCGCTGGTTCATGAGATTGAGCATCTTGACGGACATCTTTTTGTGGAAAAAGTGGAAGGTCCGCTCATGGATGTGGAAATGGTGGAGGAAGAGGATTGATATGAAGATCGTATATATGGGAACACCTGATTTCTCGGTGGGTTCGCTCGAGGCGCTCATCAAGGCAGGGCATGAGATTACTGCTGTCGTGACGCAGCCGGACAAGGCAAAGGGAAGAAGTGGTCAGGTGCAGTGTTCGCCGGTGAAGGAGTGTGCTGTCAGATATGGAATCCCGGTGTTTCAGCCTGTCAGGATCAAGACGCCGGAGGCGATTGAGGAGCTGAAAAAGTACGAGGCGGATATCTATGTCGTGGCAGCTTTTGGACAGATTTTGTCAAGACAGATTTTGGAGATGCCAAGATTTGGCTGTGTTAATATCCATGCATCGCTGTTGCCAAAATACAGGGGGGCGGCGCCGATCAACCAGTGCATTATAGACGGAGAGAAAGAGACAGGCATCACGATCATGCAGATGGATGCGGGAGTTGACACTGGGGACATACTTGCACAGAAAAAGGTTATCATAGAGGATAAGGAGACCGCAGCGACGTTGTTTGACAAGCTTGCGCAGGCGGGTGCAAAGCTCATCGTTGAGGCGCTTCCCCTGATTGAGAAGGGTGAGGTTACACCGGTCAGACAGGATGAGAGTCTGGCAAGCCATGTGAAGATGATGGACAAATCGATGGGAAAGATCGACTGGATGCAGGACGCGGTATGTATCGAAAGGCTTGTCAGAGGGCTGAATCCATGGCCGAGCGCGTATACTTTTGGTCAGAATAAAAGTGTCAAGATCTGGAGAAGCGATGCGCTGGAGGGAGATGCGGGAAGTGATGCACAGCCTGGAACGATTGTCTCAGTCACAAAGGATTTCTTCGATGTAGCTTGCGGAAAAGGGATTTTGCGGATATATGAATTGCAGCTCGAAGGGAAGAAACGCATGGATACAAAGAGCTTTCTGCTTGGAAATCAGTGGAAAGCGGGAATGATTCTGGGGTAGTTTGGAGTAGGAAAGGAGAGTGTTGTTATGCCGTATTATTATGGGTATTATTTTGATCCCACGTATCTGTTGGTGCTGATTGGCGCGGTTCTTAGCATCATCGCGTCTGTGAAGGTGAATGCCACATTTAACAAGTACGCGAGAGTGCGCAGTATGTCAGGTATGACGGGCGCGCAGACCGCGGAGGCCATCCTTAGGAGCAAGGGAATCTATGATGTGCAGGTGGAGCATATCAGGGGCAGTCTGACAGATCATTATGATCCGTCAAAGAAGGTCGTGCGCCTCTCAGACAGCGTATACAATTCCACTTCTGTGGCGGCAATCGGTGTGGCGGCACACGAGTGTGGGCATGTCATGCAGCACCATGAGGGTTATGCGCCGCTGGGGATCAGGACGGCGCTTGTTCCGGCGGCCAATATCGGGTCGAGAATCGGGATACCGATCGTGATTCTTGGACTGATACTGGGGAGCAATTCTATACTGATCAACATTGGTATCTGGGTATTTTCCCTCGCGGTGTTATTTCAGATCGTGACGCTTCCAGTGGAGTTTAACGCTTCGAAAAGGGCGCTTGTCTGCATCGAACAGTATGGCATCGTGACGGGTGATGAGCGCAGGAAGAGCGAGAAAGTGCTGAGGGCCGCAGCATATACGTATGTTGCGGCAGCGGCTGCGTCAATTCTGCAGCTTTTGAGGCTTGTAATTCTGTTTGGCAAACGGGATGACTAAAAGGATTGGGATAGACGATGGCTCAGAATCAGAATAAGACACAGGACGTGAACCAGCGTATGCTTGTGCTGGAGATGCTCCTGACAGAAAATGCATATTCCCATGTGATCGTGCGGGATGTGCTGAATAAATACAATTATCTCCCGCAGCAGGAGAAAGCTTTTATCAAGCGGCTTTATGAGGGAACTTTAGAACGACAGATCGAGCTGGACTATGTGATCGACCAGTATGCTAAGGTAAAGACAAGCAAAATGAAAAAGCCGATCCGCGCGATGATGCGTATGGGTGCATATCAGATCCTGTATATGGACGCAGTACCTGATGCCGCTGCCTGCAATGAGACGGTGAAACTTGCGCAGAAGAAGGGTTTTGCCACGTTGAAGGGTTTTGTGAACGGGGTGCTTAGAAATATTGCGCGCGACAAGGATAATATTGAGTATACAAGCCTGTCGGTAAAATATTCCATGCCAGAGTGGATTGTCGACCTGTGGACGGCACAGCTCGGGGCAGGGACGACAGAGACAGTGCTTGCAGGGCTGCTGAGAGAGCATCCGGTGACGATCCGATTCCGGGATGAGCCGGAAATCACAGGAGTTGACATGACAACGGCTGTGGGCGCAGTGCAGAGAGCCCTCGCGGCACAGGGTGGAACGATGGAGCAGCATCCTTACCTTCCTTGTGCGTACAAAGTATCTGGAACAGACGATCTCACAAGGCTGCCGTATTATGAAGATGGTGCATTTGTAGTACAGGATGTCAGCTCCATGCTCGCAGTCGCTGCAGCAGACATTGCCGGTTACGTCAGACAAATGGCGCAGAAAGGCGGGCAGAAAGCGCTGCGGGTGATCGACCTCTGCGCCGCGCCGGGCGGAAAATCGATGCTTGCGGCGGATCTGTTGGAAAAGTGCGATGTGAATTACGCTGTC
The DNA here is from genome assembly GCA_002491195.1 of Lachnospiraceae bacterium UBA7179. GTDB lineage: Bacteria > Bacillota > Clostridia > Lachnospirales > Lachnospiraceae > COE1. The sequence goes on from DKVL01000012.1 coordinate 117,195, forward strand.
ATATCGAGGGATATCTCAGCAAATAAGGTGGAACGGATGCAGGAGAACTTTGACAGATGCGGCTTAAAAAATACGCTTGCTGAGGTCGGAGACGCTGTGTTGAGGGACGACGCGCTTGTGGGGACGGCGGATCTCGTGATCGCTGACGTGCCATGCTCGGGGCTTGGCGTAATCGGAAAAAAGCGTGACATTAAATATCATGTGTCTCCTGAGTCTATCAGTGAGCTTACAGTGCTGCAGGAACAGATTCTTGCAACGGCCGTATCCTGTCTGAAACCGGGAGGAAGGCTGTTATTCTGCACCTGTACGATCAACGAGGATGAGAATGAGAAGCATTTTGCATGGCTCAGGGATGAGATGAAGCTAAGACCGATATCGCTTGACAAGGCGCTGCCGGAATGTCTTCATACAGATACGACCAGGGAAGGCTATCTGCAGATGCTCCCGGGGGTGCATGATTCTGATGGATTCTTCATCAGTGTTTTTGAGGCTGTCGGATAGATTGACATAGTCTGCGTTATCTGGAAATTTTATGGTTGTGCTGTAGTACTGGAATTTGTGGTTATTAGAGTATAGGAAATCAATAAAATGGATATAAAATCGTTATCATTAGACGAACTGAAACTTGAAGTTGCAAAACTGGGCGAAAAACCATATCGGGCGAAACAATTGTACGAGTGGATGCACATAAAACTGGCGCGCGGTTATGATGAGATGACTAATCTGCCCAAAAGCCTGCGGGAAAAACTGGCTGCAAATTATGAATACATATCTTTGAAGGAAGTGACCGTTCAGACTTCCAGGCTTGATGGAACGAAGAAATTTTTATTTGAACTGTCAGACGGCAATTTAGTCGAAAGTGTCTGGATGCAGTATCATCACGGTAACGCTGTCTGTATTTCCTCGCAGGTGGGCTGCCGCATGGGGTGTCGGTTCTGCGCTTCGACGCTTGATGGACTGGAACGAAACCTCACGCCGTCGGAGATGCTCGACCAGATCTATGCCATATCCAGAAGCATCGGTGAGCGCGTGTCCAACATCGTTGTGATGGGAACCGGTGAACCGCTTGACAATTACAGTAATCTGCTTCAATTTATAGATATGATCACAGACGAGAATGGGCTGAACATCAGCCAGAGAAATATTACTGTCTCAACGTGCGGCATCGTGGAGAATATGAAGCGTCTTGCAGACGAAAAGCTGCAGATCACACTGGCCTTATCTCTCCATGGATCCACGCAGGCCAAACGCCAGGAGCTGATGCCGATTGCCAGAAAATATGATATTGATGAAGTGATTGACGCCTGCCGTTACTATTTTGACAAAACGGGCAGGCGTGTCACGTTTGAGTACAGTCTCGTGGGCGGCGTCAATGACACGGACGAGGACGCCGAGAATCTGTGCAGTCTTGTGGGCGGTTTAAACTGCCACGTCAACCTGATTCCGGTCAATCCGATCAAGGAGCGCGACTTTGTGGAGTCGGAGCGAAAGCATGTCCTTAATTTTCAGAAAAAGTTGGAAAAACGCCATATCAACGCCACCATCCGCAGGGAGATGGGGCGTGATATCGACGGAGCCTGCGGGCAGCTGCGCAGACGGCACAGCACTGCAACGGAATCCGTGCAGGAAATATGATATGTTATCATATTGGTCGTTAGTACTGGGATTGCAGTATTGATTCTTGAATTAAGACTTCATATGTGCTAATATATAAGGAAATGTGGAAATTTTGAAACAATTCCTAAAGCTACGATGATGTTACGGATTTTCACTGATGGGAGGAGAAAAAGTGAAGTTATTTTCTATAACGGATGTTGGCAGGAGAAGGGAAATTAACGAAGACTACTTATTTACTTCGGATAAGCCTGTGGGAAATCTTCCAAACCTTTTTATTGTGGCAGATGGCATGGGAGGACACAACGCAGGGGACTACGCGTCAAAGCATGCGGTGGATAAGGCGGTGTCAGTGATCGATCGCTATACGGAAGAATACGATGCGGAGAATATCCTGCAGAAGGCAATCGATGATGCCAACACGTACATCAATAAAATATCCAGACAGGACAAAAAGTACAAAGGGATGGGCACTACGTTTGTGGCAGTTACGTTTGAAGGAAGTCATGTCACAGTGGCGAATGTAGGCGACAGCAGAATGTATATCATCAATGATTTCATCACACAGATTACCAAGGATCACTCGCTTGTCGAGGAGATGGTGGATATGGGGGGAATCGACAGGGAGGCGGCGAGAATTCATCCCGATAAAAATATTATCACAAGAGCAGTCGGTGTCAAAGAGTATGTCCTTGTGGATTTTTTTGATGTACATATTGGACCAGAAGAAAAGCTGCTACTCTGCACAGATGGACTTACAAACATGTTGAAAGATGACGAGATACACAGGATCATTACCTCCAGCAGCAGTTTGGAGGAGGCTGGGAAACGTCTGATAGAAGCTGCCAATGAGAATGGCGGGCGGGATAATATAGCTGTGGTTCTTGTGGAACCGTTTGGAGGTCAGAATGATTAAGTTGGGAATGCTGATAGGAAGCCGTTATGAGGTGCTTGAGAAGATCGGCACTGGCGGAATGTCAGATGTATATAAGGCAAAGGATCAAAAGCTGAACCGCTTTGTCGCTGTGAAGGTGTTAAAGCAGGAATTTTCAGAGAACAGGAATTTCGTATCAAAGTTTCGTGTGGAGGCGCAGGCTGCAGCTGGGTTGATGCATCCGAATATTGTAAATGTGTACGATGTGGGGGAAGAGGATGGCATACACTATATTGTGATGGAGCTTGTGGAGGGCATCACGCTCAAAAAATATATTGAGAAGAAAGTCAGGCTTACTACCAAGGAAGCCATCAGTATTGCGATCCAGGTGGCAATGGGAATCGAGGCAGCGCACAACAACCATATCATACATAGAGATATCAAGCCTCAGAACATTATCATTTCCAAAGAAGGAAAGGTGAAAGTAACGGATTTTGGTATTGCGAAGGCGGCATCAAGCAACACGATTACTTCCAATGTGATGGGATCGGTCCACTATACTTCGCCAGAGCAGGCAAGAGGCGGATTTTCTGATGAGAAGAGCGATATTTATTCGCTGGGAATTACGATTTTTGAGATGCTCACGGGGCGCGTTCCGTTTAATGGAGACACGACGGTGGCGATTGCCATCAAACACATACAGAATCCGATGCCGTCGATGCGGGAGTTTGTGCCCGAGATCCCGCAGAGCGTGGAAAATATTGTGATGAAATGCACGCAGAAAAGCCCTGACAGGCGGTATCAGAGCATGGCTGAGATGATAACGGACTTAAAACATTCGCTGATCAATCCGGATGCTGTGATCGCGCAGGTGGATACAGAGGATGAGGCAGGTAAGACAAAGATCGTCCCTCCTTCCTCCAATACACAGGGCAGTATGGTCAGCAGTCAGGAAGCATCTCCGGAACCGATTCCTATGCCGGCAGTGCTGGATACTGTGTGGGAGGACAGGGTGCCGCGCAGGGAGATTTATGCGGACGAGGAGGAACTGGAAGCGATTCCTGACCAGGTCAAGTCTGTACCTTCCAGGAGGAAAAAGAGTAATTATAATAATTATGACGATTATGGAGACGAAAATTCCAGCGAGAATCCCTATTATGAGGAGGATTATTATGGGGAGGTTGTGATGGAGCAGCCATCGCGCAATAATCGTCAGAGGACGTCAAAAGCATCAGATGATACCCGCTATGACAGCACAAGCGATTCTGGAACAAAAAAAGCAGGGAAAAAGTCAAATCAGAAAACGAAGAAAAAGAAGACAAATCAGGCGAAAAAAAAGCAGAGTAAGTCTGGCAAAGAATACGATTATTACGAGGAGGATTATGCGCAGGAGACGGTCAATCGACAAAATATGCGCGATGGCGGGTATGTGTATGACGATTATGACTATCCGGAGAATTTGGGAAAAAATGAGTATGATTACAATCCAAAGGCGGAAAGACTGACAACAGTGCTCACGGTGATTGCAGCGGTCGTGATCGGCTGTATTCTGTTGTACTTTGTGGGACAGGCAACAGGCATCTTTGGGCAGAGCGGCAGTCTTCCCTTGCAGGGGCAGAACAGCAGTGATACTGTTGAGCGGGCAGTGATGCCGGAATTTGAAGGACATGATATTGATGAGGTCAAGACTGCACTGAACTCTGTTGGATTGGGATGCAAGACGACGTTTATAGAAACGACACAGTATGCGAAAAATCAAGTTATATCTGCTGCTCTGGAGGATGGTCAGGCAGTACTTGCCAATGACAAGATTCTTATGAATACGACAATCGTGCTTACAGTCAGCGCAGGGGCAGACGGGATCCATGTACCATCTGTCGAGGGTATGTCGGAGGCAGAGGGTACAGCAGCACTGGTAAAAGAAGGGTTTAGGGTTGTAAAAGCGGATGAATACTCAACAGAATATGCAAAAGGAACGATCATTTCACAGTCTCCGGAGGGAAATTCCATAGCGCCGATCGATTCTGAGGTTACGATCGTGCTGAGCAAGGGTGGCGACAATGTGGAGGTTCGTATGCCAGAGGTTTTAGGAACTTCGAAGGAAGCTGCAATCAGTACACTGGAGGCAGCGGGGCTTGTGGTGAACGAAGTGACAGAAACATACAATTCGGAATATCCTGAAGGACAGATCTGTTATCAGAGTTACGAGGCGGGGACAAACGTCAGTGAAGGAACGGCAGTTGATCTAAAGGTGAGCATTGGAAGCGAGATTTCGACTTACAATTGTTCTCTGATGGTGCAGGCACCAGAGGATTATATAGGCGGAGATGCGATTGTCACGCTTATGACGGCTGATGAAAGTCAGGAGTTGTGGAATAACCAGAAAGTGACAGCTTTTCCGGTATCCATTAATTTAAATAATTTCACGAGCCCGTCTGCGTACGGGATTGTAGTTATTACGTATCTGAAAAATGTGGAGGAGATCGTGACGGATGCCGATGGAAATATGACAACGCAGGTAAGTCCACAGGCGACAGTCATCAGACAGAATGTTCAATTCACAAAAAATTAAGGGCTTTTCAGAAGAATGCCATGATTGTCGTTTTTAACGGGTCTGACAAAAGGTAGGGTTATGCAGGGGAAGATTATAAAAGGAATAGCAGGTTTTTACTATGTTCATGTTCCAGGTGGAACAATCTATGAATGTAAGGCAAAGGGGATATTTCGCAAAGAGAAGATTAAGCCGCTTGTCGGTGATGATGTTGAGATTGAGGTCACGCATACTGCGGATTGTGAGGGAAATATCTTGCGGATCCTTCCACGAAAGAGTGAACTCATACGCCCAGCAGTGGCCAATATTGACCAGGCCTTGTTGATCTTTGCCATGACAAAGCCAGATCCGAACTATCAACTGCTGGATCGTTTTCTGATTATGATGCGGCAGCAGGGATTGGAATGTATTCTGTGTTTTAACAAACAGGATATTTCTGATCAGGTAAAAAGAGAGCAGATCAGAGAGATTTATGAAAACAGCGGATGCCAGATTTTGTTTGTGAGTGCCATGCGGCAGGAGGGGATCGGACTGTTGGCGGAATCACTGCGCGCAAAAACCACAGCGGTTGCGGGACCAAGCGGGGTAGGGAAATCCTCTCTTGTAAATTGTCTGCAGGGGGATAAGAAGATGGAGACAGGGGAGATCAGCGAGAAGATCGCGCGGGGAAAACATACGACGCGGCACTCCGAGCTGATTGCGATCTCGGATGACACTTATATTATGGATACACCAGGATTTAGTTCCTTATCTTTGTTTGATCTGGAGAAGGGGGAATTAAAAAATTGTTATCCCGAGTTTGAACCATATGAGACAGACTGTAAGTTCGTGACTTGTGCACATATTCATGAACCAGTGTGTGGTGTGAGGGAAGCCTTAAAAGAAGGTCATATCAGCAAAATCCGATATGAGAATTACGTTGCTTTTTATGAGGAAATAAAAGAGAAAGAAAAGAGGAAATACTAACATGAATTATTTATGCCCCTCGATACTGGCGGCTGATTTTTGGGAACTTGGCAGACAGGTGGAGATTGTGGAGAAAGCAGGAGTGCCGTATCTGCACATCGATGTGATGGATGGAATGTTTGTTCCTTCTATATCTTTTGGGATGCCTGTCCTTCGATGTGTGAGAAAGCGTTCCAGGCTTTTTATGGATGTGCATATGATGGTGGCGCAGCCAGAGCGCTATGTTGAGGAATTAGTCGAACTGGGCGCGGATGGCATTACCATACACGTGGAGGCGTGTGAATGTATCCCTGAGACGCTTGCAAAGGTTAAGGGACTTGGTGTGAAGACTGGTATTGCCATCAATCCGGAGACGCCTGTGAGTGCAGTGCTTCCGTACATGGATATGGTGGATATGGTGCTCGTGATGACAGTGCGTCCCGGCTTTGGCGGGCAGGAATATATCATTGACTGTATTGACAAGATCAAGGAGATGCGCCGGATCATTAACGAGCGCTATCCCGATGTGAAGCTGGAGATTGACGGCGGCGTGACGCTTGGCAACCTGGAGATGAATCTTGCGGCAGGCGCCAATGTGATCGTCACGGGTTCCGCGATCTTTAAGGGTGATATTGCATCGAATGTAAGGGAATTTCTGAAACGTATGGAAAAAATAAATTGACAGATACTATGATTTTAGGAGGAAATTTGAGATGAAGTTGGGAATCGTTGGACTTCCGAACGTAGGAAAGAGTACATTATTCAATTCATTGACCAAGGCAGGTGCAGAATCGGCGAACTATCCGTTCTGTACGATCGATCCGAATGTGGGAGTTGTGACAGTGCCGGATGATCGGATTAAACGTCTCGGCGAACTTTACCACACGAAGAAAGTGACGCCGGCGGTGATTGAGTTTGTCGATATCGCAGGGCTTGTGAAGGGAGCGTCCAAGGGTGAGGGACTTGGAAACCAGTTCCTTGCAAATATCCGCGAGGTTGACGCGATTGTTCATGTGGTGCGGTGTTTTGAGGATTCGAATATTGTCCATGTCGATGGCAGCATTGATCCGCTAAGAGATATCGAGACGATTAACTTAGAGCTGATTTTTTCTGATATTGAGATTCTTGAGCGGCGCATTGCTAAGGTGTCAAGAGGGGCAAAAAATGACAAGGCGCAGGCTAAGGAGCTTGCCCTCGCAGAGCGTATCAAGGCGCATCTGGAGGAAGGAAAGCTGGCAAAGAGTTTTGTGACAGAGGATGACGAGGAAATCGTGTGGAGAAATGGGTACAATCTTCTGACGGACAAGCCGGTGATCTTTGCAGCAAACGTTGCGGAGGACGATCTCGCAAATGACGGTGCAGACAATGCGGGTGTCAGGGCAGTCCGTGAGTATGCGGCATCGGAGGGCTTTGAGGTCTTTGTGATCTGCGCGCAGATCGAGCAGGAGATCGCGGAACTTGACGATGATGAGAAGGCAATGTTCCTGGAGGACTTGGGATTAAAAGAGTCCGGATTGGACAAACTGATTGCAGCGAGCTATCGTTTACTGGGACTGATCAGTTTTCTGACAGCGGGGGAAGACGAGTGCCGTGCGTGGACGATCAAAGTCGGTACAAAAGCGCCGCAGGCAGCAGGTAAGATTCATACGGACTTTGAGCGTGGGTTTATCCGCGCTGAGGTTGTCAACTATAAGGATTTGTTGGAGAACGGCTCTCTTGCAGCGGCGAGGGATAAGGGACTTGTCGGTCTGGAGGGCAAGGATTACGTGGTAAAAGACGGGGATGTGATCCTGTTCCGCTTTAATGTATAAAGTAATTAAAAATAAGGTAGGTAAAAAAATATGCCGGATACAATGGGAGTAAATGATATTGCTTTCCCACATCTTGGGATTTATCTGGAAAATGTTCCAAAAAGTTTTTCGGTGTTTGGGTTCGAGATCGCGCTATATGGAGTGATCATCGGCATCGGCGTCATACTTGGTGTACTGATGGCGGATCGCATGGCAAGAGCGGAAGGAATGGATTCCGATATTATATGGGATTTTGGCATCTATGCGGTCATTTTTTCGGTGATCGGGGCAAGAATCTACTATGTAGTCTTTTCCTGGGATCAGTACAAAAATGATCTGCTCAGTATTTTTAATCTCAGACGGGGTGGACTTGCCATATACGGTGCAGTGATCGCAGCGTTTATTACGCTCTTTGTGTACAGCAGGATCAAGAAACTTTCGCCTTACCAGATTGGAGACTGCGGTGTCTATGGACTGATTCTCGGACAGATTCTCGGCCGGTGGGGGAACTTTTTTAACAGGGAAGTGTTTGGCGGTTATACAGATTCTCTGTTTGCTATGCGGCTTCCTGTTGATGCGGTGCGACCGTGGGATATCACGCAGTCACAGCTTGACGGCATGGCTTTGATGGGGGATGTGAACTTCATACAGGTACATCCTACATTTTTGTATGAGAGTGTCTGGAATTTGGGGATTTTGGCAATGATGCTCTTATACCACAAGAGGAAAAAATACCATGGTCAGATGTGCCTGTTTTATCTTGGAGGGTATGGCATTGGGCGTTTTGTCATCGAGGGAATCCGGACAGACCGGCTTTTGATCCCGGGGACACAGATTGCTGTGTCACAGCTGCTCGGATTGATACTGTTTATTTTTTCAATCGTTTTGAATGGAATCGTAAGGATTCGTTTGCCGAAACCATTAGATCACACAGAGAAGGGGGACAAAGTTTCATGACAAAAGATAAAATCGAGAAACTGATTGCACAGCTTACGCTGCAGGAGAAGATCGGTATGATTCACGGGGACGGTTTTTTTAAGACGAAAGGGGTAGAACGGTTGGGAATCCCGCCTTTCAAGACTTCGGATGGTCCGCGGGGCGTCCGGAAAGACTTTGAAAACGCTGCGTGGAAGGATATCGGGCTCAGCTATGACTATTCGTCGTATCTTCCCTGCAATTCGGCTCTTGCGGCGACCTGGAACAGGGAGCTTGCGTATGCAACGGGAAAACTGCTTGGTAAGGAGGCGAGAGGACGCGGGAAGGACATGATTCTCGCGCCGGGAATCAACATCATGCGTTCACCGCTGTGTGGGCGGAGTTTTGAGTACATGGGGGAAGATCCGTATCTGGTCTCGGAGATGGTGGTACCGGTTGTACAGGGAATTGAGGAGAATGATGTCTCCGCGTGCGTCAAGCATTTCGCGGTAAACAATCAGGAGACAAGGCGGCTTGAGGTGGATGTGGAGGTGAGCGAGCGGGCGCTGCGGGAGATTTATCTGCCGGGCTTTGAGGCGGCTGTGAAGCGGGGCAAGGTCAAGGGAATCATGGGGGCATACAATAAACTCCATGGAACGCACTGCTGCCACCACGAGGAATTGCTGAACAAGATCCTGCGCGAAGAGTGGGGATTTGAGGGCATCACGATCTCTGACTGGGGCGGTGTACATGACACAAAGGAAGCGCTCTTGAACGGTCTTGACATAGAGATGTCTGTCACGAGTGATTTTGATGCATATTATATGGCCGATCCATTGATCAGGATGATCGAGGATGGAGAGGTGGACAAGAAGACGGCGCTGGCAAAGATAGACGAGAAAGTCCGCCATATTCTGAATGTTATGAACAAGCTCCATATGCTTGACGGGGAGCGCAGCGCAGGCAGTTATAACGACTACAATGACAAGGCGTCGCTGCGGCAGACAGCGAGAGAATCGATCGTGCTGCTGAAAAATGATAAGGATATTCTTCCGCTTGACAGGAAAAAGGTTCGGAAACTGCTGGTGGTCGGCGAAAACGCCAACAGGCAGCATGCTCCTGGCGGTGGCAGCGCTGAGATCAAGGCATTGTATGAGATCACGCCGCTCATGGGGATCGAGATGCTGCTGGGCGGCAATGCAGAGGTGGTGTATAAGCCGGGATATTATAATGACGATGTTGGAAATATCTGGGCGGATACCAGCGGCGAAGGGAATGGCCAGGCTGACAGCCTGAACCAGGACAGCGGGACAACACAGGCTTCCCCGGAACCGGAAGTACAGGCAGCGTCGGAGGAAAAGAGGAAACATCAGAAGGAAATGAACGAAAAGTACCTGCAGGAAGCGCTCGAGGCGGCAAAAGATGCCGACGCGGTTGTCTTTGTGGGTGGTCTGACGCACGATTATGATACGGAAGGACAGGACAGGGCGGACATGAAGCTCCCATATGAGCAGGACCGGTTGATCACAGAGCTTTTGAAGGTACGGCCGGACACGGTGGTGACGCTCGTGGCGGGTTCTCCTGTGGATGTGAGTGCGTGGATTGATGATGTGAACGCTTTCGTATTTAGCTGGTATGCAGGCATGGAAGGGGGCATTGCCCTTGCGGAAGTGCTGTTTGGCGAGTATAACCCTTCGGGGCGTCTGCCTGAGACATTTCCGGTCAGCGAGAAAGATTGTCCCGCGATGGTGCTTGGAGAATTTCCGGGTGGCGACAAGGTAAGTTATGGCGAGGACATTTTTGTCGGCTATCGCTATTATGATACCTACGATGTCGCGACAGCGTTTCCGTTTGGATATGGACTCTCCTACACAGAGTTCGTAATGACTGGCATCCGCGCGGAAGTGATTGAAGACACTGTGCAGAGTAAGGGCGTGAAAGTGAGCTTTGATATTTCCAATATCGGCAGGCGTGCTGGGGCGGCAGTTGCGCAGATTTACGTGGCGGAAAAGTTCCCGAGGATCAAAAAGGCGGCAAAGGAACTGAAAGCGTTCGAGAAGATTTATCTCGAGGCTGGAGAGACACGGGAAGTGACGCTCATGCTTGAGCGGGAGGCTTTTACATACTATGATGAGGAATCTCACAGTTTTCAGGTCGATGCAGGAAACTATATGCTGCTGCTTGCCAAGAATGCAGAGGAGATCGTGGATATTACGGAGATCGAATTAAAAGTTGGTTAAGGATGATCTCTTTGGGAAAAAGTGCATATCATATCAGTAAGAGCACTTTGAACGGGGTATTCTGTGATCAGTTATAAAGAGTTAAAAAAGAAAGAGGTCATATGTATCAAGGACTGCAGAAGGCTTGGTCATGTATGTGATCTGGAGATCGACGAATGCAAAGGTTGTATATGTAAGATTATCGTGCCCGGATGCAAGGGTTTCTGGTCTATGCTTACAGATGATTCTGTGATTGCCATACCATATAATTGCATCCGGCAGATTGGACCAGACCTGATTCTGGTAGACATATAACAGGCGGCTGCAGCGTTATGTGGGAGTGACTTTTATGCTGGGAAAACGAAAGATTATCGCTCTGTGTATTTCCAAAGTACACGACACAACAAGCTATGAATTTGTTGTAGCGTTAAATGAAAAGCTGCGTCAGAGAGGGGACAGTCTGTTTGTGTACAATACGTGTTCGGATCTGTATTGGGGCAGGCTGGAGGAAAAAGGTGAGATGAGTGTCTTCGACCTGATGCCTTATCAGATTATAGATGCCGTTATTATCTTTGAGGAAAAAATAAAAGACGAGCAGCTTGTCGGAGAACTTGTCAGTCGAGTGGCTGCGCATGACATACCCGCGATTATTGTGGGAAATGCATATCAAGGGTGTGCACAGGCAGTATTTGATTATCAGGAAGGATTTGCGAATGTGATCCGCCATGTTATTCATGAGCATCATGTCACCAGGCTGCATTTGATGAGCGGGCTAAAAGGAAATCCTTTTTCAGACAGCAGGCAGAACGTATTTCAGAGAGTGCTTCAGGAAAATGGGATTGAGTATGATGAACAAAGTATGGTCAGTTATGGAGATTTCTGGTCGGATCCAACGCGCATTGCCACAGAGCGGCTGATCGAGCGCGGGGAGCTGCCGGAGGCATTGATCTGTGCCAATGATACGATGGCGATCGTTTCCTGCAATGTATTGAAGAAGCATGGTTATTCCATTCCAGAGGATATTATTGTTACAGGGTTTGATGGGATTGATGATATCAAGTTTTCAGCGCCGACGATTACATCCTGCGTTTGCAGTTATAACATCATGGCTGAGAATGTCTGTGATATGCTGTATCGGTATTTTGAGGAGGGCATATTGGAGTCACGGCGCGCTATTATGCCTTCCATGGTGTTAGCCGAATCCTGTGGGTGTAAGGGAGCACAGACCATCAATGCGTCAGAGTATGTCAATGTGCTCAATGACCGGTTAAATTATTACCTTGAGAAGGAGATGCATCTGGCGGGCGTGACAGCGCGGATCAACAACTGCAAGTCGATTGAGGAGGTATGCGCAGAACTGAAAAAGTCTATTCTGCCGGATATGTGCTGTCTGTTGCGGGCGGATTCAATTGATGAGTGTGTGAATCCTCTGCAAGTGCCCCAGGGGGACGTGCTTTCGGAGAAATTGTGTCTTGTGTACGACAGCGAGGCAGGGGAGGGATTCACACCCTGCGATTTTGATGCGGGGCAGTTAGTGCCTGATCTGCAAGGGCTTTTAGAGAGAGGAAAACCGTTGATTTTTATTGCGCTGAATTTCTTGAACATTCCGCTCGGGTATATCTGTTTTCATTTCAAGGACTATGCGGCGGGGAATTATTACAGGGTGCCGCAGGATGTCACTTCCATGAATAATGCGATCGGCGGCTACCGGAATATGCGGTACCAGCACTATCTGGCAAAACAGATTGAGGAGATGTACCGTCAGGATATCCTGATAGGGTTATATAACCGCAATGGTTTGATGGCAGCGTATCAGGAGATGGTAAGCGATCATGGGCAGGAGAAGATCAGTGAGGGAATCACGATTGTCCTTGCGGATTTGGACGGACTCAAAAAGATTAATGACAACTATGGGCATGGGGAAGGCGATCATGCGATTCATACTGTGGCGCAGGCTCTGAAGAACGCCTGTCCGAAAAATGCGGTCTGTGCAAGATTTGGCGGGGATGAGATGCTTGCTATTTTTGACGAGGAGTATGATCCGGATCTGATCAAAAAGGACATCACGGCGTATCTAGACTCTTATAACAGTACTTCAGGGAAACCTTATGTGGTGGCTGCAAGCGTGGGAATTTACAAGGCGGAGCGTGGCAGCTGCCTTGATATCGAAGAACTGATGAAAAGGGCAGATGAATTGATGTATGCGGAGAAGTTAGCAAAAAAGGTCAGCCGTTAAGGAACGGTTTGGAGGAAACAGTATGAAATGTCCATATTGCAATTGTGAGAATACGAGAGTGATCGATTCAAGACCTGCAGAGGATAATAGTTCGATTCGCAGGCGGCGTGTATGCGACGTGTGCAATAAACGCTTTACCACCTATGAGAAAGTGGAAGCGATTCCCTTGATTATCGTTAAAAAGGATAACAACAGGGAGGCGTATGACCGCTCTAAGATTGAGACAGGAGTTTTGCGTGCGTGTCACAAGAGACCGGTCAGCACGGACAGCATTGAGGAACTGGTGGACGAGGTGGAAGCAGATGTATTGAACCGCGGAGAGAAGGAGATCAGCAGCCGCGTGATCGGTGAGCTGGTCATGAATAAGCTCAAAGACCTGGATGCGGTGGCATATGTCAGGTTCGCGTCAGTGTACAGGGAGTTTAAGGATATCAACACCTTTATGGACGAGCTGAAAAAAGTGTTGGATAAGGATCTATAAAAAATATCGTGTATACAATAAAAAACAAGATTGTGAAGAAAATGTCTTGCTTTTTGGTCTGAATTTATATAAAATTTAACAGAACACAGAAGACGGTACGTGTCAGGGTGGCGCGACTGTACTTTGTGTGGTTACAATTTCATATTAAAAGAATAAAAAGGAGTAAAAGACATGGCGAAAAGAGGACAAAAGTTTGTGAAAGTTCTTTTTGCGGGTATGTTGCTTACACTGACTGTTGCACTGGGCGGATGCTCAGGTGATAAGGCGGCTGGAGACTCTACACAGATTGCAGATACGTCTGCCGCTAACAGCAGCGAGGCAAATACCGCAGCGGATGCTGGGACAAATGTTTCATCGGAGGAGACGGATGAGACAGACAAGACGGAAGACGGTGACTCACACATCACCATAGGTATTCCACAGGATTTGGACAGTCTGGTGCCAAGCCTTTCACAGGGCGCGGGTACACAGGAAATCCTCTTCAATATCTATGAGGGCTTATACAAGCCGGATAGCGAGGGCAATCTGGTTCCTGCAGTGGCGAGTGATTACACAATGTCAGAGGACGGACTTGTGTATACATTCACATTGAGAAACGGGATAACATTCCACAACGGAAATCCTGTCACTGTAGAGGACGTGAAATATTCGATTGATACCTGCGCCGGTCTTAATGGGGGAGAACCTGTTATATCGGCGTTTTCTAATATCGAGAGTGTGGAGACGCCCGATGAGAGCACGATTGTGATTACACTGAAAGAGTCGAGCAGTTCTTTCATGGCAATCCTGGCGACTGTGGAGGCGGCCATCGTTCCAGCTGATGCGGCTGACCTTCAGACCAATCCGGTCGGAACCGGGCCATACAAGTTTGTGTCGCGCTCTCTGCAGGAAAATGTAGTGCTTGAGCGGTTTGACGACTACTGGGGGGAGAAGGCGCACATCAAGGACATCACTTTGAAGGTGTTAGCCGATTCGGATTCGATCGTTATGAATCTTGAAGGCGGCGCGGTCGACCTGGTTGCGAGAGTTTCCACAGCGCAGGCGGCGGAGCTTGGCGACGACTTCGAGGTACTCGAGGGAACGATGAACCTGGTGCAGGCGATGTATCTCAACAACGCGGTCGAGCCGTTTGATAATGAGAAGGTGCGTCAGGCATTGTGCTATGCCGTCAACAAGCAGGAGATCCTTGATTTTGTGTCAGAGGGAAAAGGAACTCCTGTGGGAAGCAGTATGTTCCCTGCTTTTGGAAAATATTATATTGAGGAGCTAAATGACCTTTACACAACAGACATTGAGAAGGCCAAGGAGCTGTTGGCAGACGCAGGATATCCCGACGGGTTCAGCTTTACGATGAAGGTGCCGTCAAACTATCAGCAGCATGTGGACACAGCGCAGGTTGTTGCAGAGCAGTTGAAACAGATCGGTGTCACAGCGAATATTGAACTGATTGAGTGGGAGACATGGTTAAGCGATGTGTACCAGGGACGCGATTTCGAGGCGACGCTTGTCGGTGTAGATGCATCGACACTGACTGCAGGAGCGATGTTGAGCCGTTTCCGCTCTGATGCGCACAATAATTTTGTGAACTTTAGCAGTGAGGAGTATGATGCTGCTTATGCGGAGGCGCTTGCGGCGGAGGCCGTGATGGATGACGACAAGGCTACAGAGGCGTACAAGAAGTGCGAGACAATCCTTGCCGAGACGGCTGCAAATGTCTATATTCAGGATATGTGCGAGCTGGTGGCTGTCAGAAAGGGATATACGGGATATACATTCTATCCGCTGTATATACAGGATTTTTCAAAGTTAGAGGTTCAGTAAATCTGTGGGCATAAATAGTTTTGAGTGAGTCTGGTCGTACACTGTTGGAACAATAGATCGGAAAGAAAAAGGAGACGAGGACATGAGATACATTGGTAAAAAGCTGGCTGCAATGATGATCACGCTTTTGTGTATCTCGTTCCTCGTCTATCTTGCTTTTGACCTGATCCCAGGGGATGCGGCGCTTGCAGCGCTTGGCACAGACGCCACGCCGGAGAGTCTGGCGGCGTTGCGGGAGCAGCTCGGGTTAAACAGACCGTTTCTGGAGCGGTATCTGGAATGGCTGATCCATTTCGTGAGCGGTGATTTTGGCACTTCGTACAAGTATCATATGCCTGTTGCGGACATGATCGTGTCCAAGCTTCCGATCACGGTCATTATGGCAGTTTTCTCTTTTTTTATTATGGTAGTAATTTCGCTGCCGATTGGCATTTATACAGCCAAACACAATGGAAAGTGGGTAGATCGCGTTGTCATGGCGGTCAATCAGATTGTGATGTCGGTTCCCCATTTTTTCATGGGTATTTTGATCACATATTTTTTCGGGCTGATTTTAAAGCTTTTTACACCCGGAGGTTTTGTGTCCTATGAGACGGATTTCTGGGAATTTCTCAAATATATTATTTTTCCATGTATCGCAATCGCGCTTCCAAAGATCGCGATGTCGGTAAAGATGCTGCGAAGTTCTTGCATCGAGGAGGCGAAAAAGGATTATGTGAGAACGGCTTACAGTAAAGGAAATAATACCAACAAGGTTTTATATAGACATGTCCTGCGAAATGCCATGATACCGGTGATCACCCTGTGGGGCATGACGCTTGCGGATATGCTGGTGGGCAGCATTGTCATCGAGCAGGTGTTTAACATTCCGGGGATCGGGCGCATTCTTCTGACTTCCATATCTTACAGGGACTATCCTGTGGTCGAGGCGATCATCGTGCTGATTGCCTTTGTGGTGATCGCGACAAATTTTGTTGTAGACGTGATTTATCAGTTGGTTGACCCGCGCATCAGTGTGCAGGATTAGGGAGGTTTGGATGAAAAAGAAAAGGTATTCTCCCAATTTTATAATAGGTCTTGCGATAACAGGTGTAATGCTATTGTTGATTCTGATCGGTTTTATCCATACGCCGTATGACATCACGAAGATGGACAGCACTGCAAAGTTGGCGGCGCCGTCGCTTGCTCATCCGATGGGGTGCGACAATTTTGGCAGGGATATTTTTTCGAGGGTGTTGAAGGGGATGGGTAATACCTTTGTGATCGCGACAGCCACGGTGGCGATCGGGACGGTGAGCGGTGTTATAATCGGTGCGTTTACCGGGTATTTTGGCGGTTGGCTGGACGAGGTGCTGATGCGTGTCAACGATGTGGTGTTTGCGTTTCCGAGTATTTTGCTGGCATTGGTATTTGTCAGTATTTTCGGAACGGGCAAATACAATGTGATCGCGGCACTTGGCGTTGCGTTTATACCAAGCTTTGCGCGTATTGTCAGGGGAGAGTTTATCAAGTACAGAGAGATGGATTACGTGAAGAGTGCAAGGCTTGCCGGTGTGCCTGGGCTGCGCATCATCTTTGTGCATATTCTGCCCAACACGATGCCTGTGCTGATGTCCTCGGTCATGATCGGCTTTAACAACGCAGTGCTTGCGGAGGCGGGTATGAGCTATCTCGGCATCGGCGTGCAGCCGCCCAGCGCAAGCCTCGGAAGTATGCTGTCGGAGTCGCAGACGTATCTGTTTTCCGCGCCGTGGTACGCAGTATTTCCGGGGCTGATGATCATTTTGACGGTGCTGGGGTTGTCGCTTTTGGCAGACAGGGATAGGAAATAACTGCTATTTTTATGGAGGTATGGAATGGAGCGGAAATATAATCTTTCCCTTTCTGAATTGATGGATTTTTTCTGTAGTGAGGAACATCAGGGGTTTTTACTTGAGGAAGTTGAGGCGGCAGAAAAACGGTTAGGGGTATCATTTCCCTGCGGTTATCGGAAATTTCTGTTAACTTATGGGAGAGATGAAGTGACTATCCATAGCAACAAGCTTATTGAGCCAAAGGAAATTTACATAAGTTATGAGGAAGAGACGTCATCATCTGGTGAAGAGTATGTTATCATATGGCATGGAAAAGCAAATATATGGTCTGCTGGGTATCTGAAAGCCGACCTTTTGGATGGCATTCCGGATCCGCCGATTTTTCTAAGTTTTTGCATAGACGATGAACCATTGTCTTTTACTAAATGTGCCGATAATACAGAAGAATTTTTGTTTACTATGCTCCGTTCTGCAGCCTGTGGATGGAATGGTAGAGAACGTTTTACCAAACAAAAAGAGATTGAGCGTGTTCTGACCAGTGAGGGAATAGACCAAAGACGTCTGCAGATGCCAGATGAGAGCGGCACCTGTCTGGACGGAGAGTACCTGTATTTTTATTGCGAATCAGGCAGCAGCAGTGAACTTCGTATTGCAAACCGTACTTTATCAAAACATCAGGCTTCTGGGCATCTTTCTGATGCGGATCAGATGATTGGGAGAAAAGACCCGGGCTCAAAG
The DNA here is from genome assembly GCA_002491195.1 of Lachnospiraceae bacterium UBA7179. Lineage (GTDB taxonomy): Bacteria > Bacillota > Clostridia > Lachnospirales > Lachnospiraceae > COE1. Next base: position 135,193 of record DKVL01000012.1, read on the forward strand.
AAGTCTGGCGAACGCAGTTCTGAGCCGGGTGCAGTTCCGTTGACTGTTGAGTTTGGTTTTGGGGATAACGAATGGCTGGCATATAATCCACGCCATGCTTTTTCGGAGTACTATGCGGCGAAAGAGCGAGAGAGGCATTATTCCAAACCTCAGGGTGGGATTCCGCTTCAACCGTGGATTGCATGGATGATTCAGAGGAACTTTAACCATATTCCCACTACAGCGTATGATTGGGATAGGGATATCGCTCGTATCAAATCGTTAAATATAGAACCAAGATTTAGTACTATAATATCGGAGGATGAAGAATATATTTATTTTAGGGAGCCAGGGTCTTTGCCTTTGCCCGCACCCTATTACTATGATCTTCATGACTGGTCTGTGATCGGACGGATGACAAAACTGCAGTCTCTGGACATCAAGGGCGTCTATATTGATGATTTTTCATTCCTGCGAAACTGTAAAAATTTGAAAAGACTGAAGTTGTATAAGACGAATTTTACTGACTGTGAGTTACTATCTAACCTTCCCAATCTAAAGGAGGTGCATCTTATATTCTGTCCGCTTGGGAACATAGATTTACTGCAGAAATTTCCATTCAGGTGTTGCACGGAAGGAACGATTCTATTGCATCCAAAACTGAAAGTTGAAGCCGTTCCGGCATTCAAGAAGAAAGAAATTTGTGATAAAGATATCGAGAAGCTGCTGGAATCAGACTATTGTTGTTTTATGGTATGGGAGCATTGTCTCAAAATCTCGTTCTCCGCTGACAGGGCAGCTTTTATTCGTTATATAGACTGGGAAGGTATCACTTATTACTATGACAATGGGAGTGGAAAATGTGAGCCAGTGGATCTGATTGTCGATCGTTGTCCGGAGGAGTGGATGATGTGCTATGACCAGCAGGTTATTCGACGGATTGTATATTATTTTTGCGGTACAGGATTTTGCCTTTATAAAAATTATGTCAAAGTAAAATGAAGTGACTGCTGATTGCTGGAACACGCTCTGATATGGGAATAATTTTGATTTTATGGGAATTTTGCTGTGCGTAAAATAAATGGGGGAAACAATGGATTATTTCGATTGTTTCTCTTTTTTTATGCGCAGCTATCTTTTTCAGAAAAGTCTATTGACAGAGTGTATTTTCTATGTTATTTTTATACTACGATAAACGTAGCAACGATAGACGTTGCATTGTCTGTCGTAGAGAGGAGTGATTATTTCATGAGCAGTATCAGCAGTGATATCATACGTGGGTACAATGACACGATGATCCTGTATCTGTTGTGGGATTCGCCGTCGTATGGATATGAGATTTCAAAACAGATCAAGAGCTTGTCAGAAGAGAAGTATGTGATCAAGGAGACAACGCTTTATTCCGCGTTTACCCGGCTGGAAAAAAACGGTTTTGTCGAGTCCTTTTCCGAGAATGTCACCATCAGCGGAAAGCGGAGAACATATTACAGGATCACAGAGCAGGGCAGGCAGTATTACCGCGAGAAGTGTGCGGAGTGGATGCTCACGAAGGAAGTTGTGGAAAAATTTATTAAGGAAGGTGTGTGAGAAAATGGAAACAATCAGAAATTATCTGGAGACAATGTTTGCCAAGTTACCCAGTACATTGGAGGTGCAAAAGGCCAAAGATGAACTGTGGCAGATGATGGAGGACAAATATACAGAACTCATAGGGGATGGAAAGAGCGAGAACGAAGCAGTCGGCATCGTGATCTCTGAGTTTGGGAATCTTGATGAGCTTGCGGAGGAACTTGGCATCAAAAATGTGGTGATACAGGAGAACAAGGGAACGGACAGCAGTATCAGAACGGTTGCGCTTACAGTGGTCAAAGATTATCTTCACGACAAAAGGCGTTCTGCCTATGCCATTGCACTCGGAGTGTTTCTGTGTATCATCAGCTGCTGCGGATATCTGCTGGATCCTGGCAGAGGATGGCGTATCAGGGGCGTTTTTGCCATCAGTTTTATGTTCTTATCAGTAGCGGCGGCTGTTGGTTTGTTTCTGTTTTCCAGCTTTGTCATGGGAAAATGGAAGTTCCTTAGCGAGCAGGCTTGCACGATCGATTTTGCGACAGCAGAATATGTGCATAACCAGAGGGAAAGTTTTCGTGTGACACACGCGATGATGATCACGATCGGTGTTATTTTGTGCATACTGAGCGTACTGCCAGTCGTGATTTTAGACGGTCTGTCTGGATGGAACGGCGGTTTTGGTGTGGTTGGAATGTTTGTGCTTGTCGCGATCGGCGTGTTTCTGTTTGTGGTGGCAGGGAATGTGAACGCAGGGTTTACGACGATCCTCTCGCTCAATAAAAGAGGCACAGTAGGGGGCGGTTTTGTGCCGTCACAGAAACAGGTGACGTACAAAAATGAAACGATATCGCGGATCATGTCAGTATATTGGCCAACAGTGACCTGTATCTACCTGTGCTGGAGCTTTCTGAGCTTTGACTGGCACTTCACATGGATCATTTGGGTGATCGCGGCGCTGGTGCAGCAGATCATCAGAGCGTTATAGGGAGGAATCATTAGAATGAAGAGAAGTGTATGGATTACAATCATTACGATCATTACAGTCTGTTGTGTGATCGGCGGCACGTTTTACCACATTTTCAGACGTGGAGCCAGCCTTTTTGGGCATGGCGAAATGGGGCAGACAAGTTTGGAGCTGGACGCGTTCCATGTTGTCAAGGTGGATGCGAATCTGATGGATGTGACGGTTACAGTGGGGGATCAGTTTTATCTGGATAGTGAATACACGGACGGATTGGAGCCGTTGTATGAGGTGAAGAATGGAACGCTCACCATAAAGCAGAGAACATACAACAGGTGGGGTATCAACAATGCCGAGTGCAGTCTGTCATTGACGGTACCGGCGCAGGAAGTGGTGGATTTGATCGATGTGCACACAGCTTTGGGAAATATCAATCTGGAAGGGATATCTGCATCGGAATGTGAGCTTTTGAGCAACCTGGGGAACTGTACACTGAAAAAGTGCAGCTTTGCCGAAGCCGATCTGACGACCAATATGGGTGAGATTTCCGTCAACGATACAAGTCTTGGCGAGGCGGAAGTGGACAATGATATGGGCGAGATTGCGTTAGATGGCTGTACTTTTGGCAATCTGAGCATCACGGCGGCAATGGGCAGCGTGACAGTTGACACAGCGCAGGCGCTTGACGGATATGAGATAGATCTGGAGTCTGACATGGGCAGCGTGCGTGTCAACAACCGCAGCGAAGGTACAAAATATCATCAGTCGGGAAAAGACGGCGAACTCGAAATCGAGACCAATATGGGCAGTATCGAGCTGAAATATTGATTGTGCGTTTTTGGCTTTTTACTTGACAACCTCCCTTTGACATCCGGTTGAAACAGGCAGTGATCTCATATGGATCGCTGCCTGTTTTGACTGGAATTTGCAGAATATTCAAAATAACAAATACACATCTCCGTTAATTTTCCCATCAAAATATTCTTTCAATTCAAATATTGCTTTCCACTTACTTATCGTGGTATCTTTAAAACCAAATTTGAGTACACTATTTACCATCTTCTTTTCAGCATAGCAATATCCATTTGCCAATGATAAAGCATCACACAATTGAATTAATTTATCATAATCATTATATGTAACATTTTTCAAATATTCTGTCATAAAATGTTTTTCGTATTCATTGCAATCCCATGTATCATAAATTGCTTCAATATCTTTATATTGAAATGTATGCGTTAGACAAATTCTTGCACCTTCATCAAATCCTATATTGGTTAAAAATTGAAACCCCTCTATTGCATGACGAGCCTGCATATTACCATTTCTTCTGCCAATATCATGAAGCATACCCAGAATATATGCTTTTTCGCTATCCATACCTGCCTTACTTGCTATCTTTTCAGCTAAGCGCGCCACATTATATGAATGTTCTATCCATGCTCCTTCGTTCATACTTTTTGCTTCTGTAAGTAATTTCTCTGCAAATTTTCTATCCATAAAAATACCTCATCAACTCTCGACTTCTCTCTTTATTCAACTTTCCGATTTTCCCCAATTTCTTTAACAGTCAATCCCAAAAACTCTGATTTCGATAATATTCAGTCTAAACCATCGGTTTCTTTATGTCAAGCCGACCTGTAAACAGTAACGAATAATACAGACGTGCCGTAAAAAAATTGCGGAAGGCTATTGTGAAAGGTTGTAATAATGGTTATACTGTAATCATAGATGTGTGTGCAAATAATTTATATGAAAGGATGACAGGAAAATGTTAAAGAAATTTACATTGAAAAATTACAAAAATTTTAAAGATGAAATATCTATAGATTTTGAAAATACTGCAGGGTATCAATTTAGTACAGATTGTATCACGGATGGAACTATCAGCAAAATGTTGATTTATGGTAGAAATGCGACGGGAAAAACAAATTTGGGAAAAGCGTTGATTGATATTGGTACAACAATGTTTGGCGTGCGGCGTTATGTTGATACAGGAGTAATTCTTAATGCGGATTCAATAGACGAAACGGCGAATTTTTCATATGAATTTAGGTTTGGCAATAATGAGTTAATATATCGCTATGCTAGATTTTCTAATCAGGAACTTAGGAATGAAGAATTGCGCATTAACAGAAAAACTATTTTTAGCTGTGATTTTGAAAATAATAATTTTAATTTTGAGAATCTTAAATTTATAAATGCAGAAACAGCTAGTATAGATAGATATCTGCAATCAGTAGATATTGGTGATGAAGAAGAATTTCAAGAGCCTAAGTTACCATTTCTGAGATGGTTGATCAGTAATGTTGCATTGAACAATGATTCTATTTTAATTAAATTGTCTAATTTTACCAGAAGAATGCTTATGATTACAGCCGGAAATACAATGTTTAGAATTCCAGGAAGAATGAATGATGCTTTTTATGAGTTGCTGGAGGATTCAAATAGATTAAAAGATTTAGAAGATTTTCTTAACGAAATGGGTATAGAGTGCAAATTGATATTACAAAAATTACCAGATGGTAAGAGAGAGTTATATTTTGAACATGAGAAATTAGTACCGTTTTATGAAACTGCATCCAGTGGAACTTTAGCGTTAGTTGATCTATATAGGCGAATGACTACTAAAAATTGGAATCCATCTTTTATATATTTAGATGAATTTGACGCATTTTATCATTACGAAATGTCAGAGAAAGTGATGAACTTTTTTAAGAGAAGATATCCTGAATGTCAGATTATTATGACTTCTCATAATACTAATTTGATGACAAATCGACTGATGCGGCCGGACTGTTTGTTTATTTTGTCAAGAGCGGGTACATTGACTGCACTTTGTAATGCGACGGAAAGAGAGTTGCGGGAAGGCCACAACCTTGAAAAGATGTACATCAGTGGGGAGTTTGATAAATATGAATAATTATCGAGGCGAGGTAAGAAAACGAAGCCAAAATTTGTTAATTGTAGAAGGGCATCATGAAAAAAATAAGTTATTTTGGTTGATTTTTAAATGTTTTCCTGAAATCAATATCAATATGGACGATATTTGGATTTATGGAACAAATATCTAT
>DKVL01000012.1:140824-140985 GCA_002491195.1 Lachnospiraceae bacterium UBA7179
GATGCGGCCGGATTGTTTATTTATATTATCAAGAACAGGCACGTTGACTGCGCTTTGCAATGCAACAGAAAGAGAGCTGCGGGAAGGTCATAATCTTGAGAAGATGTACATTAGCGGGGAGTTTGACAGATATGAATAGTTATCGGAGCGAGGTAAGAAAA
>DKVL01000088.1 GCA_002491195.1 Lachnospiraceae bacterium UBA7179
TTCGGAATTTGCTCAATTATAGTTATTACTTCATAAAAATACAAAAATCAAAATATGGACCTCAGATCCAAAAATTAATTTTTGTATTTTTATTTCAGAAGATCATTTTTGACCAACTTTTTCCATTTCGGGAAACCCGTAACTGAAAAAGTATTAAAGCGTCCAGTAAAATCAAGTGTTTGGCAACATTTGTATTTTTTGTAATATTCCACATTTTCCTTAACTCTGTTTTCATCTCACGCAGTTGCACAAACGTCTTTCACCATCAGACAATTCTTCTATCAGGTTTTTAAGACCTCTATTATTTCCTGAATCAGACAGGCTGTTCCAATACTCTGATTCCATCAGTTACCTGAGCAGTCTGTCCATTGCCTTCTCATCCGCATCAGGATACAGTTCTTTCAGACGGCTGTAAATCTTTTCTTTCGACGCAAGAGGCTCCTCATTATATGAATCCGTCACCACGTCATATCCCCATAAATCCTCCGGACGGCAGTAAACGCAGACCGACATTCCATATTCCTGTCCTTTCTTATTCCGTTTCCGCTGGAACTCTTTTATGGTAAGGTAGGTCTGCATCTGCAGTTCTGTCATGATCCCGTCAAAATTTTTATAACCGTCTTTTCCAAACCCTGCAAATTGCTTTAACTGCAGCCCCATATATTCCTTGATCCTGTCATCGGAATCTTTCTCAAAGCAGTCCATGATCCTCTTGTGCCTTATATTGGCAAGCCCGTCATCCCACCTTGCATCAAAATCATATCCGTCTCTCCTGAAATTCACAAATACAGGCAGCCACTCCATGCTGATAAATCCCGCTTTTCTGCCAAAGAATTTACCGTATGCGACTTCCCCTGTTCCTGCAATGATCTCCCTCCACTGCCATGGATCCTGCTCCCTGTCACCTGTCCACCAATAAAGAGGTGATACATACTCCTCTGCAGAAAACCCTTCTATTTCATTCTTAAATAATGGCAGAAATCCTGTTTCATTGATCAAACTGATCAACTCCCTGTATGTCTTTATACGGCGTGGATCATCCCAGTCCATGCCGTGCATTACCCATGCGTCACTTTCATTCGCCATATATTTTCCCTTTCCTGTCCGTCATATCATTACCCGCACTTCTATCCTGCTGTCCACAAGCTCCGCAAACCGTTTCCCATCATCTCGTGAACCAACGACTGTCCCATAATGTGTAGGGATTGCAAGGTTCGGCTTCATACGGTTAACAAGTTTTGCTGCTTCTTTACTGTCCATCGTATATTTCCCACCGACAGGTATAAGCGCCACATCACATTTTATGTCCTGATTTTCAGGTGTCATGTCGGTATCGCCCGCCACATAATATCTGACATTATCCATTGTTACAATATAACCTACATAACCCTTTCCCCTTGTGTGAAACGGCTTTAGCCTGTTGTATGCGGGGACTGCATTGATCATGATCCCCTCTGCTTCCGTTATTCCGCCGGGACAGACAAATCTGCATTTAAGATTCCCCATTTTTTCCTCATACCCTCTCATGCTCTCCGGCATGATGATCCATGTGTCTGGATTTGCCACTTTTCCAATATCTTCCGGCGAATAGTGATCATGGTGTTCATGGGTTACAAATACAAGGTCTGCATCATGGCTTTCTTCCTGAACCTCGAAAGGATCAAAATAGATTATCTTTTTTCCGGCAATCTTAATGCTGCTATGCGTTAAAACTTTTACTTCTTCAAACATGTTTCATACCCCTGTTTTGTACAATCATTTATCTATTCTGTTTTACTGGCAGTCAGAGATGCTTACAGTCATCCAATCATATCCCTAAAATCTGATCACTTCCGGCTCATGTGTAAATGAAGATATGGTGGCAGTTACATTTTCTAAGTAAAAAACCTGTGTATTTCCATCATCTGCCGCATACATATTCTGCAGCCCCGGATAAGCATCCAGCATGGACTGTCTTGCCTCTGTCCGGTCATCTTCTACAAGTGTACCCGCCACCCTGATCCATTCTCCGTCTTTCATGGCACATATTTCCACTTTGCCGTTTGCCATGATCTGTTTTGACACACTTTTTATCCGGCCAGTCTGAATATAAAGTTTTCCCTCAAAGATATGTATCGTGCCAAATGGTCTTACCCTTGGCTGGTCACCCTCAACCGTTGCCAGATAATAAGTTTCTGCATCCCTTAAAAATTGAAATACTTTTTCCATGTTCTACAATCTCCTTTGTTATTAAAATGCTCTACAATATGTTTTTACTACCCCATACTTTTACATAAGCATAAGTATAATTCTTCCTATATGCTATTTCCATTCTTATTTCTTTCAAAACGCAATTTCATTAATTTTGAATATGGGAATTCATTCTGCCATATCATTATTTTCCTTCACAGGAACATACAAGTTACAATATTCATGTGTACCCTCTTCGGGTATAAAAACATAATATGCAACAATTGGAAGCATATCTCTGCCATAAGTATATCGAAATCCAGGCGCAATCTGCTCTCCAAGCCAATGTTATGGAGGAATGCTGACTATCCACGGCTTGTGTCAATGCCCGTATTTCGGACATTCTCTGGTGTGAGAAAAGTCTGCTGTGCAGACTTAGAAATTCTTTGCGAAGTAGCGTGAGTAAAAATTGCTGAAAGAAATCAGAAATTCTTCTCACGCTAAAGTCTCTGCAAATATCTGTTTCAGAATTTCAGACGGAATATCCTGTCTCAGATAGATTTGTAACATACCTTTTGGAGTAAATTTATAACCTGTTAATTTTTTCTTTGTGAAAAACAGCGGCCTGTGCCTCAATGTTAATATGATCTTTAAATGGTATCAGCCGCACGAAAGATTTACCGACATAATAGCTCGGCAGTTTTGCCCATAACACTTCCTCAAGTTCACAGGACACACTGTCAAAAATCATCTGCCTTGCACGTTCTCTCTGCTCTGTGCTGAGTGCCCTCAGCTTATGATAAAAACTTCACACCAGCTTTATGAATTTGTAGAAATCTATTGAAAACTGCTATCTGCTGTATTATAATGCAAATCATTGTGAATGTTACTTCTGAAGCAGAAAGGATCTTATGGCTACTATTTTATTGATCGTAATCTACATCGCATTCATCGGGCTTGGAATACCGGATTCCCTCTTTGGAACGGCATGGCCCGCAATTTATACAGAATTTGGGCTTCCAATCTCTTTTGCAAGTTTTGTGACTGTGATCATATCCTGTGGCACAATCGTCTCAAGTATGGCCAGCGCCAAGGTGATCGGAAGGTTTGGGACAAACAGAGTCTCCGCATTCAGTACGGCAATGACAGCTGCAGCATTGCTGGGTTTTTCCTGTTCCGGCAGCCTGATCGCAATGTGCCTGTTTGCAGTCCCTTTGGGTCTTGGCGCCGGGGCGATCGACACTGCACTCAACAATTATGTGGCACTGCACTATTCCGCCACACATATGAGTTTCCTCCACTGCTTTTATGGAATCGGTGTAACTGTGAGTCCGTACATTTTATCATTGGTAATCAGCGGAAATCATAGATGGAGGGGCGGATATAAGATTGCATTTGGTTTACAGCTTGTGATCACACTGGTTCTGTTGTTTACCCTGCCCCTATGGAGCAAAGCGCACGGCAGCGAGAACACATCTGACGGAAAAGAAATGAAAACGCTGACATTCAGGGAGATTATTCAGATTCCTGGCGTAAAGCTTATGTGGTGTCTGTTTATAACTTCCTGTGCGATTGAATGTACCTGTGGCGGCTGGGGCAGTACATTTCTGGTGGAATACAAACAAATACTGCCTGAGCATGCTGCAAAAATCATCATGTACTACTATGCAGGAATGGCTCTGGGAAGATTCCTGTCCGGTGTTCTGGCCGCCCGGCTAAACAGCTGGCAGATCATAAAAATCGGACAGTGCATCTTAGGCGCCGCACTCGTCATCCTCCTTTTACCATTGCCGGCTTTTCTTTCTGCGGTTGGTCTCTTTATGGTCGGTCTCGGTAACGGACCGCTGTTTCCAAATTTCAATTACCTGACACCGCAGAATTTCGGGGAGGAGGTTTCCCAGTCTGTGATCGGAACGCAGATGGCCGCCTCTTATGTCGGAATCATGGCTGCCCCGGCTGTCTGCGGCATTCTGGGGCAGAATATCAGTATGGGTATCTTTCCTGTTTACCTGCTTGTTTTTTACTGCATTATGCTGATCACAACACACAGAGTCAGAACAGTACTGGCGCATAAACCGCAGCGTTAGGAATCCGGCGTTATATCGAGATAATCTGAATAGAATTCGAAAATCCGTTTCACGACATCATAACTCAGCTTGTGCCTGCGGTACTCATCCACCACACCCTTATTGTTCATCGTCCGCGGACGGCCGGCAAACCACTCGTCGCTCACGCGGACATCACAAAACTGCCAGATATAGACACCGCTGCATCCCTTGTGCTCCATGACAGCCGTAAGCTGTTTTTCCAACGCTTCCGCCTGATACTCCTCCGTCCATTTGGCATGGTGGTTATTCCGGAAACCATAGATCGCACCCGCACCTGTCTCTGTGACCAGAAACGGCTTCCCGCGTCCGCCGGTCTCCCTTTGTACCCATTGATACAAATCGTCCAGGTATTCTGCCGGCGGCGTGTCATGATACCAGAGTGGATAGATATTATAAGAGACCACCTCCGGCATGCCGAAACAAAGATCTGTCTTAAATTTGCAGCTCGCCGAGGAACGTGGTCTGGATGGATCCAGTGATCTTATCAGGTCATACTGCTTTTCATAACATTCTTTCCCATACGCACTGTCGCTGGCACACTCATTCAGGATGCCCCATATATAAATACAGGGATGGTTATAATGCAGCGGTATCATCTCGCGGATCACTGCTTCTGCCTGGGGCTCAAAATTCGGATTCTGCATGTCTTCAAGGCTCAGTCCCCGGGCATGGTTTTCCTCCCAGACCAGGATCCCCTGTTCATCACACAGGTCCAGAAAGATCTCGTCATCAGGATAATGAACAGCGCGGATGGAATTTGCCCCGAGATGTCTTATCATTTCCAGATCAGCTGCAATAGCCGCATATGGCAGTGCACACCCGAACTGCGGGTGGTCCTCGTGTCTGCAGAATCCCTTGATCCTAACCGCGTGTCCATTTAACAGGATTCTGTCCCTGTCCGTCCTGATTTCCCTGAATCCAAACCTGTCAATCAGATCATCTATCTTCTGCCCATCTCTCTCCAGCTCCGCTTTGGCATAATAAAGCTCAGGATGTTCCATTTCCCATGTCTTAACCTGATCAAACACAAAGTCCTCACACAGCATACATTCCTCATTTGCCCTGATCATCACTTTTTTCCAGTGATGCACTTTGCCAGCGACCGAAAGGCTGACATCCACGGCCTGATCTTTTCCGGAAAGGCTGACAACAAAGATTTCCGCCCTGGCCTTCCACTCTCCATTTTCCATATATGGCGTAATGTGAAGAAGTCTGATATACAGTTCATCAAGCTGTTCCAACACGACAGGTCTGCTTATTCCGCCATACGACATATAATCATTGGGGATATGGAGGGCGCTCTCACTGCTGAAACGGTTATCCGCCTTTATTTCAAGTGTGTGCCCGCATTCTTCAAGATCCTTTACGATCACGCTGAATGCTGTATAGGCGTTGTAATGGCCAGCAATTTCCTTTCCGTCAAGATATACTCTGGCAGTGTGGCTCACTCCCTTCAGCTCCAGGCGGATCGTTCCACCCGCATAAAATTTCTTTCTAAAAATCCCCTCTCCCCTGTAATCAGAAAAATCAGACAGATTTTCCCAGCAGCAGGGTGTTGCAGTCTGAAATGTCTGGCCTGCATACTCCCCCTGGCAGGGCACAAACTCCCACAGACTCCCAGTAAGCTCCTGCTGTTTTCTTATATTATGCGTCGCAAATGTTCTTATCATGCCCGCTTATACCTCCTGCGTATCCTATAACCCTGTTTTCATCAGATCCTCATTACCAATTTAACACGATTCCTTCATATTTACAACAATCCAGATCAAATACAATGACGTTTCCGCACGCCATCCTGTCCTCAATCTGGTACAGTGTAACCGGCGCAGTCATCTCTGTGTGCGCCGCGACCACCAGATAGGTCTTACCGCCATGTACGATCTTCAATCCTTCCGCCAGCTCCTCCGCATATTCCTGCTGGTCAATAAAGGATTTTACAGGTATTTTTTCCACAGAATCCCCCTGGTGTGCATCTTTGACGCAGACTGTTATCATAGAGTGAAATCCCTGTTTCCTGCAGGTACATTGTATCCCCGGATTATCTGTCATCTGATTGTAATGCAGCGACTGCTTCGCGCCAAAAACTTCCGCCTCACACCTTTCATCAAAAAACAGGTCGGCCTTCGCCGCTCCATTCTTATAATGCGCGCGATGTCCCTCCAGCGTAAGCTCACCGCGATAATCAAAATGCCAGAAATGTGCATACGAATGCATACCGCTGGTATAGCACTCATCGATGACCACATAGATCTCTGCCCCGATCTGAAGCACTTTCCGGTTTACCCAGACCGGATTATCCAGCCGCATATACCCTGTATGACCGACGCTGACAAACCTGCAGCCCCCTCTTTCCACAAAACACTGCCTGCTCTGCGCAGACACTGTCCTGGTAAACCAGGAGTGACTCCACTCATCGATATCCCTGCCATCTACCTGTATCGTATTGTGCGCCGCCGTTCCCCGGAATGCAAGCCGCTCTGGCTTCGTCACATAAGTGTAGCGCCCGGAATCGACCAGCGCATCCTGGCCATTCAAAATCAGATCGATATGCAGCGTATCAGAATGTCCGTGACTTGTACCAAGCAGTCCGCCGTCAAAATGAAGCATATCCGCATCTGCACTCCACGAGGAACGTATTACCGTATGTCCGCTGTCATACAATTGTGTGGAAACAAATCCGGGTTCCCTTGCTGGCAGGCTTTCGTAAAAGGACCTTCCGCACTCCCCAAAAAGCCAGACATTGTCATATCCCGGAGATGTGCCCCCGGCCCACCGGAAAACAGGATCCTCATAAACATAGGCTGCAAGTGCATAAATTGACTTCGTATTCATATCGTCGCTGTCACCCATGCTCAGCTGCTGTCCGTCCGGTTTTCTAAGCGCAAGCCCTGCCATAGCCATCCTGCGGACATTTTCATGCAAAGACTCCGGAAGCGTGTTTTCTCCAAGTCTGGCAAAAAATACCATCTCCAGCACACATTGCAGTATCTCAAAATGATACATTGGCGACTGTTCCAACCTATAACCAGATGTAAGGAACTGTAGAAAAATAACTGAATCTAATTTTTCAGGGCAAAAAGAAGCGTGGGCACTTCTTTAAGTGACCACGCTTCTTAGTCTCAACCCTACCGCTCACCTTTCATTTTTTCAAACAATACCTCATCCGTATCACGGTTATCATGGTTCATCTGTAACCATACCTTCCTGTCCGAAGCATCGTAAAACAGCTCTCTGGGCCAGTTCCAGAATCCTGGTCCATCGGAAAGATTCCTGATATAAAACATAAAATTCCGCAGCATATATGCCGTAAACTTAAAATCCGCAAAACATTCATTTGCATAAAAGCCCTCCCACACACCATATTCCGATTCCCGCAGAAGTCTGTCCGCCATCTCAAACTCTTCTGCCGCAAGACCGGTAAAGTAAAACGCGCTTATGCAGTTATTATGAAATAATTCCTCACAGGCCCGCACAAAAAGGGAACCGCCTCTATAACCATGATAATGCAGTCTGCCGTGCAGAATAACCGTGCTTTCATAAAGCTTTCCCCACTCCCGCGCATGTTTTTCCAGAAATTCCTTATAATTTTTCTCCCCTTCGGCACATTTTTCCTGAAACCACGTTAACTGTTCTTTGATCGGAAGGCTGCCTGTTGCCCACTCCATGGCGGTGCAATGATCCCTGTTTTTCATGAGATCCGATGTAAAAGCCCTCACACTGAAATTATAGAAATGGTCTCCCGCCGCCTCATCTTCGTGTTCACCGAACAGTACCGCCGCACTGGCATAATCGAGGAACGCATCGGCAGCTTTCTTTTCAACAAAATATGTTTCCGCAAATTGATAAACGTCAAATTTTTCTCCTTTCCATAAATCACTTATGGCGGCAAGCATGAAAACATGGGGACGGATATTGGAACAGTTTACAACAAGATAGTCATCCGCTCCCTTCTGAAAAGCATTCCCAAGCTCGCGCGTTATAAAACCAAGGCTCACCCCGGCCTGCGTAATATGGGAACAGGAATGAAGGTCGCAATAGGAAACATGATAATAAATCCCATACTGGCTGTCGTTTTCATCAGGCAGTGCCACGGTGTGGGGATTATCCAGCCCGATACGGCGCGACACCATCTTGCCATATCCATTATCCGCAAATATTTTGATGATGTCCTCAGGTAGATCCAGACAGCCCTTTCGGTAAAGTTCCATCATTTCACCATAAAGATATGCACAGCAGACAGGTTCATAGACTTTTTTGTGAATCATGTCATATTGAAGCCGTATGATCCCGCTGATCAGTCCTCCGCGCTTTTCATCGGTATCATATTCCGTGTTTTTGTCCGAGTCCCAGAACGGCGTATCCCCCTGTCCCCTGAATCCCAGATTCCAGATTACCTTGAAATCTTTCTGCCACTCGATCCCATCCTCCCACAGCTTTTGGAATTTATCCGGATACGTCTGGTAAGACGGTACCAGATCCGGGTAAGCTTTTACAAACATATCCGCTCCCAGGGGCTCCGCATGGTGGTGGGTAAGCCACAGGCCGTAGGATGCCGCAAGCGCACTGTGCTCCCGTGTAACCTGTGTATCGGGAATAACCATATTTCCCCCACAGCACAGGATGGTCTCAAAAGCCATCTTCCATGGCAGGAGCGCATCACCCCCCGGAGTCCAGTGCGTCAACAGAATCTCATCATTTAAAAACCAACCGCGGAAACGGATCCTTGCAGGAGCTGACTTATAGTCCCCTACTTCCGCATTGTCTGCAGGCTTTACCCGAAAATCATACCAGAACCAAAAAGGGGGAATGCCAAGTGAATGCTGGCTGATATGCAGAAGGCCGTATATGAAACCAAGGTCATCTGCAGCATATATATTTCCGTCCTTAATCTCAAACTGTTCTTCAGGCATATCTGATTCTATCAGCTTTATCGCTCCCCCATCCGAATCTGAGGAACAAAAAGCTGCATTCATATCCCGCCGGAGAATGTCAATGGCATTTACGACAGCCTTATGACTGCCATGATAAATAATTTTTGTGTTGATATTCATTTTTAATTAACCTTATATTCTTCCTTTCAATGATTGTACATCATTCTATAACAACTTGATTAAAAATTATATAATCATATTGTGTTTTTACACCAGAAATTGTATTATATTCATATATTTGAAAAGGAAGAGAAATTGAATGGAGCATATAAATAGAAATGGATTCATTTTGCATCAGGAAACATTGGTGAAAGATACCGATTCATTACATTATCATCCGTCGTATGAACTTTTTATTGTAGTAAAAGGTTCCACAACCCTGCTTGTGAATGACAAGTTCGTTTCCGCCGCAGAAAAGGATATTGTGCTTCTTAAGCCCAATGTGATCCATAAAAATATTGGCCAAAAACTGCATGACCGGTATTCCGTACATTTTACCAATGCGTATTTGCTTTCCTGTTTTTCAGATGGCCTTGTGAAATCACTTACAGCACCTTTTGAAAACCACAAAGCCACTGTCACACCCGGCGTATTTGATCAGATACTAAATCTTTTAACACACATAAAAAATAATCCCCACTATGCCTGCATACATACCGCTGAAATTCTGGCTCTTTTAACTGACGAAAATAATCTGCAGAAGACCCAGTTTAATACGCCCCCAAAAACAACCGATCACATTCTTGAATATATCCGCAATAATTATGCCGCCATATCGGGACTGAATGATATTGCAGACGGAGTCCACATTTCTAAACAGTATTTGTGCCATTTAATAAAAAAAGAGACTGACACTACTGTATCAGAATATTTAAATAGTGTCCGGATCAATAATGCCTGCGAAATGTTACGCCATGGCAGACATACCATTACCCAGACAGCAGTGCTGTGCGGATACAATTCGACTGCATACTTTTGCCGCATATTCAAAAAAATTATGCATATGACACCAAAAGAATATCAAAAGATATACGGCAATGTAACGTGATTTATTTCCAGATTACACACCATTCCTGTCATATTCCTGATCCGGTATGAGAGCGCTTCCTTCAAAATGCCAAGTCCCCATTCATTCAGCAGCCCCTGTACGATTCCAGATGGTACTGCTGCTTAATCACTGCTGTCATCCCATATCTGTTCCTTTCTTTTTCGTCTGATTCCTTGTAACTATATTAAATAATATTACCACCTGTTTTTTATTGCTCTACTTCTCACAACCAATCAATTCAAATTCTTCATCCATCATATCTCGCAGTTTTCTTATTATCCTACCAGAAAACTCCAACATGTCCGCATCCTCAACTGCGCACTCTTAACTCTGTCCACATCTCCTGCAAGAAATCCAGACAAAAGTTATGGTCACTGTGTTACCACACAAACGGGATTATTTTATATTTCACTGCCTTTTTATATTCGGCATACCCCTCCAAACTTTTTTCAAGCACTATTTCTTCGTTCTCAATTCTCTTTGCAATAATAATAGGATAAACCAGAAAAATAACAAATGAGAAAATGGAACCAAGCACCAACGGCATAGAAAGAAACAAAACAATCGTTACACTATACATAGGATGGCGGACAATGCCATATAACCCTGTATCAATCACCCTTTGCCCTTGCTGGACTTCTACAGTCCGTGATAAGTAGGTATTTTCTCTTAATACCTCTGCATAAAGCACATAAGAAAATAAAAATACAACAGCCGCTATCCACGAAATCCAATCAGGTATCATAACCCATTCAAACCGAAAATTTAATCCCGCTATGATAAACCCCGTAACAAACATCAGACCACTGAGTTTGATCACAAGATTTTGCTCCGCCTGTTGTTCTTTAGCATTCAAACGTTTTTTCAACAATTCCGGGTTTTTGGACATCATTACAATTCCAGCGAAAAACATTGGAACAAACAAAATTCCTATGAGCAGCCATGCATTCCAATAATGAAATGTCCCAGCGGGCAAAAAGATCAGTATGCCTATAACAACTGCGCCAAGTATAAACTTCAATATTGCCTGACAAAACAATCCTCTTGTCATTTTCAATCACTTCCTATAACTTCTGATTTCCTGCCCTGTTCAACCTGCCGCTAATATTTTATTTAGCACTTTTATATGTTCCATAAGAATATCCGGTTTATCTTCTGTAATCATAGTTCAAAGCCTAAAAGCGGAGAACTTTCCATAATCAACTTATCAATTACTATTTTTTTGTTTGCCATATTTGGCCTGCAAAGACTCCGCCCATACTCATACCATAAATTGCAAAAAACATATTGCCATGTTGAGAAAAATAAGTTCCCTAAATAAAATCTGCTGAATCATTCAATATCATCATTTTAGCATAATCGCACGTATAATTCCATCATATTTTGTTTCAATTCCCGCTTCTCTCTGTATACAACATTTTTAGCATCAACAGTTCTTTTCCAATGTTTCCTTTCCCTTTTCCCACTGGACAAAATATGGGAGTTTTTTGAAAGCGTCAAAAGAACCTTGTTCCAAACGGCTTTAAATATCTGTGTCTCTGTAAGGACAATGCCGGGATTTGAAACAAGGAATACAATCCAGTAAGAACTTAGCTTCAAATGAAAATATTGTTTCTTTTGGCAATATAAAATCAACAGAACGAAAGAAACAATCTGTGAGATCACGGTTGCAGCAGCTGCACCGTGAAAGCCAATCATCCCTATTAGAACGGGGTCTAATATTGCATTTAAGATACTTGTTATCAACATGGAAATTATTTGAAATACAGAGTCCCCTTAACAGCGTAACATTGCAGTAATGTGGCAGAAAATATAGGATGGTATTATGCCAGTCAAATATACCATTAAGTAATCCTTTGCATACTGATAAGTTTCTGATTTTGTGTTCATCAGCCCCAATATCCCGTTTAATGATAATTCAAACCATGAACTCTTTATTAATTCAGTTGAATCCGTTCATTATGATGAGAAGTTCATTGATGGAGTTGGAGATAAGGGAGTACCCAATAGTCCACAAGAAAGCAGAATCAGGCTGAAAAGTCCCTGTCTCCAACTGGTTCAGTACGCATCAAATGTCATATGAGCTTCCTCTCTCATATACAGGCGATCGGTATTATAGCATCTTTTTCAAATAGAAAAAACCATACGCAGGAATGCTGACTCCGACAGGTTTCATCCTATTTCCTGAAATTAATTCCACATAATCCCCATCCGCCTCATCGATCCATGCAGTCTTATCATACTCGCTGAAATTAAACAGGCCGATCAGCTTATTGCCTTCATAGTATCTGCCAATGCACAGTACAGACGAATCCCATGTTTCAATCGTCCATGTATCCGCATTTGACACAAATACATTTTCCGTCTTCCGAATCTGTTCCAGATGCTTCAATCCCTGAAAAATCTTTCCCTCAACAGTATCTGTGTCCTGAATATTCTCTGCCAGTTTCCAGTTCATCGCCCCGCGGTGGAGATATCTTGAATCCGCCGCTTTATCCGGATCTTCCTTGTATGTGTAGTCGTTCACTTGTCCGATCTCATCCCCGCTGTACAGCACCGGAATCCCTGACTGCATGAACATATATGCATGAAGCATCAGATCCAGGTTTACCGCCCTGTCCATGGCAGCGGCATCCCCCTCAAAGCCCGCTTTCTCCACACCGCACATGGACGCAGTCGTCCCACAGAAACGGGCGTCACCGGTAACCGGATCCGCATTGTAGAGTTCCCCGCGGCTTTGGCTGTTCCCATCGTATCCCTGGAAATAATCATTCAGGTACTTCTTGTGGGTTCTCTCCTCTATGCCTTCCATCTTCAGCGTTGCATAGTCAAGCCCCCAGCCGATATCATCATGACAGCGCAGATAATTCAGGAACACATAGTCCTTTGGCAGCGCATTCACGATATCCAGCTGCTTTTTCAGCAGTCTGACATCCCTTGTCGCCACTGTATGCCACGTCGTCGCCATCGTGGTAACATTATAGAGCATATGACATTCCGGCTTCTCAACGCTGCCAAAATAAGGCGTTACTTTCTCCGGCTCCATAACCACCTCACCGAGCAGGAGTACGCCCGGACATACGATCTCACTGATCATACGCATCATCCGGATAATCGTATGCACCTGTAAGAGGTTGCGGCATGGAGTGTTTAATTCTTTCCAGATATACGGGACCGCGTCAATGCGGATGATGTCAATTCCCCTGTTTGCCAGATAGAGGAAATTGTACATCATTTCATTAAAGACTCTCGGGTTTTTATAATTCAGGTCCCACTGATAAGGATAAAATGTGGTCATTACATAGTGCCCAATATCCGGAAGCCATGTAAAATTGCCCGGGGCCGTCGTTGGGAAAACCTGCGGCACTGTCTTTTCGTACATGGCGGGTTCCTCTGCGTTATTGAAGAAAAAATACCGGCTCATATACTCCCCGTCTCCCTGACGCGCCTTTTTCGCCCACTCATGTTCTTCCGATGTGTGATTCATAACAAAATCCATGCAGACATTGATGCCCTTTTTATGACAGGCAGCTGTCAGACTGTCCAAATCCTCCATGGAGCCCAGCCTTTTCTGCACCCTGCGGAAATCTGACACTGCATATCCTCCGTCCGAGCGTCCTTTCGGTGTATCGAGAAACGGCATCAGATGGATATAATTCACATTGCATTCTTCAATGTAATCCAGTTTCGACTCCACACCTTTCATATCTCCTGCAAAGTTATCAATGTAGAACATCATCCCGAGCATGTCATTCCGCTTATACCAGCCTGTGTCTGACTCCCGTTTCTGGTCGCTGGTTTTTAAGTCCTTACTTCTTTCAAGATAGAATTGCCTCATCCTGTCACACAGTTCTGCAAACATGGAATCGTTGTCATACAACTCCATATAGAGCCAGCGCAGCTCATCATGATGGCTCCCAAGTCTTTTTAGGTAAATATTCTCCTCTTTCATTGTCTCCCTCCGATATTTGTCTGTTCCTTATACATATGATGAACCTCTCTGCTGCTGTCAAATCATAACTTTTTCTCCCGCACGCAGCGGCTGTGCCTCATAGCGCAGCCACATCGTGTTGTCATTCAAACTCAAATCGGTTTACGCCCCAATCCTTTTTCTACTACATTCCATTCAATGAGAATACTCTCATACTCTTTTGGCACCATACGCAATGTAAGTCCGGCCCCCATCCATGTCCTTCCACTGTGAACCTGTCCATTTACCGAACAGCAATAATATTTGTCTGGTGAGAGCCCCTTGACAATTGTATGCACCGGAAGCGGATTACCTTCCGCAGAAGTCATGACCAATGTCTGTAATGCATGATCCTTCTCCTCATCCACGAACTCCCATGCACAAAATCTCTCGCCCGGCGGTGTCAGCCTGTAATAAGTCCCTTCATGTGTGAGGGAATAATATTTATGGAAATCTTCAATCTGTTCCTTCACAATCGCTTTCTCTTCCTCTGACATCTTATTCAAATCCAGCTCATATCCAAAACTGCCAGAAAGAGCAACGTGACCTCTTGTGCGGAACGGTGTGACCCTTCCAGTCTGATGATTGGGAACTGCAGATACATGGGCTCCCATACTGCTCACCGGATAAAAGAAAGATGTACCATACTGGATCTCCAGCCGGTTCACTGCATCTGTATTGTCACTGCACCAGATCTGTGGGGAGTAATACAGCATAGCTGCATCAAAACGTCCTCCACCCCCGCTGCAGCCTTCTAACAGAATGTCGGGAAATCTTTGAAGAAAACGCTCAAGCAAATCATAGACTCCCAGCACGAAGCGATGGTATACTTCTCCATTTTGGCTTCCGGCATACTGATGGCTGTAAATATCGCATATGCTTCTGTTCATATCCCACTTTACATAATCAATCGGCGCATGTTCCAGAATATCGGCAAGCCTCTCAAACAGATATTCCCGCACATCGTTACGACTCATATCCAGCACTAACTGATTCCTGCCCCGGTTCGGCTCCCTGCCAGGTATCCTCAGCGCCCAGTCCGGATGTGCCCTGTAGAGATCACTGTCCTCCGAAATCATCTCAGGTTCAAACCACAAACCAAACTTCATGCCCAGATCATGAATCCTGTCTCCCAATTCTTTTAAGCTGCCTCCAAGCTTTTTCTCATTGACATGCCAATCTCCCAGACCGCTGTTATCATCATCACGTTTACCGAACCAGCCATCATCCAGCACCAGCATTTCAATCCCCAGCTTTGCTGCCTGCTCTGCAAGGGAAATCAGCTTCTCTTTGTTGAAATTAAAATAAGTAGCTTCCCAGTTATTCAATAATACAGGGCGTTTCCTATATTGGTACGCTCCCCGGCACATATGCTCCCGCAGAATCTTATGATATTGCTGGGACAATTTGGAAAGCCCTGAATCGGAATAACTCATAATCAACTGTGGCGCCGCAAAGTATTCCCCTGTTCTCAGACAGAAGGAAAACTTCTCCGAATGGATTCCCATCAGTACCCTTGTCTGACCCCTCTGGTCCTTCTGGGCGCAGGCTGTAAAGTTGCCACTGTACACCAGGCATAATCCATAGCACTCCCCGAAATCCTCCGTCGCATCTGGTGTACATACAATCATGGACGGATTATATTGATGACTGGAGGTTCCCCGCAAACTTCCCACCTCCAGTTTCGTACGCCGTATCCTGTTTCTCTCAGGTATTCTCTCCATGGCATGCCTGCCCGCAAACGTAATCAGGTCGTATTCTCCAAACTGATAATCCAGGCAACCGGAAAGGCACTTAGTAAGCACAACTTCACTCTCGCCACGGTTTTCCACCCGGACTGCCCTGGTGATTACATTCTCCTTTTCAAATACGCCGTAAAATAAACGCACCGTCACTTTGGAGGCTTTCTCACGCATCGTGATCACAAGTGTTTCTCCCTTTTCATCCTCCTTATCATAGAGGGCAGGCATTCCTTCCACCGTGTAAGATGATGGAAAAATTTTATAGCTCTCAAAGCGAAAATCCGCCGCTATGCTGCCGTCTCCATGCAGAAGAGCAATGCAGCTCTCCCGGTAATCGCCTACTCCATCAGAAGGCAGCTCCTGTGGCAGACAATCCAGGGAATACTCCCGATTTCCTACCGTCTCTTCCGGATTTCCTGAAAAACCAACATCCGCCTGAAAAATCAAATCTGCAAGATTCTCCCCATCAATTTTCTTCCCATAATACGTATGCAGCAGAACACCATATTCATCTGCGTACATCTGATATGTGCAGTCCTTTGTATGCAGATTGAACAGTCTGCCATTATTTTCCACCATAATTGCCATATCCAGTCTTCTCCTCTACCTTTATTCTTTGCTGTACAAAAGGCTCCTGCACGGTAGTAGGAGCCTTTCCTATTTCTATTTTTTATTCTTTTACCGCACCGATGACCATACCAGAAACAAAATATTTCTGCAGGAATGGATAGATGATCAACAATGGAATTGTGGATACTACGATTTTCGTCGCATTGAAAGTCCGGTTATTCATGGACGCCATCTGCTTCAACTGTTCCGCGTCTGTCACCTGTGTGATATCCACCGTAAGCTGCTGGATATACGTTTGCAGAGGATACATCGCCGACTTGCTCATGTAAATCAATCCAGAAAAATAGTCATTCCAGTGGTTTACAATTGAGAACAAAGCTACCGTCGCTAATGCAGGAAGGGATACCGGCAAATAAATCTTCACCAGGATCTCAATCGGGCTGGCTCCGTCAATCCTTGCTGCCTCATCCAATGACTCTGGTACACCCTTGAAGAAATTAATCAACAGGATGACATTGAATACCGGCACCGCCCCTGGAAGTACCAGCGCCCAGATGGTATTGGTCAGGTGCAGGTTGCTTACTACCATGAACAGCGGGATAATACCACCCGAAAACAACATGGCAAAGATGACAAACTTGATATAAATCTCACGTGCCGGAAAACGTTTCTTACTTTTGGAGAGCGGATATGCCATACTCACCGTAAAAAACATATTAATGATAAGCCCTAAAATCACCCTCTCAACGGAAATCAGAAATGATTTCCAAAACTGCCCGTCTTCCAACAGCTTCTTATATGTAACGACTGTAAAATCCTTCGGTATGAAGCCAACCTCATTTGCGGCAACCGCATCACTCCCACTGAGGGAAATCGCAAGCATATTGATCAGAGGAAGCAGACAACTCAGGGTAAGGATAATCACTACTGCCCATACGATTACCTGGGAAATCACTCTTTTGTAGTTTATTTTCTTCGTCATCATGCATCCCTCCTTAAAAAATACCACTGCCGGTTAGTTTCTTTGCCCCTTTATTAGCACCCATGATCAGTAGAAAACTGATAACAGATTTGAACAATCCAACTGCAGTACCAATACTATACTGTCTTTCCACCATACCAATTCTATAGACATATGTATCAATAATATCCCCCGTCTCATATACGATCGGATTATAGAGGTTGAAGATCTGATCAAATCCTGCATTCAGAATATTTCCAAGATTCAGTGCAGTCATCAATATAATAGTCGGCATCAGACTGGGCAAAGTAATATGCAGCGTCTGCTCGAAACGATTTGCCCCATCGATGGATGCCGCTTCATAGAGCCCCAGATCAATGCCTGTCAAGGCTGCCAGATAGACTACCGAATTATAGCCGAACTCCTTCCACACATCCGTTGCCACAATCACTTTGCGGAACCAGTTATTGTCCGCCAAAAACTGAATGGCCTCTCCTCCAAACGCCGTCACTACAGCGTTAAAGGGCCCAGTAAGAGAAAACATATTGGTAACTACCGTCGCAAGCACAACCCATGATAAAAAGTGCGGCAGATAGACAACTGTCTGGAAAAATTTTTTGCAGATACCGACAGTAATCTCATTCAATAAGATTGCAAACAGCACAGGAACAATAATATTGAAAATCAGCTTTGCAAAAGCAATCACCAACGTATTGACAAATACCTGGCGGCTGTCAGGAAGACTAAAAATGAATTTGAAGTTTTCCAATCCGACCCATTTTGAACCTAAAATCCCCTTCGCCGGGACATAATTCTGGAACGCCATCAAGGAGCCGAACAGTGGTACAAAAACGAACAGAAACAGCATGATCATTCCAGGAAGCATCATCAAGTGGAACATCCTTTTTTCCCTGCCTGCAAACTGTGTCTTTGCTCCGCCGGCAGTCATTGCTTTAATATCCTGCTTCATATAACCCCTCCATTTCTATTTTTTTATTTTGCAGACAATTCTTCATTAATCTCATCCGTGATCGTCTGTCCGCCTGCGGAAGTCCAGTTTTGAACAAACTCATCAAAAGAAGACATATCCGCTTCTCCCACGATGATTTTCAATATCGTCTGCTGCTCCAGCTTCTCAAGCGATGCCCACTTGGTCTTCATCGTCTCAGATGTCTCAAAGTAAGATGGTGTCAGGAAATTGGCAGGTTCCTCCGCAAATTTATTAATTGCCACCAGACGGGACATGTATTGGGAATAATCTGCTGAATCCGCTTTCTGTCCCGCCGCAACTGCATCCTGATAGCGGACTGCAGCTTCATAATAACCAAGTTCCTCCGTATTCAGTGTGGAAACATCAGCGCTGCCATCAAGAACTGCTTTCACATTGGCAGTCATAATCTCGGCATTATTACCCGGCTGTACCTGGCAGTACAATGGCCAGTTAAAATATGCGATTGTCTGATTTTCAATGATTTCATTCGCCGCATCGGATTTATCCTGCATTGCGTACTCCGAATTGATGTTTACAATCTTCATGGCAATCTCGGGATGCTCATAACCCTTTCTCACCACTACAAAACCGGCATAAGGTTTTGTGTTGATCGCGTTGATCTTCCCGTCAGAGCCTACCGGTGCACTGACATTGATCCATTCAGCATCCTTATTCGCATAGGAAGCTGTCTGTGCCGGATTAAACGGAGACCACCACGGACCAATATAAGCGCCACATTGTCCACCGGAAATCAACGCAACAATATCATCTGTGGTACGTGTCGTAAATTCCTTGTCAAGCAAACCTTCCTTGTACCAGTCAGCCAGAAGCTGCAGGGCGTCCTTCATTTCAGGCTGTACCGACCCATAAACCGCCTTACCTTCACTATCCTTGATCCAGATCTCGGGATATGCGTTCAATGCAGTAAAGATATTATCGATACCAAAGTGATTGTTTGGATAACCGCCATATACTGTCGGTAATACTGCAAGCCCTACTGTATCCGCCTGTCCATTACCATCAGGATCGTCATTGATAAAAGCCCTAAGTATATCGGCAACCTCATCCATTGTAGAAGGCTCTTTCAATCCAAGGCTGTCCAGCCAATCCTTACGCAGCCACAGGAAGTCCTGACCATCACTTAACTGCGTCTTTGGGATTGCCATAATCTTGCCGTCAAAGGTTGCTGCGTTCAGAGGGTTATTGGTCCCATAGCTCTCATAAGATGATTTGACTGTATCGCACGCCAGATTATTATAAATATCTGTCAGATCAGCAATCATATCATTCTCCACCAGCTCTACCAGGGTAGAATAATCCGCGACATGCATGATATCCGGTATATCCTGAGCTGCGATTGCAAGGGAAACTTTCTGATCGTAATCATCGCCTGCCTGCGCCTCAAATGTATTTTCATTCTGTACATTGATCAGGTTTTTCACATATCTTGTATAGGCATTGTCAGTCGGTGTGTCATTTTCATAGGATGTTCCGGATAAAGTATCTGCACCTTGGGAAGTCAGGACATATCCAGTCGTGTAGGTGACCAGCTCAGGATATTTTCCATAAGGATCACTTGCCGCAGCCTCCCACGCTGCTTTCTCATCCTCGCTCATATTTGCTGTGAAGTCCTCGTCCGACTTACTGCAGCCGGTCATACATGTTACGATCATTGCTGTTGCCAGCATCAGGCTGAGAGTTTTCTTTTTCATTTTTTACCTCCAAAATGATATATTTTTTTTAACCTAGTTAACCGCTTCTTAAACAAACATGCATGTATTGTGTTAATCTAACAATAACAAAATTCTCGTTTTTATCAAATATAAAATTTCCGAAAAACATATCAGATTTTCGGTTTTTTTATATAAATTGTTTCAAAATGTGAAAAATAATGGTATGTTTTTATAAAACATGAATGTTTTTTCACCGGTAAAGGAGTTAAACATGTACAAAATGCTTATAGTAGATGATGAAAGTACAGAACGGGAATGCATTAGTTATCTGACCAAATCTTCCGGTCTGCCGTTGGAATTAAAAGAAGCCGAGAGCGCTTCCATAGCCCTGGAACTCTTAAAAGAATGGCCTGCCGACATTTTGTTCACAGATATCAGGATGCCTACTGCCTCTGGCCTCGAACTGGCGAAACAGGCATCAGAACTGATTCCCGGAATCAAGACAATCATTTTCAGCAGTTATGCAGAATTTGAGTACGCGCGCACCGCAATGACGCTGGGCGCGGTCAGCTACATTCTAAAGCCTGTAGTGCCCACCGAACTGGAAGCGACCTTAAAAGACGTAATTCAACTATTAACGGAGGAGAATGACTCCAGGATCCGACAGGATACACAGCAGTCCTACATGCTCCAATATACCCTGCAATGCTGTATAAACGGAACCCTGTCCGCGGAGATCCCACCAGAGATCATCCGTCTGCTGGACGAATTTCATCAGGTTATACTGCTGGAATTTCCGCCTCATTTTCTTGAGAGAAACTATACTATATTCTACGAAAAGCTCCGCAGCGAAATGCTGCCTGACATGGAAACGTTAAGCCTCTCCTCCACACAGGCAGTGCTCTTTTTGCGCACGGAAAACAAGAATGCCCATAATTTCGGATGCAGACTCCACACTTATATCACAGGGAATTTTCAGACAGAATGCTACCTCTCCATCAGCCATCTGGTAAATGGTTATTCCAACCTGCAGGATGCTTACACCTTCGCAGAACAACAGATGGAGCAGCGTTTCTGGAATCCTGAGATACGGATCTTTTCCTTTGATTACGCCAATCTGCCAGGAAAAAAGCATGAGGAGCTGGATGACAATACGCTTCTGTCCATGATCAAGCGGAATTTATATGATAAAGATAGTGACAGTCTTTTAAAAAACCTGAATTTACTTTTTCATAAATACCGGAAACCTGCAAACCAGTCACAGATTTTTGTGAAATTTGTTTTTTCCAACCTGGTCACAACAATGTATCCTTTCCTGCCGGATGATGGCAGCAAATCACTGGATACCCTGATCACAGAGCTCTACATCCAGCAGGATATTCTGGAGATTATCGGCACAATCCAGTCCATGGCGGAAAAGATCATAAAAAGTTATAACACTGTATCCGCTATTGATGTCCGCAAGGAAATTATCTCCACACAGGATTACATCAATAAGAATTACAACCACGACCTTTCCGTGGAAATGCTTGCCTCCATGGTATATCTGACACCGGATTATCTGAGCAGACTTTTTAAGAAGAGCACGGGAAAAAGTCTTTCCCAGTACATACGTCAGGTGCGAATGGAAAAAGCCAGTGATCTGCTGCGCACCTCAAACCGTAAGGTAATTGACATTGGAGCCAGCGTGGGTTACTCCAACTACTCTTATTTCTGCCAGAGTTTTCGGGAATACTTTGGCAGATCACCAGAAAAATACCGACAGGAGGAATCACTATGAAACATTTGCCAGGACACCTGCTGAACATTTACCTGAACCTAAAATACCGAAACAAATTGATCTTAACCTGCATTCTGGCAGGTGTCATTCCACTGATTACACTGGGAATATTCTGTTACTGTCAGACGCGGAATCTCCTGTTGGACAAGGAACAGGATGCTCTCTCCTCTGCCATAGACACAGCATACAATTCTCTGGACTACCAGATCCAGCTTTATGAAAACCTGGTCACTTACCTTGCCCTCTCAGAGATTATTGTCAATGTCTCCTCGGAAGAGAACCAGGGCATCATCGACAAATTCGAGATGCTCAACTACGAATATGATGTCCTGCTTGACAACATTTATGTGCAGCACCCGGAAATTGCCCAGATTACCCTGTATGTAGACCGGACAGACTTATATCATGGCAGGCAGCTCCGCCCTATCTCTGACCTGGAATCAGAAAGCTGGTATCCCTCGTTAGAAGATACGGCGGCGCCCGTCTGGCACCTGGATCAGGAGGGATATCTGTGCTTATTCCGAAGGGTTCCTAATCCTTATATCAAATATGTCACTTCCTTCTCCAGACACAGCCTTTGTATCCGGCTGCGGCCTGAAAAACTATTTGGTGTGCTCACTGATATCTCCAATGACTATCATCTACAGATTGCAGATACCAAGGAAACCTTTTACGATTACACAGATAATTCGATTATCGGAATGTCTTATCCAGATGACGGCTGGACCACAAAAATCAGCAGCCCTCTCAACAATGGCTGGGTGATCACACTGGAAAAACCCTCCGTCCTGCTGGCAGCACCCGCAAACAAGATGGCAGTCATCATTTTCATCATATTATTATTGTGCTTTATATTGATCTATACAGTCAGTGGTCTTCTGTCCAACTTTTTTGCCCAGAAGGTGAATCTACTGCTTTCAGCAATACACAAGGTTCAGGAAGGGGATTTGACAGTTCATATCCACGACGATTGCCCAGACGAAATCGGGGAATTAACAAACAGTTTCCAGTATATGATCCAGAAACTCAACCGATTGGTAGTGGAAGACTACAAAAACAAAATCACATTAAAAGAAACCCAGCTTATGGCGCTGCAAGCACAGATCAATCCACATTTCCTCTACAACTGCCTGTCCGCCATAAACAGCAAAGCCCTCGTAAACAGCCAAAAGGAGATCAGTCAGATGGCTCAGCTTTTATCCGCTTTTTACCGTACTACCTTAAATAAAGGCAAATCCGAAACCATGCTCTCCGATGAGATTAAAAACGTGAAATCATATATTGAAATTCAGCTTATTTTAAATGATAATTTATTTGATGTCGTCTACCAGATTGATGATCCCCTGCCTGAGCAGGAGATTCCCAATCTCTTATTACAGCCTTTGGTGGAAAATGCAATCATGCATGGAATTTTGCCCAACAGCGCCAGACGTGGAGTCCTTTTTCTCACTGTCACCCAGGTCAATGACCTGATTCACTTTACGATCATGGACAACGGACTTGGTATTCCACCAGAAAAGCTTCCGCTGCTGACACAGACACAGTCGGAGGGATATGGACTCAAAAATGTCCATGAGCGGCTTCTGCTCACCTACGGAAAAGAATACGGACTTAAAATAAACAGTATTTTAAACGAGAGTACAATGATCACTTTTTCAATTCCAACACAAGAACGGCAGATGAAAGAACAAAATAAGAAATAAAATTCAAAACGAAGGAGGAACATGAAATGTTAAAAAAATGGTGGCACAACACAATCGGGTATCAAATCTATCCCAAAAGCTTTCAGGATACAAACAGAGACGGCATCGGGGATTTAAAGGGCATCACTGCGCACCTGGATGATCTGTCCGATCTGGGCATCAACGTCATATGGCTCTGCCCAGTCAACAAATCCCCAATGAAAGATCATGGATATGATATATCAGATTACGAGGAGATTGACCCCATGTTTGGATGTAAGGATGATCTCCGGGAACTGATTCAGGAGGCAGATCAGCGGGGAATCAAAATCCTCATGGATCTGGTCGTAAACCATACATCCTCAGAACATCCATGGTTTCAGAAAGCCATGGATGAACCCAATGGGGAATATGGAAAATATTACATCATCCAGGAAGGAAAAGACGGGAAGGAACCCAACAACTGGCGCTCTATCTTTGGTGGCAGTGCATGGGAGCAGATCAAAGATACCAATCTCTACTATCTCCATCTTTTCACGAAATGGCAGCCTGATCTCAATTGGGAAAATCCCATTATTCTGATTCCTTTTTATTTCACCAAAGGCGCTGTCCCAGCTGAACGACTACATCGATTACTTACAGTACCCCCTGCTGAATGACCAGACCGCCTACAATGTATGGCAGGACGCCCTGGAAACTCGCGACCAGCTTTAAACTGTTAAGAAATTACTCTTCTTTACCCATGATAACTGAAACGAATTTCGCCATCAGGGGAATATATGTCGCTGCAAAGACAGCTGCGGCAACCCATCCTGCCTGCTTCCTGTCCTTGGCCGGTATCCGCATACCAGCTAATACCCCCATGGCAAAAAGACAGAACTTAAGCATAGCAAAATCCTTCCAGTCACTTCCCGCTATGTATTTTTCCGCATAACCAAACAATTTCTTCATTCCCATGCTCTCCTTTCCGGCATCCCGTGCCACTGTTGCATCCTAACTTTCCACAAACCAGTCACTTTGAAAACGGGCAGCGTTTCCCAATACACTGATTGTTTTGCGCAGAATAACTGCATACAACTCCCGTTTTTTCCATACTCACCTGAAAATGCTGTTCGACAAAGTCAACTGCCGCAAGAATGGAAAGAAATGAATCCCTCTTGCAGCAACGCGGGCCGCCAACCATCCCGATCTGTTCCAAAGCTTTTGATGTCATTAAATGAGACAGGCCAAAAGATTCAACAGCCAGCGGCGTTGACTTTGAAATGATCGACACAAACATACCTGTACTGATCCCGGCCCCACAGGCGCCCCAGAATCCGCACGCCCCGCCCGGCACGCTCTTTCCCCTGTTCATCATTTCCGCCAGCGCCTGATGCAGTTCAATATCCCCGCCGGCATTTTTGTATGCCGTCAGCAGCGCAGCACCGACCATCACATGGTGTTCCGGCCCGTGCATATGGCAGAACGGCTGATCCATAAGCTTTTTTATGATTGCGGCAGGGTCTTTCGATGTTTCTTTCAGGCACAGGCCAATCATGGCGTCCATGCCCTTTGTATGACACTCGTTACAGACATAATGCCCATTCACACATCTGGTCTTGCTGTTTTCTTTTTTATGGCATACTGCACACTCCATCATATCGTCTGTTTCCAGATACGCAAGCGGCGCCTTACATATTAAGCATTCCTCTTTCACTGCCAATTCCCCCCTATCCCCAGAATCGCTGCATATGAATGTGTTAAAATCATAAGAATACAGTATGTTTTGCTCTTTTGAATAATTATATCACGATATGCAGGGAAATAAAAGACTGGACTCTGGATACCGAAAATGCGATACGGATTTCCATGTAAAACATCTCATTCATATCATAATCAGGACAAAATTTTTAATTCTGCAACAATCTTATTTTGCCAGTTGTATATAAGATAGAACGGCAGATATGTCATTCAAAAAATACCAATATCAGAAAGGATGATTATTATGAAAAAGATGATTGCTCTTGCATTGAGCGCAGTAATGGCACTTTCCCTTGTTGCTTGCGGGGGGAAAGGAATCGCAGTGGATGATAACGCAAATATAGTTGGTGATGATCCCGCCACATGGGAACCGACCATTACCATTGATTCAGAACAGAAGTCCGATATTGAGATCCCCGACCCTTTTTCCGAGTGTAATTCTCTTGCGGAAGCTGCCCAAAATGCGGGATTTTCGTTTAACGTCCCGGAAGCTGTTGACGGTTATGCACAGCGTATTATCCGGACTACTGCAGGCGAAGAAGGCAGCGCCATGATTGAGGTGATTTACCAGAATGAAATTGACGGGAAGGAAAACACAGACAGCGCAGATGAAATCCGTATGCGTAAGGCAAAAGGTGATGAAGATATCAGCGGCGATTATACGGAGTATTCTGAAACCAGTTCCCTTACTGTTGGAAATATTCAGGTAACGGTAAAGGGTGGGCATGGAAATATCAACCTTGCGACATGGACAGACAACGGATATACTTATTCTATCGGAGTCTATTCAGAAACTGGTATTACTGCCGAGGAAATGTCTGATTTTATTGCTGCTGTAAAGTAAATAATACATAAAAACTGGCGGGGTATGCAGGAATTTCCCGCATACCTCACTTTTGAAAAGGGGGTTTTGTTGGTTGAATCATTGTATTGTCAGAGAGCTGCCCTTCGGAATACGGGCAATGCAGTATGTGATAATGGCATTACACTGCATTTATCATTCCATCTGCCTGTCAGTGGCAGCATTAGAAAATCAGGTACATAAAGATAAACCGACTGCGTGTGACATTGTAAACCAAAAAGCGGAACGACTTCTAAATGAATATGGCAACAGTGTACTCAGGCTGGCATATTCTTACCTGCACAACATGAGCGACGCAGAAGATGTTTTGCAGGACACTCTTTTACAATATCTGAAAACTGTTCCTGTATTGGAAAATGGAAGCCATGAAAAAGCATGGCTTTTGCGTGTTGCGGCGAACCTAAGTAAAAACAGGATTAAATACAATTCCTTTCGGAAAACAGACGAACTGGACGAAACATTAGTTGCTGAACAGAGAGAGGATTTGTCCTTTGTATGGGAAGCCGTAAAAGAACTGCCATTGCATTACAGGGAAGCCTTCCATCTGTTTTATCACGAAGGCTACTCAACTGCGGAAATTGCCGTAATCCTTAAAATGAAAGAATCCACTGTACGTTCCAATCTCCGGCGGGGAAGAATCAATCTGAAAGAAATTTTGAAGGAGGCGTATGGTATCGATGAAACAATATGATGAAATTATGAGTAAAATTGTAGTTACCGAAGAAATGAAAATGCGTATCCTCAAAAATATTCAGGAATCAGGCGTTATGACGAAATCCGGCAATAAGGCGGTCCGCTATCATGCCGTTAAAAAGTATTTGTCTGTTGCTGCCTGCTTTGTTTTCCTGCTGGCTGGTGTAATTGCCATTCCCAGATTTCTCACGCCTGACCATGACAACCAGCCAAATATTATGGCTCCAGGAAGCGACATTATTACAGTGTCATCATCGGAAGAACTGGCAGAAACAGTTGGCTTTGAAGTGGAGGAAATAGCAAAACTTCCATTTGAAGTGGAGGAAACAATCTATACATCTTATGGAGGTGACTTAGGAGAAATTGTATATATCGGAGAAGATCAGTCTGTTATCTTCCGAAAGTCTATCGGTGACGGAGATCATTCGGGTGACTATACAGAATATGATAAGGTTATCAATGACCGCATAGCTGGGAATGAAATTGAATTAAGAGGAAATGGAAAATTGTTTTATCTTGCAGTCTGGAATATGAATGGTTTTTCCTATTCAATCGGCGTAAGAAATGGAATAGATGAAACCGCCTTTACGGATATCATTGACAGTATCATTTCTAAGTAAAATCAACACAGTACTCCCAGACTCATCATTTGGAGCCTGGGAAACAGACTTACGCGGAAACCGTGGTCAATACGCGTTTTCCGCTTCTTCCTTTGTGTGGTGAACCGTTCCCGCCGGATGGTGCGGCGGCGCATAAACCACCGACACTTTCAGGGGTATTCTGCCAACATTAATCACATTATGCCATGTGCCTGCCGGGACAAAAACAATGTCCCCCTTACAGATTTGTTTCTGAAAATCAAGATGATCCTTACAATTGCCCATCTTCGCCAGCGCCATCCCCTGCTCAATCCGAATCAGCTGATCCGTATCCTCATGGACTTCCAGCCCGATGTCCGAACATACCGGGATACACATGAGTGTCATTTGTGCGTAACAGCCCGTCCAGATTTCGGTACGGTAATTTGTATTCTGTACTGCCATCCGGAAAACGTTTGCTGCACAGGGCTCTGCTTTTTGCTGCTTGTGCCTGCCTAAATAATCCATATTTATTATCTGCCTTCTTTTTTATTATCATATGCATCCCAGATTCCTTTGTTTACGGTCAATGATTGGTATCAGACAACTGCGCACCATTTGTCTGATTTTCAGACAGTCGCTATTATTTGCCTATTTTTATTTTATATGGACAATGTTATAGTAAAAGCAATCAAATTTAGAAACTGAAAGACAAAAGAAGATCTTTACAATGGATATACAAATTGCCGCCTCTCAGCAACGATTAAAGACAATCCTAAAGTAAAATTAGAAAAAGAAAGGAAAAACCAATGTGCCAGAAAAAAGTAGTTATAACCAATTTCTCCCAACAAAATATGTCTTTTTTGATCCAGTTGGCCTATCGCTATGACAGTGAAATCCTGCTTAAGAACCAACAGTGGCACGTCAATGCCAAAAGCCTCATGGGTGTCATGGCATTTCATCCCGCTCTGGGAAGCGCCATAAGTATTGTTACACATGGAGTTGACGAATTTGAAGCTGCAGACGCAGTGGAAGCATTTTTTACCATGCCGCATCCTCAAACTGCCATAAAAACTACAAAGGAGATGTTTTATCATGATGAACGCAGCAGACACCCTTAAGAAATTCGGACTTGAACAGGCCTTCTGCGGCATTTACAGGGATCCTGAGAAAAATATACTCAGGCTTCTGGACTGGGCAGACAGATTTGCTGATGAATACTTTATTTCCCAGAGGCGTACAATCCGCGAGGCAGTCACCGATCCTGCGCATCCGTACAATCAATATATAAAACACATCATTGCAGATGTAGACCCAAATGTCACCAGAACGCTAGCCGTTAACTTCTTCATCAAAGCCGTTTTGATCGGATGGTGGCGCGAGGAGGAACTTCGCCAGAAATACCAGTGCAACATTCCCTGGGCAATCCTGCTGGAACCCACTTCTGTCTGCAATCTCCACTGCACCGGCTGTTGGGCTGCGAACTATGGGAACAGGCTGGATTTGACATATGATGAAATCAATGACATCATCCGCCAGGGTAAAAGCCTTGGTGTTTACTTTTACGCCTACACGGGAGGTGAACCACTCGCCCGCCGGCAGGATCTGATCCGGCTCTGTGAGGAACATTTCGACTGTGTTTTCCTGTGTTTTACCAATGCGACGCTAATCGATGAGTCTTTCGCCGACGAAATGCTACGCGTGGGCAACTTCGTGCCAGCCATCTCCCTTGAGGGTTTTGAGGCGGCAACCAACAGCAGGCGCGGAAACGGTACGTACCGGAAAGTCATGGATGCACTAAAGCTCCTGCAGCATAAAAAATTGGTGTATGGTATCTCTTCCTGTTATACCAGAGCCAATTATGAATCCATTACTTCGAAAGAATACCTTGACTTTATCCGGGAAATTGGTGCATATTTTATTTGGTATTTCCATTATATGCCCGTAGGTAATGATGCCGTGCCACAGCTGATGCCCACACCAGCACAGCGCAGGGGTGTCTACGAACGCATTCGCCGCTACCGCGCTGAAAACCCTCTATTTGCCATGGATTTCCAGAATGACGCGGAATATGTCGGGGGCTGCATCGCGGGTGGGCGGCGTTACCTTCACATTAATGCCAATGGAGACATCAATCCATGCACGTTCGTACACTACTCGGATTCAAACATCAGGGAAAAAACGCTGTTGGACGCGCTCCGTTCCCCCATGCTGATGGCGTACCATGACAGACAACCCTTCGACGAAAATATGCTGCGCCCATGCCCGATGCTTGAAAACCCCGAAGAGCTTTATGCCATGGTCAACGTCTGCAGGGCGCACTCCACGGATTGGCAATCACCCGAGAAAGTGGCAGACCTCTATGCCAAATGCGAACCATATTCAAGAGAATGGGCGCCTGTTGCCGAGAAAATTTGGACGGCATCTCTTCAAAACTCCCCGAAATGAATCGTGACTATCTTCTGTATACGATATAAGAAGTGCAAGAAAGCAGCCTAACTATTTTCCTCGGCTCCCACATTGCATGTACCGAGGCGCGTCATGAAGATCATCTCATCTACGCCCGCGAATATTTCGCATACTTTTTCACAAAAACCGGGGAGATCATATGACACCTCCCCGTCCATCCAATCCAGCAAAAGTCCCATAAAG
Source organism: Lachnospiraceae bacterium UBA7179 (assembly GCA_002491195.1). GTDB lineage: Bacteria > Bacillota > Clostridia > Lachnospirales > Lachnospiraceae > COE1. The sequence goes on from DKVL01000088.1 coordinate 30,151, forward strand.
ATGCACTTGTAAAATCTGGTAATGACCACTCTGTTTTCATCGGGCATTATCACCTTCTCTGTAATGCCATCTATATAAAGTTCAACCAGATGCAGGGCAAGCTCGTTGAGATGGCGTATCAGCCGTTCCCCACAGGAGGAGCGGTAGATATGGAGAAAAGCGTTCTTTCGTTTCATCAGCTCTTTTGCAATCAGAACAATGGCTTTTTCCGGCATGCCGAACACACAGTTATCCTGGATCACCTGCTCTGTCCATTCCCTGATAGAGTACTCCGCAAGCAAAGGAATATCTTGAAAATAATAATAAAATGTATTCCTGTTTAATTGACAGCGTTCCACAATATTCTGCACTGTGATCCTGTTATATGACTTCTCCTCCAGAAGTTCCCAAAATGTGTCGCTGATCAGTTTTTTTGTGCGGTTCATAAAACTGCCTCCATCCCAAATATTCTGAATACCCTGGAATACTCCATCCAGTCCTCTTTTGCACGTAATACAACCAACAGTCTATCAGATAATATATTTTTTCCACTCGTATACATGCGTCATAAAAAATTATTTGCATATGGAATAGTTGAATATACCAGACAACTACACAGCAAAGAAATTTATAATATGTCAAGTATACCATAGAACACAGATAATGGAAACAGTAATTTTACGCATCATTTTCTATTCCAGCCTGTTTAATACCATGTTCCAGTGCAACCCCAGATGCAGGCTCATAAAAAATCCCGTAGAATTCTTTCCTGTTCGAAGCAACAGGTCTATGGGTTTTTCATTTCCGTATCTGCTCTTCTTCCGTTTCTCCATCTGTTTCCACGACTACCGCCATGTCCATGATGCCCATGTCCTTGGTTACGGTATGATGATGTGTCAGTTTCACTGTTGACCGACAGGCTGTCTATCAATTCACGGATTTCTCTCATTGTCATATTCTGCACTGCCTCGGGGGTAATATCTGGGTCAAGAAGCTGCAATTCTAAAAATGCCCTGTACTTTCCGCAGGAAAGTCCCGTCTCGTGGGCGGATGCAACTTCTTCCGGCGTCACAAAATAGCAGTAGGCATTGCCCTGCCGCATCGTGCATGCTTCAACCCCTGAAAGGATTTTTTCGGACTGCTGTCCGTTCGGTCCGATAACCGTGATCGTCATAATCTCATCGTCAGACAACAGGACTGCTATGGAATCATCCTGCAATATCTGTTCTATGGCATCCGTGTAATTCTTGTATTTTACATCAGGCATACTGGAAAGCTTTCGTCCCTCCTCGTTAAAGCCGGTTACAGAGATCACCCGGTCAAACCGGTTGATACCCATTTCCATGGAAGGGTTTATGTCAATACTGATCGCTGCTATGGGAGTAAAGTAAAGCCAGCGTCCTCCAAACAGCATAACCAGAAAACATACGCATACAGCAGCGTAAAAGTGATACTTTCGCTTTACCGCCCTCACTCTGGTATATCCCTGCGTCTGCTCTGCAAGAAATTCTTTCGTGTGATCCTTTAACGTTTCCTCTGCCTGTATCGGGCTGAAGAGCTCTTTAAACGCGTTATTCATAGTCATAGCCACCTCCCAGCTTTTCCCTCAGCATCTGTTTGGAACGGGTCAGAATCGTATAAACTGTATTTACATTTTTACCCAGGATACAGCTGATCTGCGGGGCGGTATACTCTTCAAAATAATGCAGGTATACAACATCCCGGTATTTCTGCGGAAGTGAAAAAACGGCTTCCCAGACATCCCTGTAATCCTCCGGCAGCTCCGATGGCTGTTCAATGATTTGATCCAGCGATACTGTATGGTTCCGAAAAAAATTCTTCAATAAATCTTTGCAGGCGTTGATGGTAACCCTGATAAACCATGCCTTCTCATGCTCGTCGCTTTCAAAAGAAACAGAACTAAGGACATACTTCAGAAACACAGTCTGAAATATGTCCTCTGTATCGGCGTCGTTTTTCAAATGTACTGCACAGATCCGCCGGACAGTATCGGAATACCGTTCGATAGCCCTGATCGTTTCCTGTTCGCTCCGCATAATGGATTCCTTTTGTTATCTGCAGCGTCCGCCCCGGCAACCGTATCCGCGTCCGCCAAAACCGCATCCGTATCCTCCGCCCCGGCACTGGCCAGACTCATAATTGTCACAGATACCATCATTGTCCGCGTCAACAAAGTATCCGCCGCCGGTTCCGGCCATCCCGCACCAGTGATAAGTGCCGCAATTGTCACAGATACCGTCTCCATCAGAATCCGCATAGACACACATATTGCCGACGTTATCACAGATACCATCACCGTCCGCGTCTACGAAATAGCACCCTCTCCCGGGTCCTGCCGCAAATGCGGTTGTACCTCCCATCACAAGAACCATCCCCATTGTTACGATCCCGGAAAATATTTTTTTCATGATCCTTCCTCCTTGTATAGTCCTTAAATTTCCATTTCAATAATAATACGACTGGCAGAAGGAAATCCATTCACAGTTTTGAAATTTTTATCCGGCAATTAAACATCACTGGAACGTTTGTACACAATTCCTTAATATTCAAATTCAAATGAGGCCCTGTCTGTTTCAAAGGCAAACAGGGTACACCCGTCTTTACGAAACCGATAGTAAGCCCGGCAGGATGCACTTTCGTGAATTGTTCTTACCATGTCTCCTTTTGCCGGAGCCTTAAGGGGGCATCCTGATGCTTCCAGCAGACGGACATCCAATTCCAGACGTCCCTGCACCACCCGGACTGTCTGGTTTTGCATTCTGACAACTCTTGCTCCCAGATAAGTAGCGATCCTGTACTCTTTTCCTTGCCATAAGATAATGCCTATAATACCAGTAAAACGAATCCCTGCCATGGGAATATCCGCCACGGACAACATTAAGGTTCCGTCTGCAAAAAAACACTGCGTCCATAGATACTCTTTAGGAAATGACCGTCCCTGGTCTCCTTCCCAATATCCCCAGGCATTCCGGAAAATATACTTTTGTCCATTAATACACACATCTCCCCTGACCAAATGACGTATGCTCTGCACGCTATGGCGGCATTCCATAAACGGTACCAGCATAAACGGACCCATGATGTCATATTTTAATGGGAAAAGCGGCCCGAAATCCAGTCTCCCCTTAACAGTTATCTGCGGTGTGTGTATTGACAGAGCTATGCCTTTTTCACCAAACCGGTTTTCTCCGATCATAATATTGCGTTTTGTCCGTTGAAAAACATCCGCCGGGAACATGATTGTCCATGCATGATTGTCCGTGATGACCTGAATGGAACAGGCGCGTTTATTTCCCGTATTGTGAATGGCCGGTATTACTGCCAGGGTCTGTGTATCGGACTGGCATTTTAAATACCACCCATAAAAAGAATGATGCATATGCTTTCTCCATGAAAAAATAATACTTATTTTTCCACGGATGCATTCGATTTATTCATGAGCCACAACTTCATGCATCGTATCAGGATCAATAGAATTAACCATATCTAATCGACACTGTCTTTTTTCCGTCGACGCAGCAGATGATGTGCGATGTCTGTCCCGACATAATAAATTCTTCGATAATATGTAAACGTTGATATCAGAACGAACCCAATGCTCATACCTGCCAGTGACAACGCGCAATTTTGGGCATTCCTTAACATTTCCGATGTGTTCTGCAAGATCAGGTTGACCGCTGTATTATAGAGCAGATCTCCGGGAATCAACGGAATGATTGCCGGATAAAGAAATACGGTGGAAGGCATCTTCTGACGCATGGCCATAATCTCCGCATAGAGCGCAGCAAACATCGCGGCAAGCAGGGAATAGAGGATCCTCTGATCGATTACTTCGAGCAAAAACAGATAGACACATCTCGTGAGGGCACCGCCCACACCTGCCCACAACAGGTTCTTCTTCCCAATGCGGAATACGATGCCAAACCCTAGTGAAGCTGTGAAAGAGAACACGATTAACTTCATACTAATGAATTCCAGATGATAACTGAGACAGACGCGTGTCATTGTATCGTTTACTCGTTCCAGATTCGCGCCCGCACCCAGCATCCTGTTGCCAAGATTTACAACGAAATCAAGAATATACTCCACATCATTCATCACTATTCACATCTCCGTTCCTATGACAACTAAAATAAGGATCTGTAGAAAAATAACTGACACATCTTGACTTGTCTATTTCTCCGATTGCACAGTGCAAAAAGCCTCGCCGTAGCCCACTACGCCTGCGTTTTTTGCACTGCACACTCGAAGAAATATCCAGCGCAATCTGTATCACTTATTTTCCTACAGCTCCTAAACCGTTTACTGTACTATGACTATTTTCCCGTCCACAATCTCCAGACTGCAAAAAACCGGCCGTTCCTGATACTTATCATTTGGATAGTGCAGTACATACTTCATTTCTTCGTCCGGCATATAAAACAACATACCATGTCCCCCGTTTTCCGGAAATACCGGTTCCTCCAGATGCTTCCACAAACCTGTAATCTCTCCAGATTCTGATACAGCTGTTCCCACTGCATAACCGCGTTCGCCCCAGCTGGACCACAATAGATACAATCTGTCGTCCTTTCCACGAAATACACAGGGACCATCTGTAAAGTACACATTTCCTTTCATTCCGAATTCTGCCTCAGCGAACGGCACCGGTCTGGCCCACGGTGCGGATACAGCGGAAAATAATACTGACGGCTGTCCGACAGACTGCTTCATGTCCCGCGTGAGCTCTATCATACACATATCTCCGTCCGGTGTATCTTCAAAGGAATGTGAAAAGATGAGATATTTTTTATCATCCTGAAAATATAATGTTCCATCAATACTCGTCCAGTCTGCCGGGGTTAACTCCCCGCTGTACATTTCAAACGGTCCCTCTGGCTGATCTGACTTTAATATGTAAATTCCTTTTTTTACCGTATCACTTCCCAAAGTAGTGACCAGATAATAGGCGCCTTCATACTCATAGCATTCAGGTGCCCAGTAAAACCGGTCAGCAAAAAATCCTTCCGGTCTGTGAAAGATCTCAAATGGTCCATCCCACTCTTCAAAATCCTCACTGATATAGCAGTCAAAACCATCCGCCAGTCCCCAGCAGGTTTTACTTCTGGTACCATAAAGATAGTATTTTCCTTTCGTGTACAAAACATATGGATCTCTGATATTGATCTCTGTTACCTTCATAGTCCCTCCTCCATATCCAATATGGGACGGGAAATAGCAATCGTCCCCGTCCCTCTTAATGATAATTATGCTGTTATATACTACAATACTTTCTTTTCAACAATTTTTTAAATGTGTGTCAAACGCCTCAATCTGTTCCGGTGTCAGATTTACAAACGGTGTGTCATTGAGCATCATCACAGTCATATCCCGCATTCCGGCCGGCACTGCTTTCCATTCCGGAATGAATTTTTCTACTACGGTCATCGCTGTTTCGCTTTCCAGCAGTTCACTGAACGGCGATCTTGAAGAATAGATCTTAATGATTGGTACTTCCGGCATATAAGAATATTCATAGGTGCCTGCCGACACCTCTATCGGCTCTTTTTCTGTATTTGGCAGGACGATCTTTGCCGATGCGCCAAACGGTACCGTCACTTTTAACCGAAATTCCCCGCTCTTTTCCACATTCCAATAAATCTCGTAAATACCTGCGATGGATTGGTACTTCATAGCGCAGGATGTAATCCGGTAATCCGGCTGCGGTGCAATCGTTACGTGCGTGAATCCAGGATGTTCTTCTTCTGCGTGCAGACCTGCCATATTCCGGTACATCCACTCCACAACACTTCCATAAGAATAGTGGTTCAGGGAATTCATCTCCGTGCCGCTGATCCTGCCATCCGGCAGGATGGAATTCCAGCGCTCCCAGATAGTGGTCGCTCCCATATTGACTGCGTACAGCCAGCTGGGACACTCTTCATTCAAAAGCAGTTTATAGGCTAGCTCATTGTTACCATAATCGGACAATACCTTGTTCAACAGATAGGTTCCTACAAATCCTGTCTTGAGATAACCTTTGTTTATCTTTAGTTTTTCTTTCAGAAATTCGGCGATCCGCTCCTTGCTGCCTTCCGGGGCAAAATCCATGTACAGAGCCACTGCGTAAGCAGTCTGTGTCGTCAGCGCAAGGCGGCCGTTTGCAGTAAAATATTCTGCCTGCAGCGCAGCCTTGATTTCCTCCGCCAGTGTCCTGTAATAAACTGCCTCTTCCTCTCTCTTCAGAAGCTTCGCTGCTTTCGCTACAATATCTGCGGAATGATAATAATACGCCGTGGCAATATACCCGTCCTCAGTTGCACCCTTGAAGCCATCGTCCCCTTCGCCGTCAAGAGCCAGCCAGTCGCCAAAATGAAATCCTACATCCCAGCGGCGTCTTCCTCCTGTAGCTTCATCAATCCCTTTGATGTAATCCACCCAGAGCCTCATGCTCTCAAACTGCTCTTTTAAAATGTTTATATCCCCGTAATACAGATATAAATTCCACGGGATAATTGTCGCCGCGTCGCCCCACACGGAACAGGTCGGCCCATTCTCATGGAAAGCCGGTATGACAGAAGTTACATGTCCGTATTCTTTCTGCGTCTCGTACAGATCATGGCTGAATTTGCGAAGGAAATTATAACTGTCCATGTTAAAACATGCCGTGCCTGAGAATACCTGCGTATCCGCTGTCCATCCCATACGCTCGTCTCTCTGTGGACAGTCCGTCGGAATGTCCACATAATTGCACTTCTGCCCCCACAATGTATTCTGTATCAACTGGTTGACCTTAGTGTTGCTGGTGGTAATCCATCCGGTTTGTTCCAGGTCACTGTAAAGCACGCATCCGGTAAACTGATCCAGGGTAATTTCCTTCGTAAAGCCTTCTACTTTGACATAGCGGAATCCATAGTAGGTAAAATGCGGCTGTACATCCTTTGCGGTTCCGTCGGAAATATAGGTGAATTCCGCCTTGGCCGTCCGCAGATTGTCACGGAAAAAATTACCGTCCTGCAGTACTTCGCCAAACTGCATATGGATCTTTGCTCCCTTGGGTTCATCAGCGTAAAAACGCAGAAACCCTGCCATATTTTGTCCCATATCGACCACAGTTTCACCGGCTGGCGTGTGGATGATCCCGATTGGTTTGATTTCCTCTTTGACAATGACCGGCTGTCCATATCTGGCAGTCAGACGCTCCGTTGGGCCTTCCAGGATCTCGGCATCATAAAATTCAGGGCGGTCGGATGTCGGAACGAACGTTTCCCCATCGTATATGTTGCTAAATATCACATCTCCTGCCGCAATCTTCCAGGTTTCATCAGAGAGAATCTTATCCTCTCCTCCTTGAGCATCCTGCATCACCAGCTCCAGGATCATTTTATGCTGGTCGCCATAGTTATTGATGGCATGATCCAGACCGAATCTCCCCATATACCATCCGTCTGCAAGAAATACCTCCAGCCTGTGCTGCCCGTTGTTGATCTGCACCTCGTAAGTCTGGTACTGAATCCACCGGTTATAATCTGTACAGCCCGGAGTCAGATATTCATTTCCAATCCGCCCGCCATCCAGATATAACTCATACAGCCCCAGTCCTGTGACATAGATGCGGCTCTTATTATAAGCTTTATCTGTTGTAAAATCCTTGACCAGTATCGGATTTGTATCCTTTAGTTTATTGCTGCCAATCCACTTGCCTTCCCAGGGTTCCTCCATCTTGGCAGTCTCAAACCATGCAGTATCACTGACGGCATACTCCCCGTTATCTGCCCACACTTCTGCCTGCCAGTAATACCTGGTGCGCGGCTTTAGTTTCAGATTAAGGTCTGTACCGATCATCGCGATTTCGGATGATTTTCCGGTGTCATAGATCACTTCATCAAACTCTGTATCCAGAGCTACCCGTATCCGGATGTGTTCGGCAGCTTTTGCCTGGGTATCTTCTACACGGAACGATACTCTTGGTGTCTTGATCTCATATCCCAATGGATTCGTCAGATGATTGGTCTTCATCCCTGTAATTTTCATCTGTCAATTCCTCCCAATTTCCCTATTTATAACAGTTAAGCCATGCATAATTGATTAATCCATCAATTTTTGAACAGGCATGGCTAAACTGTTGCTTTATTCTAATTTCATACCACAACTAATATATCATGAATAAATTTGAATTATTTTTCCAAAAACGCTATCAGTGCATCTGCGGATGCCTTTGCGCCACCCAGTGCTTTCATGTCAGCGCTAAACTCATTCACCTTTTCTTTATAAGAGTGGTCATTCAGTAAAATCTGTATTTTTTCTTTCAGCATCTCGCTGGTGATCGCCTCCTTGTCCAGAAGCGCAAAGCCAAGACCGTTGTGTTCAATCTGTCTTGCGGTGATCGCCTGTTCGTCCATCTGCGGGATCGCTATCATGGGCACGCCGTAATAAATCGATTCTCCTGTGCCGCCCATACCTGCATGGGTAATAAACACCGACGCCTGGGATAGAATATCCAGCTGCGGAACCATCTTCCCCAGCTCCACATTCGCCGGAACATCCTGCAGGGATTCGGGGTCAATGCCTCCCAGGGCGGCAAATACATTGATATCAAGATCCCGGACTGCATCAAACAGAATCGGGTAATATTCCGGCCAGTTATTAAACGCTGTTCCCAATGAGGAATACAGCAGTGGTTTTCCGTTATCAGGAGCTTTCCAGGTGCCAAATGTACTGCGCTTGCCAATCTGCACACCCGTGAACACAAAACTGTCGTCAAACGTTTCATAATTGGGAACGAGACGCTTCTGCATCATTACCAGGTTCAGATCTCCCTGGCCGTCAAAAATTTCTTTGACAGTCATCTTGCGGCATCCGTATTTCGCAGCATAGCCCTCTGCGATCTGGTCCGCTGCAACCCGCATCGGATGGTCATCCGGAATACCCTCAAAGGACGCTGCCACGGAGTAGCTGCCATTGGAAGGATAGCTGGTGTACAGCATCACGTTGGGAATCCCTAAAATATCTGCCGCCATCGTACCGGCAATGCCTGCAAAATCATGGAGAATCGCATCCGGACGATCCTGGCGAAGCACCTGCAGCACATCATCAATAAATGCTCCTGCCTCATTCAGGAACAGGAACGGAACCACGGCTGCTACATTGTCTTCCTGCCCTTCCTTTTTCTCTTCCTTACTCTCATTATGTTTATCATGATCAGCCATCCAGGACTTCATCGGCACAAATTTTGCGCCGGTTGGTTCAATGACTTTCCGGAAGTCTTCTGTTGTAAAATATGTTACACGGTGGCCTGCTTTTATCAGCTCTGTTGTGAGCGATAGTGTTGGATTGATGTGCCCGAAAGCGCCGAGCGATACGATTGCTATATGCATAATTGATTCCTCCTGTTTCTATAAATTTTGTGCGGAACCATGCGTCTGTTATGGCAATGCCGCATGATGCCTTTTGTTATATATCATTTTAAAAAATTATGTTCTACATTACAATGTAGTTTTTTTTTGACGAACCGACATATTTTTATGTTATTTCTTGAAATGAATGTTTCTTTCTGTTATATTAAACCTATCTTAGTTTTTCATACAGGAACAAAAAGATGCCGCACTAAGGAACTGTTGGAAACGCCCTAAAATAGATTCATTCTGAAAGTCTGTTAAAATGTGAAGAGGTTTTTTATGGCATATTATATTACTTACGGTGAGTTCCAATACCACTTAAAAGAGTATTATCAGAGAACAGGAAACCGGATGCAATTTCCGGAAATGACTACCTATCTTTATCGAAAGGGACTTTTATTGGATACTCCCCCACGGGAACAGCCTGTCAATAAAATGTACGGACCAATGACGGATGATGAGTTTGACAAAGCCATAGACTCATTCGTGTTATCCGTGACCCCAAATATCTCTGCAACCTCAACTGTCAATGAGACTGACATTATCCCGCAGACCAGGGACGTTTATGTAATCCGGCATCCCAGATACACCCGCCGTTCCCCACATATCCACAATTATTTTGAAGTAGATTTTGTTGCTTCCGGACAATGTAATTTTGTCTTTGAAAACGAGGAAAGAACCTTAAGAACTGGCGAGTTATGCATTATTGCTCCTCATTCCAGGCATGATTTGACGATAGATGATGACGAGACCACTGTCTTCTGTATTATGATCAGGAAAAGCACCTTCAATACGACATTTTTTTCACTGATGTCACAGAAGAATTTGCTATCCTATTTCTTCCGGACCATCCTGCAGGGAAATTCCCATGCAAATTACTTATTATTCTATTCTGAGGATGTTGTCTGGCTGAAAAATATCATCAGGAACGCAATATCCGAATGCCACAAGGGAGATGCCTTTAGCAATAACAACTGTATCAGCTGGATTCATCTCTTTTTCGCGCACTTAATCCGTGGTTATAGTAAGACTGTTCAATTTTACAACTACCAGATGGGCACCGATTTTTCACTGGTACTCCAATATATCCAGCATAATTACAGGACACTGACACTGGCTTCACTGGCAGAATTTTTCCATTATAGCGAAGCTTACCTGAGTACATTAATCAGTCAGAATACCGGCTGCAGTTTCACCTCGCTTGTGAAACAGCTCAGAATGGCAGATGCCGTATCCTGTCTGACAAATACACAGATGAAGATCAGTGAGATTGCCGAAAATATCGGCTATAATTCTGCCGACCACTTTTCGAGAGTATTCCGCACAACTTATCATATGTCACCACAGGAATACCGGAAAAAACATCAGGATCAGGAAGAATCCTTTACACCGTTTGCAGAGATTTAACAAAGATCAGGGAACCATCTGCTTCCTGCAGCCGATTCCCTGACAGACTTTCAGGTGTTCCTAATGGCATATCGATCCGGGGAAGTTCCCCCTCATAAGGCGCCCCGTTCAGCAGATCCTGCATCATTTGCCTCAAACAATCCGTGAAGAACACTGCCCTTGCGTTCTTCAATGTGAAACATAGAAATTCTTTTTACATTTCCGCCTTCATCTTCGCCTTCATATCTGCAATCGCCGGGAAATATTTCTTCAGCGGGTAGAACATCATGATGACCAGAATGATGACAGATACAATTGCCGGAATCATGAAACGGCACAGATTCGTTCCCATGATTGCCGTCTCTGATTGTCCAAGAGGGCCTAACTGTGCGTTAAATCCGCAGATTGCCAGGATTGCCAGCATACCGGAGTTGGTGATCGTGTTGCCGCACTTCTGTGCAAATCCCTTTACAGAGGAGACGATACCGTTGAGCTGCTTGCCTTCCTTGAGCATGATAAAGTCAATCGTGTCATTTACAAGAACGTTCACCAGCGCATTGACCATAGCGCCGACTGCTGTCGCGACAAAGGACAGGATACAGCAGTACATGAAGTTCAGTTTACCTGTGAAGAACAAAAGCAGGTAGCAGACAATCGTCAGAATCTGTGATACTATAATCGCCTTATAACCTGTCTTAAACTTCTTTAAAAAGATCGGCATCAGTACCATCATGGAAATCAGCGCACCGACAGAGATAAATCCCATATAGGTAGAGATCGTACCGCCGATCGTTCCACCAATATAGGCTCCCGCTCCTGCCTCATCCAGCTCTGCCAGCTTCGCCATATCCAGTCTGCCCGGCGCCAGAATATATTGTGCATAGTACACAGATGAGGAAAACATAAATCCATAGGAGACAGCCGCCAGACACCAGCAGATCATGACAGGCCAGATCTCCTTATGGCGGAATACATAGATGAGCTGTTTCAATCCACCGTTTTCATCCTTTGGCGCTACGTATTTCTCCTGCGAAGTCTTATATAATCCCCAGAAAGATACACATGCAAATACCGCATAGAAAACCATGATATTGCGGTAGCTGCCAAAGATCTGAACTAACTGTGTGGAGAAGGTGGATGCAATTGTAAATGCCAGCGCACATACTGCAGCCCCCTTTGCAACAACATCATTGCGCTCCTCGTCGTCCAGCGTCATGGCTGGAAGAATCGCCATCTGCGGCATTGTGTAGGCAGTCACGCACATACCATATACCATATATGTAATGCAGACATACACACATTTCGCAGTCGCACTTCCCTGGATAAATCCAGGATTACTGAACAGCAGGAACATATCTACAAGCAGAAAGATCGGTGTAAATAAGAACCAGGTACGGTAACGTCCCCACCTTGGATTGCAGGAATCACAGATCACTCCCATGAGCGGGTCATTGATTGCATCCCACAGTGAACAGATTAACAGGATGACGGACAATTGCGCGGCAGTAATGCCGATCTCTTCCTGCACATACAGAGAGAAGTAAGTGGCAATCGTAGCAGCAATTGCCATCGCCGTTCCATTGACAGATGTCGCATGGAACCATACAAATGATTTGCTGAGTTTGCCTTCCTTACCAGGTTGTTTCGTTAGTTGATTAGCCATATTTCTCGCTCCTTTTCTTTTATTTTTGGAACTGTCTGGAAATAAACAGTTTCTTAATTACTGTATTCATTCTAACCCAGAAAAGGTTTGCAAACCATGTTATATCTTTCTACAAATCCGACATTTTTTTCACCGAAATTTTTATTCGCACATTTCGGAGGACATGCTACCCAGAATAACTTCCGCACTGATCGTATCCCGCACGTTACCACCCACGAATACTTTCAAATTCCCTTCATATGGAATCCAGTTCATCTCCCAGTCATAATACCCCAGACTATCATATGCAATCTTTAATTCTGCCTGCTTTGTCTCACCAGGCTCCAATGCAGTCTTTGTAAAGGCTTTTAACTCCCGTACCGGACGCACGCGCTTTGCACATGGCATCTGCACATAGCACTGTACGATCTCCTCCCCGGCTCTCTTCCCGGTATTGCGGACTTGTACACGCACCCAAAGCCCATCCTCGTCTTTCTCCAACGCAAGATTTTCATATGCATATGTAGTGTAGGATAAGCCATACCCAAATGGATACAATGGTTCTACCGGGGCATCCAGATACTTGGAAGTAAATTTGGACTTGCCGCCGGGTCTTCCGGTATTTGTATGTGCATAGTACATCGGGCACTGACCGGCTGAGGCAGGGAATGTCGTTGTGAGCTTGCCGGAGGGATTTGTGATACCATAAAGCACATGCATGATCGCACTTCCGGCATATAGGCCAGGATGCCATGCCTCGACAATGGCAGGCACTGTCTGGTCAAGCTCCGGTATTGCAAGCGGTCTCCCGTTAAACAAGACAGCCACCACAGGTTTCCCTGTTGCACACAGCGCCCTGACAAGTTCCATATCCTTCGGTTTTAAAGTGATATCGGCCCGGCTCGCAGCCTCCCCGCTCTCTTCCTTCGTTTCGCCGATCGCCGCAATCAGTACATCAGACATTGACGCTATTTTTGACAGATCCGTGCCATCCGCACTATACTGATAGTGAACATTGTTTGCCTCCAACGCATCTACGATACTGATGCAGTCCTCAGGTCTGGCGCCAATAGCCCATGCGCCTGTCATCTGTCCCCGGTCTGCGGCCAGCGTGCCAAAAATTCCAAGTTTCGTTCCCGGTTTCAGCGGAAGAACACGATCTTCATTTTTTAACAGTACAATAGACTTTTCCGCAGCCTCCAGCGCAACCGCCCGATACTCCAATTTCAGCATTGTATTCTGTTCCCTTGTTTCATTGGTCTGATAAGGATGTTCGAATAATCCCAGCTCATATTTGATCCGAAGGACATCCGCAACCGCTTCATCCAGAACGCTCTCTGCGACCTCGCCCCTCTCAATCAGTTCCCTTAAATGCGCAGTATACGAATTGGACGACATATCCATTTCTATCCCAGCAAGAATGGCCTGTCTTGCAGCATCCTTTTTATCCTCTGCAATGCCATGGCAGACACATTCTGCTATAGCGTTGGAATCACTTACTACCAGACCGTCAAACCCCCATTTTCTGCGCAGAATATCACGCAGCAGCCATGCATTCACGGAGCATGGCACTCCATTGATATCGTTAAATGCGGGCATGACTGCCCTTGCACCTGCATCTATACAGGCTTTGTAGGGCGGCAGATACTCTTCCCACAATCTCTGCATGGACAGATCAACTCTGTTGTAATCTCTTCCTGCCTCCGCTGCACCATATGCCGCCAAATGCTTCACACAAGCTGCCATGCTGTTTTCTTTAGCAAGATCCTCACCCTGGAAACCTTTTACCTTTGCCACACCATAAGCACTGTTCAAAAGGACATCCTCTCCTGCACCTTCGCTGATACGACCCCATCTGGCATCCTTTGCCACATCTACCATCGGAGCAAATGTCATATGTACCCCCGCGGCTGTCGCTTCCTCTGCGGCAACCCTTGCTGTCCTCTCCCAGAGCTCCTGATCCCATGCACAGCTCTCTGCCAGTGGAATTGGCGTTACAGTGCGGAATCCATGAATCACATCATACCCAAACAGTAATGGAATTCCAAGTCTCGTCTCCTCCACAGCAATCTTTTGCAGCCTGTTTATAGTCGCTGCATCCCCGATTCCGTTATAAGAACCAACCTTTCCTGCCCTTAAGTCTTCCTCGTGAAAGTCCTGCTCTGCGGTTCCCATCAGTTTCTCAAACTCCTCTTTGGAAATTCTTCCGTCAAACATCATATCAAGAAGTTCTTCAAAACTAACCTCAAAAGCTCCTACTAAAGAAGGTCCACACTGCTGAAGCTGGCCAACCTTTTCTTCCAACGTCATTTTCCCGCATAGTTCCCTGATCTGTTTTTCATAATCTTTTTTCATATTGCCTCCTAACAAAACTTACATCCAGCAAAACCTGCACATTACAGACCGCATAAACACTTTGATCAATAAATATATGTTCCTGCCGCAGCCGTAAACTGCCGGCCATCCGGCAGACGAATCTCTCCAGTGCATCCAAACGGAACTGTGATCTCATAAGACACTAGCCCGTCTTCCTTATATTTCCAATTGGACTGATATGTTCCGGCCGCTGTCTTAAGGGTACACTCCACAAAACCAAGTCTTTCATCCGGGTGCGGCTCGATCAAAGCCCGTCGGAATCCCGGCTCCAGCGCACGGATTCCCGCTGTATATCCATACATCCATGCCTCAATGCTTCCATAGCTGTAATGATTCAGACTGTTCATTCCCTCTGGATTCATATGTCCGTCCGGCATCACGGAATTCCATCTCTCCCAGATCGTCGTTGCTCCCAGCTTCACACTGTAAAGCCACCCCGGATAGTCCTCGTTCAGCAGCAGATCAACTGCCTGCTTATGATGCCCGGTCTCGGTCAATGCCGGACACAGGATCGTGGTTCCCACAAATCCCGTATTCAGATGATTCTGATTGTCAGAAACTCTCTTGGACAGTGCATCTCCTTCTTTCCCTGTATTTTCATCTGTGAGTCCGAACATGATTGCCATGGCTGCCCCTGTCTGTGTATGGCATACACATAGTCCGTCCTCGTCAAAATATTTCGCAAGAACTGCCTCCTTGATCTCCTTTGCCAACTGTGCATATTCCCTCGCATCTTTCTCATACCCAAGGATTTCTGCTGACTTGGCAATAATCTGTGCATCGCGGTAATAATACGCGCTTGCGATATAAAGCGGATCAGTTGCCCCAAAAGGTCCCGGCTGCTCGTTATCCAGAGCCAGCCAGTCTGCAAAGTGAAATCCGCTCTTGATCAAATGTCCGCCTTCTTCCTTCTCTTCCAGCTTCCGCTCGTAATCCACCCATGCCTTCATTCCCGGATAAGTCTCCGCAAGCAATGTCCTGCTTCCATAGTGAAGATATACATTCCACGGAATGATCACGCCCGCGTCTGCCCATGGACAGCTGCCATACTCCGCAATCATCCCTTCTTTGATCCGCGGCACTACATTGGGCACCGCCCCGTCAAGGATATTCTGCTCTGCACGCATATCCCACAGATACTTCCTGTAAAACGCAGGCATATACATGTTATAGCAGGCTGTCTCTGAAAATATCTGTGCGTCTCCTGTCCATCCCAGACGTTCATCGCGCTGCGGACAGTCCGTGGGCACATCCAGGAAATTATCCTTCTGCCCCCACAATGCATTTGAAAACAACTGGTTAACCTGCGCATCTCCTGTCACGATCCAGCCAGTCTGGTCAAAATCACTACGCAGATGCCATGCGGTAAAATTATATTCTTTGCATGTTTTCTCAAGCGCTATCCACGCGCCGTCTGCATCCTTTCCATCTCTTTTTCCATCTTTTCTCTCTGCCAGCATATAGCGGAATCCGTAAAAGGTAAAATGTGGCCTTACATGGGCTTTCCTGCCGTTTGAGATATAGATGAATTCTGTCTTTGCCAGACGCAGATTCTCATGATAAAAGCATCCATCCTGTAAAATCTCACAGGCCGTCAGGCGAATCTGCGTTCCTTCCGGAAGCGCACAGTCAAACTCTACCCAGCCCGTCAGGTTCTGTCCAAAATCCAGTATTGTTTCTCCCTTCGGCGACACGATCACTTCAATCGGGTGAAAAGACTCCTTTTTTACAATTGGAAGGTTATACCGCCCTGTAAGTTCACCGCATTTTTCCGGCGCAGCGCATATCACCCCGCAGGTCTTCTGGGCATCTTCCAACCTGGCATCATAGACTTCCCCATCGTAGATTCCACTGAAAGTAATCGGTGATACCCTGCTAAGCCAATCCTCTCCGGTTGCCATAACCAGTTCTCCGTCCGCGTAAAGTTCCGCAATGGCATATAATTGATCGCCGTATAAATTTTTGAATCCTCCATCGAATCCAAGGCGGCTCTTAAACCACCCTTCCCCAAGCCAGATCTGGATCTGATTCTCACCCGCAGCCAGATATGCACTAACATCATAGGCGCTGGTCTGCAAGTGGAAATCATAGGAATGATATCCTGGCGCCAGATACTCATCGCCCACTTTTTTCCCGTTGATATAACATTCATATACACCAAGTCCGCAGATATACAGGCGCGCATCTTTCTTTTCCTTCACCTGGAACGTCTTTTCCAGGATATAACCTGCCATGGCATCTGCATCAACGATTTCTTTACCCGGCGTAATCCACTGTGCCTGCCACGCTTCCCTTTGTTTCCCCGTCTCAAAATAACTGGATGCCTCAGCCGTTTCCCCATTGTCGGCCGTTACGCTCACTGTCCAGTCATACCTGCATCTCGGTTCCATCTCAAGCTGTACAGAGTAGTCCAGACTGTCCGCTGTCTCATCCTCCCCGCTGTCGTACAGGACTTCCATCCCTTTCTTTACTGTAATTCTCGCATACTTTTGCGTTTTTGCTCCTTCTGCTTCTTCCACTTTCCAGGAAAACGAAACAGGCTCATAACAGTATCCTTTTGGTTCTGTAATATGATTGACACGTAATTCTGTAACCTTCATTCTGTAACCTCCTACAATTCGATCACTGCTTCCTCAATTCCGTCCCCACTGATGCGAACGGTAATCTTCCCTCCATCTTTCTTCATCTTCAAAATTGCCAGTGCATGCCCTTCCCCTGCGGTGGTTTGTGGAAGTTCATATCCCTTCTTATGCAGCGCACCTACTCCTCCAAACGCAAGCAGTTCTGCTGTTCCTGTCACCTGGATAGACAATGGTACTTTCGAATCTGCCACAAGAAGTCCATCTTGATCCAGCACATCCACATTGATAAATGCAAGTGTCTCATACCTCTCTGCACGCAGCGCCAGTTTCGATGCTTTCCCTGATGACTTAAGTGAGGTGCGCCCAATTTCTACGCCTCCTTCATACGCAACTGCTGTTAACTCCCCTGGTTCATATACCGTGTTATATTGCGTCTCAAACCTTGTCTCTTTCCCGCAGGGCTGCACACCAAGCGATTTTCCGTTCAGGAACAATTCCACACTGTCCCCGCCGCCATACACCTGTATCATGATCGGTCTGCCTTCCTGCCCTTCATAAGAGTAGTTAAATGTACAATCCGTATAACACCATGGTCCAAAATTTCGTGGAACGCCATATCTTTCCGGCGCCTGAACCGCGATACACGGCTTCTTTGTCAGACCAAATACAATCTCCCTGTAATAAGAGGTCGGACGCCGACTTCCGGTGAGCGAGATGTCTCCGCCTGTATTCATAAGATCAGGATACACTGGCGTCACTTCTCCCAGATAATCCCATCCGGTCCAGGTAAAATCACCAATGACAGCCGGGCATTTGGTAATCGCATCCCAGTTCTCCGCAATCTGCTTTGGATAGGTCTCTGTTCCCACCATCACGCGGTCCGGATATCTGTCCGCATCCATCAGGTATCTGGAAGTCATGTAATTATAACCCATGATATCCATGGTGGTCTCCAATTTTTCAAGAATCCCACCCAGGATCGGATGCGCAACGATTCCCGGCATATTCGTCTCCATGGCAGCCATAAATACATTGACATCCCCCTTGCCGGTATCGGCCTTTCCATTGGTGATATCCTCCACGATCTTTGCAAGTCCGTCACCTGCCGCAAATGCACCGTTGATACCATTCGTCGTATACCGGGTGGCATCCAGTTCATGAAATTTGTCACTCAGCATACGGCTGGTCTCAAACCCTTTCTCTGTACAGATCTCAAAGATCTCATTCCCGGTAGAATACAGGATCACGGACGGATGATTGTAATCATCTTCTACCATATGTTCAATATCCGTCTCCCAATTGCGGGTAAAATCAACCGAATAATCATAACTTACTTTACTCTTATTCCACACGTCCACAAGCTCATCCATGACATAGACGCCGAGCCTGTCGCATGCCTTAAGAAGCGCCTGGGATGCCGGATTATGTGCCGACCGGACAGCATTGAAGCCTGCCTCTTTCAACCGTTTCACCCTGCGGTATTCATAATCGTCATAAGTAGCTGTTCCAAGAATGCCCTGATCGTGATGGATGCATGCACCGCGGAGCTTTACTTCCCTTCCATTCACCCTGAGGCCATGACGGCTGTCAACGGAAAGCTTTCTCACGCCGGACGTGATCTCTGTCACATCCAGCACTTCCTTTTCACCCGCCACAGTCAATACGACCTGATAAAGATTTGGCGTCAATTCATCCCAGAGTTTTGCGTGGTCAATATAAATATTTTTCCGAAACTCCAATACCTGGCGGCTTCCTATCCGCACAGAATACGTGCGATCCGCCACGACATTGCCTTCCATATCCTTAATGTCCACAGATACCTGTACAGTGTCAGCTGACAGACTGTCGTTGTGTATTCCGGCAGATATGCATACCAGAGCGCCGTCTTCATCCACATCCAGCGTGGTCATACGAAGTCCATATGGTTTCACGTAAAGACTTCCTCCACGGATCAGCCAGACATCCCTGTAGATCCCTGCCCCGCTATACCATCTGCTGCTCCTGGTCCCGCATTTTACGGCCACCAGAATGTCATTGTCTGCGCCATACTTCAGATAATCTCCGATATCTACGGTAAAATCCGTATATCCATAGGCGCTCTCCCCCACCTTAGACTGATTGACAAACACACTGGCATTGCGGTATATCCCTTCAAACTGCAGCATCACATGACCGCCCTGATACTCTTTCGGAACATAAAACCGCTTATAATATTTATACTCACCCGCATCAATATTCCCTGTAAAACCGCCGTTTACAGCGCCCTGCTTTTGTTCTTCATGAAACATGGCATCATGAGGCAGCTCCACCTCCCTGGCATCATCCGGCACGCGGAACACTAATTCAAAAGGATCCATATCTTTCCATACTTTCCAGCCTTCATTGAATTTTATCTTCTCCATTCTATACCTCCACACATTGTTGTTCCTGTAATTCTTCTATATCCAGATGTTCTGTGTCTCCATAAATATGTACCCGCTTCCACCTGCCAACGGGCACTGTACAGTCAATCTTCTGGAAAAATTCCATCTGCGGTTTTACCTCATACTGTTCTCCCCCGGGTTTTAAGATCCGAACCCCTGCAAAATATCTTGCCAGCAGATAAATCGGACTCGCTGCCCATGCATGACACAGGCTCTTGCCAAACTTGTCTCCATACATATCGTATTGTTCCGCTTCCGATACATTCGGGTCATATTCCTCCCAGAATGTGACTGCACCGCGTTTTAACATTCCGCCCCAATAAGATTTCATCTGTTCCAGAACTTCTGCAAGCCTTCCCATCCTGCATAAAACATCCAATTCATAGAATTTAAAGTATGGTGTCGTAATTGCTGGTATTCTGTCATTGAAAAGCACACAGTCCACAATCTGTTTCTGTCTTTCTGTATCTGCAATTCCATACAAAATTGCGAATATATTGGCGTGTCTTGTGACATGGCGCCTCCCGGAAGAAAAAGAATCAATATAAGCTGACTGTTCTTCATCCCAATAGAACTGATCAATTTTTCTTACCAGCTCCACATATTTATCGTTATATTCTGTGCACGCGGCACACTCCCTGTTGCCTGCAACGCTTTCCATCGCATCCATAGCTTTATAACACGCTGCAAGAAGCATCTGTTCCGCGCAAACCGGTCCTTCTTTGTCCAGATCTGCCCAGTCAATATAGATCCAGTCCTTTTTGCGCCCGATTAGAAATCCATGTTCATCGAGCTGTTCCTCACAAAATTTTATCAGAGAAACCATCTTCGGATAGACCTGGCGCACGAACTCCTCATCCGCATATGCCTCATAGTGTTCCTTAATGCTTAGAATCCAGTATAAGGAATAATCTACGATTGTATTAATATGTGTCGTCATCGGATCGTTGCCGCGCAGTGCAAGCAGTGTCCTCCGGTTAATATCCGGGTCTGCCATCAGATACTGATTGACAAAAAGACTCTGGTAAGCATCCCCTCCCCAGATCCACTTGTCCCTCTTAATACCATCTATAAAAAAGATTCCGCTGCAAAGTTGAAATGTATGCTCCGCGACTGCCCAGATCTGGTTTAACAGTTCATCATCACAGGAAAAAGAAGCTTTTATTGGGATATCCACATACTGATGAATCGCCGATACCTTCATTTCTTCTTTTTTGTACTTCGGAAGGAATACAAAACGGACCGCACATCTCGGACTCCGGTTCGTCACCGGATCAATCTCCCAGCTATAATAGCAGTGCTCCTGATCCATAGCTTCCTCGCGGGATTCCCCACAGAAAATCCTGATCTTCTCTGTATCGTCCGCCCTTTCTGTATGCACTGCCCGCACAACCTCGATCTGTGCTGTCAATTCTGTCTCAAACTCATAGAGCACACCACTGTCAGTCTCCTCAACGCGGACTGGCTTATATCTTTTCTCGTCGTAATTCCAAACAGAAGGAATCTGGTCCGCTTTCATAAAATATCTGCTGTATCCCACAGGAACAGGCGGTTGGTCATAATCCTCCGCCAACCATTCCTGATCAGAGCAGATTACATCTCCCTCGATATAGATTGTCGGAAACTTCTCGATGCAGGCTGCATGAATGGAAATCGGAATCTCTCCCGAACCACATAGGATCTTTCTGCCAAAGGGATATTTTTTCTCTCCTGCAAGTACATACCCCGTTGCTTCGGAATGCACGATAAACGCAGTCTCCTCCTGCAATTGATATGTCCGCCGGAATACCACCCTGTTGCGAAATCCTTCGCTCTTCCAGAATGCCGGCCATCCCATGCCGCGCTCCACACGGCTGAAATTCTGCTTCATGGCATGATACAGTTCAAAATCCCCCGGATACCAGAGCCAGTAACTTTTTTTCAAACGAAACCCCTCCTTGCGTTTTCTAGATTTGCTAATTCTATTGTACTGTATCTTTTTCCATATCTCACCTGCAAATTTTTTTATAAAACCGACATATTTTATCTATTTTACGCAAACAAATTCTCTTCTTCCCTCAAGCTGCAAAAAGTTTCGCTTTTTGTTTCAAAGATTTTCGTTATCTATATATTTTGTATAAAGGAAAAAGAACTGACAGCGTTTTTCTATACTGTCAGTTCCTTTTCCTAATATTTTCTGTTTTATCTCTTGCCGCATCCTGCCGTCGTTTGATATTACCTAAACAGTTACTTCATAAATGAAAAGCTCTTCATATCCAGTTTCCCACTTCCGTCAAAAATAAAATACAACGCATATTTCTCCATTTCCGGTAGTTTTATTGGCATACTTACATTACTCCAGAATTCTTCACGGATATGTGCCTTCAGCTGGCCTAACACAATCTCTCCGTCTTCTGTGGCGCAGACTCTGATTGTCCCTGAAAACTCACCGCGTAGTTCCAGTGACAGCGCAGCAGCTTTTTCTTTTGTAAAATATTTGTATCCCAAAACCGTACCGCCTTTAACCGCTGTAACAAATGTAAAATTTTGCTGCTCCGTAATCCGGGTCTGTGTCCGCATAACTGGATTATCATAATCAATCTTTTCCATGGTGTCCGGACTTGTGAGATGGCAGGCAATCGCCGCCGGATAGGTGCCTGAACCGATTAACGGACCTCCATTTAATCCACAGCTTGTAATCTCTACCTGTGAAATACTTCCGTTCTCTGAAATCGAAATCTTCTCAGCGCACCCCTGTCTTGAAAATTCAGTTCCATTTGTCTGCCTGTGATAAAAAATGTACCACTCCCCATTTGCCTGTACAATTCCCCCATGATTATTGCCCAGTGTATACACCGGCTTTTCTCTTCCATTAAAACCAATATCGCCGTTTGACACAATTGTCCCGCCATAAACAAAATCCTTATCCGGTTTGTCACTGATTGCATAGCACAGTTCATGACTCTTATGGCTGGAATAAACAAAATAATACTTTTTTCCTACCTTTCTGATGGAAGCGGCCTCAAAAAACCCGTGTCCCTCAAAGCCTGTACCTTTTGTATGCTTCCCGCCCGGTATCATGGGTCTTGGACTCTCTTTTAAGGTCAACATATCTGGCTCCAGTTCTGCGACCATCCCGTTTTCACCCATCTGGACATTCATCATAACCGTTACCATTTCCCTGATATTATCCGGCAGCGCCGCAATTTCTTCTTCCGTAAATTCATGGGATTTCTGTGCCTTTTCTTCTGCAGGTGCAAATCCATAATAAAGGTACACTCTTCCGTCCTCATCTGTCAAAACTGCCGGATCAAACGGCATATATTCCTGCAGGATTTTTCCATCCATAATATGCTCCGGATAATGAACATGTCCATAAAATTCAAAGGGTCCTGCAGGTGAATCACTGACTGCCACACCAATTTCCGGATAAAAACTAAAACAGTAATACATATAGTAACGTCCGTCCGGTTCCTTCGTCACATCCGGAGCCCACAACTGCATCTTATCATCCGGATTGGACGGGTCCTGTGTCCTGCGGTATATGACACCTTCATACCTCCAATCCTTCAAATTGTTCTCTGGTGCCGACCATGTTACATAATGTTCTTGACAATATGCTGTGCCATTTGCCTTATCGTGGGAACCATAAATATACACTCTCCCATCAAATAAGTGTGGTTCTCCATCCGGTACATACTCCCCTAATGGTAAATACGGATTGTAAATCTGTTCCATAATCAATTTCTCCTTTCCAAGTTCTCATCACTTGCCACTCAGTATAACACAACCTTCATAATCTCTAGGCCATCAGTTTCTTTTCAACCACAATTTGCACTCTCCCGCTAATAAGAAATATCCCTTACATCCTTAATTCCCCTTTTAATGTCTGCATAGCGTCATTGCCTGTAATGACAACCCTGCATTCTTTGTCAGTTTTTTCTTTCCTCAATATCAAAAGTGCGCGTCCCTCATACAACGTACAGGTACTTGTCGTATAATTCTCTTCTGAAACAGGATTTCCGGTTCCAAATCCTTCCACTTTGGCATTTTCCAATGTACATACAGATACTTTGCTGCAATCATAGGGCACACGCTTTCCGTCTATATCTACAGCCTCTATCGTCACTATTTGAACATCAGTCTCATACGTCTGAGATGTTGTCAATTTCAAAGATACTGCTTTCCCAACTGTTTTCAAAGAACTGTTTTCCGCCTTTTTTCCATTTCTATAATTCGTAACTTCAATTAATCCTGGTTCATAGACTATATTTCTCTGTATAATATTAGTCTCTGGAACCTTTACATGGTCAATTACATTTCCGTTTACCCTGATTTCAACCTCATCTGCGTCACTATAGACATCCAGACGAATCTCCTTTCCCTCAAAACCGGGAAAGCTGTAACTTTCAACAACATCTGGCCATCCCCATGTAGAAACAGCCTCATTTTTCCCGAAATGCTCCGGACGCAGCACGGTGATAACTGGCGCTGTCTCTTTTTTCCATAAAATTCTGCGGAATTTCCCCTGAGGACGGATAAATCCGCACAAATCATAATCTCCGCAATAGCCTGTATGCCATGGATAATCACAGAATAAACCACCCTTCTGATCATAAAAGGCGTGTCCTATCCCGCTCTCCCCAAGATAATCAAAGGCCGTCCATGTAAAATCTCCAAGTACATAGGAATAAGCCATGGTTCTCTCCCACACCTGCTTCATCATTTTCGGATAGCTTTCTGTTCCTACAATCAGGCGCTCAGGAAAATCTCTGCCATCCTTTTCATAGCGGTCATCGAGATAATTATACCCGACCACATCCAGATCCTTTACAAAATCTGCAGTAGTCTCTCCCCAATGCTCAACGATATAATCCGTCTGATGGAGCAATTCCTTTATTTCATCCGGAATACTGTCAAAATCAACAGATTCGCCACTGCCAAAGATATTCGCCATAATGCCGCCAAACTCTTTGGCATCGAGAAATATCGCGCATACGCCGTTCGTTATCGCTCTTGTGGGATCCATTTTTCTTGCATATTCACACAATTCATGAGATATTTTTGCTCCATCTCCACTGCCGTCACGTTCCCCGATCTCATTGCCGATACTATACATGATTACTGAAGGATGATTCCGGTCCCTCATAATCATGGAGCCCAGATCCTCCTGCCAGTGATCTTCAAAATACAAATGATAATCGCCGTAATTCTTCTTTGCCCTCCACTGGTCAAACGCTTCATCCATTACCAGCATTCCCAGACGGTCACACGCATTCAAAAGCGCGGTACTCATAGGATTGTGGCTGGTTCGGATTGCATTGTATCCACTTTCCTTTAAAAGACGTACTTTCCGTTCTTCCATTGCAGAATACGCGCGGCTTCCCACTACACCGTTATCATGATGAATACATCCACCTTGGAGTTTCACTGGTTTTCCATTCAGTAGAAATCCTTCTTCTCTTGTAAATGCAATTGTTCGGACTCCAAAACTTACTTCTTTGCTTTCCCCTGTTTCTAATACAGATATTTCCACAGTATAAAGATATGGCGTCTCCAGACTCCATGCCACCATTCCCTCTGCATGCAGGTCAAAACTACATGTGGTCTCCCCTTTTTGACACACGATCTGCTGTGCTGCCCTGATGACCTCGTCTCTCTCCTGATTTCGTACTTTTAGTACGATTGTATGTTCTTTTTCTTCCCCTATATTTGTGATAACTGCATCTACATGAATGTTCTCAAGATCAGGCGTCCGGACAAATACTGACCAGGGCGCCAGATAGACCTGTTCTCCCTCCAGAAGACGGACATGACGATAAAGACCGCTTCCTGTATACCAACGGCTGTTTGGAAGAGTTATGTTCTCAACCACAATTTTCAGCTTATTCTCCTCTCCATATTTCAGCCAATTTGTTAAATCCACAAAAAACTCTGTATAACCATAATGGTGCATCGCTGCCAGATTCCCATTAATCCAAACTTCAGTATTTCCATAGGAACCTTCAATTAAAAGCAGGAATTGTTTCCCTATCCCTTCTGTTGGTATCAAAAAATTTTTTTCATATGTTCCGATTCCTCCCTGAAAAAATCCGCCTGCTCCTTCTGTCCTGCTGTCTGGTGTCCTTTCTGTTCCAATCATAAAATCATGAGGCAGATCAACCTGTTCTTTATAAGCAAATCCTTTTGCATCCAAGTATGCCGTCCCGGTGGAATAAGAGAATTCCCAGTTTCTGTCAAAATTTTGTACCTTCATATCAAATCTCCTTCTGTTTTTTTCTTTGTAACATTATCATACAACAATTTTTTTTCGAATACCTGATAAAATCCGTTCACATTTCCGAGATTTTTTGTTATTATATATCTGTAAAAAGTGCTTATCCACAAGGAGAATTACCATGAGAACATCCGAATATAATTATGTATTGTTCGGTCAAGTACAAAAAATAAAGCAGTCCGTTTTCGAAAAAAGCGGAGAAGGAATCAGTTTTCAGGATGCCGTAGAACGATTAGTTTCCTTAGGATCCCACAGATATGGAATTCCGGCAACTCCTGACTTTTTAACATGGAATCTAAAAAATTACAGGGATTTGAGGAAAATGATCTGCCAGATTCCGATTCCATTATCTGATGTTCTTGATGTCAAACATCATACTGCAGATAATATTACCTATCTTGCAACAAAAAACAACGTGCAAATCTCTTTGGAATCCTGTTATGCGGATAATCAGTTCTTTGTTATTGAATACGTTGCAGTTTTTTATGTCCTGGAGGGAACTTGTGTCCTTACAACAGAACATGGAAAGCGCACAATGCAGGCCGGCGAGCTTTGCATACTGCCTCCCTGTACTCCCTATTCCATTTTTACCAGACCAGAAGACTTTATCATTACCATTCTTTCTAATAAAGCACATTTCAAGAACAATTTTCATGCTCTTTTGTATCAGGAAAATATTGTATCTGACTTTTTTAGAAGGGCCTTGTTCCAGAACCAGAAAGAAGGTATTTTTTTCATGATTTCACCAACCAAAGATATACGAAGTATTATCCAACATCTATTTGCTGAATTTATGAAAAAAGATTCTTATTCCAGTATTCTGTTTAACAATTATCTGCAAATTTTTTATGCCAATATTATCCGGAGCACAGAAAGTACTTATCATTTTTATTCCAGCCGCAAAGAAAAAACTGCCAAAACACTGATGCCGGCCATCCTGGAATACCTGATCCATAATTATCAATCTATCACTCTGGAACGATTGGCAATGCATTTCCACTATGAAAGTACATATTTAAGTAAATTACTATAAATGAGCAAATTTGAA
>DKVL01000048.1 GCA_002491195.1 Lachnospiraceae bacterium UBA7179
TCGATTCCCATCACCCGCTTTTTTGTTGCCTTGAGGGAAATCCTTTAAGGAAAGGAGATTTTATTATGACAGCCGGCATTCAGATTTATAAAGGGCAGGAACCAACCAAAGAACAGCGCCAGGAAATCAGGGAAGCTGCGAAAAGAGCACCTGTTTATGATGAAGACGCTCCGGAATTGTCTTTGGAACAGATGCGGCGTTATAGAAAAGCGGCAATTGATAAAGAAACTAAAGCAGTGGTTACTTTGGAACTTTGTAAAGAAAATATGGACAAAGCACACTCTTTTGGGGAAGGATATAGAGCAGTGTTAAGCCGTCTGTTAGAATTAGCCATGAATGACAGTGATTTAGTTAAAAAGGCACAGCTTTGAAATTTCTTATTGACAAAATCGGGATTGAATGATAATATATTAAAAGTGAGTATCACCGCTCTGCATGGAAGCAAAATAATTTTGAAAATCTGAAAAAGTGGTTGACAAAATGCATTCACATCATGTAAAATATAAAAGTCTTGTGTAGACAATAATATGTGCGATAGTGGCGTAGTTGGTAACGCGCGACCTTGCCAAGGTCGAGACCGCGGGTTCGAGCCCCGTCTATCGCTCTCATAAAAGTCTGTAGCTGTAAGGGTTTAAAGCAGTTACAGACTTTTATTGTTGCTCAAAAATATTTTTTAAAATATTTTCTAAAGTTTTTATGGTTGGCATTTGTACCGATTTCTTCCCTGTTCGATTACGTAGGGAAGTGAGGCCGCTATATTAAAATGTATACAATTGTGCAAAAAATATGAATTTTATGAAAATTTGGTGAAATTAATAATATACAAACAGAAACATAGGGTGTAAAATAGTAGCGATGATGTTACAGTCCACCCTTGCCGGACTGTAACGCGAAACATGCTGCTGGAACGGAGCAAATGACAGTACGATGACAATGATTCAGAATGACAGATTGAGGGAGAACGATAGTGAGACTTAGGAATGTAACCGGCTCGCGGGAAGCGATCGCGGAGAGCCGTTTTGTGGTGCATGAGCCTGCCACGCAGAAAGGGCGATGGAGCGAAGTGTTTGGAAACGAGCACCCGATCCACATTGAGATTGGTATGGGAAAGGGCCGTTTCATGATGGATTTGGCGGCTGCGAATCCGGATATCAATTATATAGGGATCGAAAAGTATTCGACAGTACTTTTGCGTGCGGTGCAGAAGATGGAGGTGCAGGAACTTGCCAATCTGCGGCTGGTTCGTATGGAAGCCGAGGAGATCTGCGAGGTGTTTGGTAAGGGAGAGGTCGCGAGGATTTATCTCAATTTCTCGGATCCGTGGCCGAAGGACAGGCACGCCAAGAGACGTCTTCCATCGCGGCAGTTCCTTGCACGGTATCACGAGATTCTGGCGGCGGACGGGCGGATTGAGTTTAAGACGGACAATGTGGATCTGTTTGATTTCGCACTGGAGGAGGTTGCGGCTGCGGGGTGGAAGATCGAGGCGGTGACAAGGGATCTGCACCATGATGAGAGGATGCTTGCGGGAAATGTTATGACGGAGTATGAGGAAAAATTTTCATCAATGGGAAATCCAATTTACAAATATATTATCTGTCGGTAAAAGGCATGGTTGGTTTCTATCGTGTTAATTATTCCGATATTGGGATAGGAGGTTTGAAAGATGTATGTTATCCTTTTTCTGCTGTGGATCATCTTTAACGGGCGTATCACAACGGAGATCGTGATCTTTGGACTGGTGATATCTGCGGCAGTATACTGGTTTATCTGTAAATTTATGGACTTTAGTCCCAGGAAGGAAATAGGGTATCTGAAAAAGGGCGGTTATCTGTTGCAATATCTGTATCATCTGGTTAAAGAGATCATCATAGCGAATTTTGCAACCATGAAACTGATCTGCTCTGCGGGCAGGGTTGTGGAGCCGGTACTGATCGAGTTTGAGACGCATTTTAAGAGTGATACTTCGCGGTTTCTGCTGGCGAACTCGATCACACTTACGCCTGGAACGATCACAGTCGCAGTTGAGGGGGACAAGTTTATCGTGCACTGCCTTGACAAGACGCTGGCAGAGGGGATCGAGTCTTCTGTATTTGTGAGACTTCTGGAGAAGATAGAAGCTTGATGACACACAAATTCATATGGGTAAGGAGGTTTTCGTATGCACAGTGGAAATATCGCGCTGGAATCAGCGTTTGGAATTGTTATGACAATCTTTCCGATTGTGTTGGCAGCCATGGTAGTTCTGTGTCTGATCCGCGCGATCAGGGGACCGCGGATCGCAGACCGCATTGTGGCAATCAATATGATGGGAACGATGACAATGGTTATTATTGCCATTCTGGCAGTGAAGATGGATGAGGGATATCTCGTGGATATCTGTATCATCTATGCCATGATCTCATTTCTGGCAGTAACGCTGCTGACGAAGGTGTACATGGGTGTGTACGCAGAGCGCAAAAAGAAAGAGGAGGAGGAAAGCCATGACAGCACTACTGTGGATTAGGTTTTTTGTGGGAATTGTGTTGATTCTTTGCGGAATGATTGTATTTGGGATTGAGCTTTTCGGTGTGTTTAAATTTGGCTATGTGCTAAACAGAATGCATGCAGCTGCGATGGGAGATACGCTTGGGATCGCGCTGAGTATGCTGGGGCTGATCATCTTGTGCGGTTTGAATTTTACATCGCTGAAAATGGTTCTCGTCGTTGTATTTTTGTGGTTTGCATCCCCGGTGGCATCCCATATGCTGTCGCGCTTTGAGGTGGCGACCAACGAGGATCTGGGCAAAGAGTGCGACATAAGGGGAATGAAATAGAGGTTACGGCCGCTTGAGAAAGCGTAGTGGTTTATGGAGGTTGACATATGGAAGTATTTCAGATTGTGCTGTTTATCTTTTTGATTGTGTGTGCGATTTCGGTGAGCTTTTCCCGGAATTTGCTCAACTCGATCATTATCTTTATGTCCTACAGTTTGATCATGTCCATTATATGGATTCTGTTGGAATCGCCGGATCTTGCCATCACGGAGGCCGCAGTTGGCGCCGGAATCACAAGTATCCTGTTTTTTGTCACGCTCAAAAAGATTCATGCGATCATTGCGCTCGATGAGGACAAAGTGGACAAGCATCCGCACAAGAATGTTTCGGATAAAAGGGGGGAAACCAAATGAGCCGTCTATTGTCGGAAGAGGAATATCGGAAAACCAAGGCGTTTAAGATCAGGCGCTGGTATCGGGGCGAGAAGGATCCCTATATCGGCAGGGTGGAACTAAAGCCTCAGAAACCTTTCGCCGAGGATGTCAAAACGATGAAACAGAGGGTTCACGACGAGGCGATCCTGAAAAGAAATATTTATGATATTGAGCATAATAAAAAGCTTCAGATTTTTTCGAAATGGTATCGTGCTATTTCAGTTGTTTTTGTATTTACGCTGATTGCGATCCTGCTTTATGTAGTATCCTATCTGCCGCCTGTGGGAAATGCAGCAAACCCGGACAACAATGAGGTTGCGACGAAGTACATTGAGGATGGGATGAAGGACACTGGAGCGGTCAATATTGTCACAGGTATGATTTTGGACTATCGTGCGTTTGATACGCTTGGTGAGTCGAATGTGCTTTTTATTGCAACGTGTACGGTGCTGATCCTGCTGCGTGCTGACAATCGGTCGAAGCAGAAAGAGGAGGAGAACGACCGTCTCTATGAGCCGAAAAATGATATTATTTTGCAGAAAGTGGCGTTTTTTCTGGTACCGATGATTATTATTTTTGGAATTTATGTCATTTTAAATGGACATCTGTCACCGGGCGGTGGTTTTTCTGGCGGCGCGATCATTGGCTCTGGATTGATTCTGTACGTCAATGCGTTTGGTTTTAAGAAGATTGAGCGATTTTTTACGCAGAAGACTTATAAATGGATCTGTTTTGTAGCGCTCTTATTTTACTGTCTTGCAAAGACATATTCTTTCTACTGTGGTGCGCATCATCTCGAGACAGGAATTCCGCTTGGAACGCCGGGAGCAATCTTAAGTTCAGGACTGATCCTTCCGTTAAATATCTGTGTTGGACTGGTGGTTGCCTGTACAATGTATGCATTTTATGCGATGTTTCGCAAAGGTGGCTTTTAGAAAAGGGGGACTTTTGACAGATGGGTGGAAATTTGCTTGCAAATTATGGGGAAGCGATCGCCATGATTTTGTTTGGTATCGGTTTTTCGAATTTACTGTTGCAGAAAAATCTGATCAAGAAGATCATCGGTTTGAATATTATGGATACAGCGACTTATCTTTTCCTTGCGGAGAAGGGATTTATCGCGGGAAGAATGGCACCGATCGTCGTGGATAATATCACAAGTGTGGAAGCGTATATTAATCCAGTGCCGAGCGGGCTTGTGCTGACAGGTATCGTGGTGTCGGTATCAGTGACGGCACTGATGCTCTCGCTGACGATCCGGCTTTACAGAAGATATCACACACTGGATATGGATGAGATCTCCACTATGATGAAAAAGGAGGATCAATGATGGATTTTGTACAGAATTTTCCATTTTTCAGTATCCTGCTGTCGCTTGGTTCGGGTGTGCTCACGTCCATCATGAACAAGAAGGTGGCGCGTCTGTGGAATACCTTTATTCTCGTGGCGATCACTGTCATGTCGGCTGTTCTGTTCGTGTACATGCTCGGCAGGGGGGAACCATATACATTTATGATGGGACATTTTCCGGCACCGTGGGGAAATGAGATCCGGGCAGGGGTGCTCGAAGCTGGCATGGCGCTCTTCTTCTGCCTGATCATGCTGTTTTCCCTGAAGGGCGGACAAGAGCATATTGACGCGGAGATCGAGGAGACGAAGGTTAATCTGTATTATATTATGATCAATCTGCTGCTGAGTTCCCTGCTTGCGCTGATCTATACCAATGACCTTTTTACGGCATATGTTTTCGTGGAGATCAATACGATCAGCGCGTGCGGCCTGATCATGATCACGCAGAGCGGGCGGACGATCGAGGCGGCGACGCGCTATATGATCATGGCTTCCCTGGGCTCTGGTCTGCTGCTGATGGGACTTTGTATTTTGTATGATATCACAGGGCATCTGCTGATGAGCAATATCAAGGACAGTGTCGCGTATGTCTATGCGCAGGGAACTTACAATGTCCCGCTGATCGCTTCGATTGGTATGGTGGTGGTCGGACTTGCCATCAAGAGTGCGCTCTATCCGTTTCACACCTGGCTGCCGGACGCGTATGGATACTCGACGGCGTCGAGTGCGGCGATCCTGTCAAGTCTGGTGTCAAAAGGATACATTTTTCTGTTGATCAAGATCTTTTTCCGCGTGGTTGGTTTTGAGCTTATCGTGGACTCAAAGATTGTCAATATTTTGTTTGTGTTTGGGCTTCTGGGCATGATCATGGGCTCTGTCAATGCGATTCTGGAGAACGATATCCGGCGTATGATCGCGTTTTCATCAGTGGCGCAGATTGGCTATATCTATATGGGGCTTGGGCTTGGCACGTCCTTTGGGATCGTGGCGAGTATTTTTCACATTCTGTCGCATGCCTCGACGAAATCGCTCCTGTTTATCGCAGGCGTGGGACTCACAGATGCATCGGGAGGAAGTAAAAAATTTGACGCTCTGACAGGCAGCGGTTACCGCAATCCGGCGGCGGGTGCCGCGTTTGCGATTGGCGCGTGTTCTATGGTTGGTATTCCGATGTTTTCTGGGTTTATCAGCAAGGTGCTGTTCGCGGAGGCGGCAGTGCAGAACAGTCTGGCAAAGATGCTGCCGACGCTGATCTGTCTGGCGATCAGTACAGTGCTTAACGCGATCTATTTCATGAAAACCGTAATCTGCATCTATACGCCTGTGAATAAAAAGGCGAAGAAAACGCAGGCTGGCGAGGCGGCAGCGATCAGCTTAAGAGAGCACCCGCTGTACAATATCACGCTGGTGTGTATGGTGATATTGAATGTGATACTGGGCTGTTGTTCCCAACCGATTGTCGATTGGATCACAAGCGGTCTGGCAATGTTTGGATAGAATGGGAATGGAGGATTTGTATATGAATTACATGATTTTAGTTTCGATCGTCCTGCCCATTATTGCGGGAGGAGTCTTACTGTTTCTGCCAGACAAAATATTTGCGGACAGATCAGTTCTCCTGAAGGCGACAGGGGTGTCATTTGTCGTGTGTGCGCTTCTGGCTGTGTATGCGATCAGCGGTGCAGCCGGGAATGTGCTGGTATTGTTTCGGCTGGTGGACGAGATTCCGGTGTATTTTGAGATTGATCAACTTGGCAGACTGTTTGCTGGTATGGTGGTGCTGGTATTTTTGTTGGTGGGATTTTTTTCTTTTGTCTATATGTCACATGAGAAAAACGAGAAGCGATATTACAGTTTTTATCTGATTACCTTTGGCGTGCTGATGGGATTGTGTTTTTCGGGAAACCTTGTGACGCTGTATCTGTTTTATGAGTTTATGACACTCGCGTCGATGCCGCTGGTGATTCATTCCGGTTCCAAAGAGGCGGTGATGGCGGCGCTGAAATATCTGTTTTACTCGTTCTGCGGCGCTTATATGGCGCTCTTTGGGATTTATTTCCTATATAAATGCGCTTATGTGGACGCACCTGTGTGGCGCGGATTTCCTTTTACCGGCGAATTGAATGCACACATGATGGATTTTACGCCGGGCGGCAGGCTTGACATGGATGCGGTTGTCTGGTCGGGGAACAAAGAATTTTGTCTGATCGCGGTATTCTTGATGATCATTGGTTTTGGCGTGAAGGCGGGATGTTTTCCACTTCATGCGTGGCTTCCGACGGCGCATCCGATCGCGCCGGCGCCTGCATCGGCTTTTCTGTCGGGCATTATTGTAAAGGCTGGTGTTTTTGCGATCATCAGGGTGGTATATTATTATGTCGGACCGGACTTTCTGCGCGGTACATGGGTACAGACAGCGTGGGCGGTTCTTGCGGTCGTGACGCTTTTGATGGGATCATCGCTTGCGTTTAAAGAAAAAATTTTGAAAAAGCGGCTTGCCTACTCGACGGTATCGAACCTTTCCTATATTTTATTGGGGTTGTCGATGATGAATGCGACAGCATTGACAGGAAGTCTGCTGCACGTAGTGTTTCATGCGGTGATTAAAAGCGCCCTGTTTCTGTCGGCCGGGGCTTTGATTTTTACGACTGGGCGGACAAAAGTCAACGATTTTATGGGGCTTGGGAAGAAGATGCCAATTTTGTTCTGGTCTTATACGATTGTCTCTCTGGGACTGATCGGGATTCCCCCCACGAGCGGTGTCATCAGCAAGTGGTATCTGGCGACAGGGTGTCTTGAGAGCGGGATAGCGGGACTTTCCTGGGTTGGGCCGGCTGCGCTTCTGGTCTCGGCGCTTCTGACAGCAGGGTATCTGCTTCCGCTTAGTATCCGTGGTTTCCTGATGGAACCGGATTATGACGCAGTGCGGAGTGACTATAAGGAGCCAAAGCCGTTGATGCTGGTGCCGATCGTGATCCTGGCTGCGGTCACGCTGGTGCTGGGACTGTATCCTACACCGTTGATCGATCTGATACAAAACGGTATTGCTGCCAGTTTATTTTAGGGAGGGGATCTCAAATGATTTTAGGTCTGATGCTTACTGTGATACTGCTTCCTTTTGTGGGCGGTCTGCTGTTACAGTTTTTGAAGTTTAAGGATCAGCGGCAGAAGCAATGTTATATCTTTGCCTATGTGCTGATCAATACGCTGCTGACTTATGTGCTGCTGTGGCAAGGCCCTACGGAGTTGATCAGGGTGATCAATTTTGCTGGAGCAAAGCTTGATTTTTCATTCAAATTAGACGGGATGGGTATTATATTTGCGGGACTTGTGTCGACGCTCTGGCCGCTTGCGACACTGTATTCTTTTCCGTATATGGAACATGAACATAACGGGCGCGTTCATGAGAATATTTTCTATCTGTTTTATACGGCGACATATGGCGTGACACTCGGTATTTCCATGTCTGGCAATATGCTGACGATGTACTGTTTTTATGAGCTGCTGACGCTGGTGACGGTTCCGCTTGTCATGCACACGCTCACCAAGGAGGCGGTGCTTGCTAGCCGCAAGTATTTCTACTATTCGCTTGGCGGCGCGGCATTTGCTTTTATCGGTCTGATTTTCCTGGTGGTGTATGAGGACAGCCTTGCCTTTACATATGGCGGCGTGCTGAATCTGTCACAGATTGGAGATAAGAAGGATCTGCTGTTGTTTGTGTATGTGCTGGCGTTTATGGGGTTTGGCGTCAAGGCGGCGGTATGCCCGTTTAATGCATGGCTCCCACAGGCGGGTGTGGCGCCGACGCCGGTTACGGCACTGCTGCATGCGGTAGCAGTCGTGAAGTCGGGGGCGTTTGCGATTATGCGTCTGACGTACTTTAGTTATGGTGCAGATTTTCTGCGGGGAACCTGGGCACAATATCTGTTGATGTGTATTGTCATCTTTACGATTGTGTACGGGTGCAGCATGGCGGTGAAGGAGACGCACATCAAGCGCCGGCTTGCATTCTCGACGATATCCAATCTGTCATATATTCTGTTTGGCGTGTTGATCATGACGCCGCTTGGGCTGACTGGAGCGCTGTGCCATATGGTTTTTCATGGTGTGATGAAGATCTGCTCGTTCTTCTGCGCGGGCGCGATGATCACACAGGCGCATATCAATTATGTCTATGAGATTGACGGCATGGCGAGGAAGATGCCGAAAGTTTTTAGGATTTTTACAATTTCTGCGTTTGCGCTGATGGGTGTGCCGGGGCTGTGCGGTTTTGTGTCAAAGTGGCATCTTGCGAAAGCTGCCTTTGCGAGCGGTAATATGCTTGCGGTTGTGGGCGTGGGAGGTTTGCTGATCTCGGCGCTCCTGACAGCAATATATATGCTTAGTATTGTGATTCGGGCGTATTTTCCAGGGAATGATTTTGACTACAGTACGCTGCATGACGATATCCACGATCCGGATTGGAGAATGCTCCTGCCGCTGTGTTTGTTTGTGATTCTGATGGTTGTGTTTGGTGTGTACAATGAGCCGATCGTGAATTTCTTTCGGTTGTTCGGGGCATCGGGGATGATATAGGAAGGGGGCAATTGAATATGAGGGATACTTTTTGGATAGTGCTCTTTCCTTTTGTGCTGTGCGCTGTATTCTGGCTGGTGTCGCATGTGAAGACGAGAGAGAAGAAAAAGGCGTGCGCGCTAATCATGATTCTTGCAAGCGCAGTGGAGCTTGCGGCAGCGCTGAGTCTGGTGGTCTGTGACCTGCGGGGGATTCCGATGGATATTTATGGTGTCCCGGGGGTGGGCGGCCTCGGGCTTCATTTCATGTACTCGGGATTTCGCGGAATCTTTGGCGTGCTGACAGCGTTTGCATGGCTTGTGACATCGCTGTTTTCGTATGAGTATATGAAAAATGACACCCATGTCATAAAATATGATCTTTTTAATCTGCTGACGTTAGGCGCAACAATGGGGATTTTCTATGCGGCAGACTTGTTTACGCTGTTCTTTTTCTTTGAGATCATGTCCTTTACCTCGTTCGTGTGGGTGGCGCACAGGCAGACGAGGGAGGCGCTGTATGCGGCGGGGACTTATCTGGGGATTGCGATCGCGGGCGGCATGGCGATCCTGATGGGAGTTTTTATGGTATATAGTCGTCTCGGGACGCTCTCATTTGACGGGATGTATGAAAATGCTGTGGCGATGGTGAACAGTGGCAGTAAGGCCGATGTCACATGGCTTTTTGTAGCGGCGGGCTGTATGTTTGTGGGATTTGGCGCAAAGGCAAGCGCTTTCCCAGTGCATGTGTGGCTGCCGCAGTCGTATACAGAGGCGCCTGCGCCCGCGACGGCGCTTTTGTCGGCGATCTTGAGCAAGACAGGTATCTTTGGCATTCTGTTGGTGACGCTTGATGTGCTTCCAATGCAGGGCAGCTGGGGCGTGTTTCTCCTGATGATCGGTATTGTCACAATGGTGCTTGGCGGGATCAGGGGCGTGATGAGCAGTAATTTCAAGACGACGCTCGCGTACTCGTCCATGTCGCAGATTGGATTTATCCTGACAGGCGTGGGTATGCAGTCGCTGCTTGCGGAATGTCTGGTGATTGCGAGCGGTATGCGGGATGTTGATGCAAGCTGGGGAGTAGGAATAAACGAATGGTATATGGAAAGTGAAAATATTGCGGAGATTACGAAAGCGTTTGGTATGGCGGTCAACGGTACGTGTCTTCATATGCTGAATCATTCGCTGGTGAAACTTGTACTCTTCATGGTGGCAGGTGTGATCGTTATGCAGGTGGGTAGTTATGAGTTGAATCAGATACGGGGGTTTGGCCGCAAAAAGCCGTTTTTGCTGGTGACATTTCTGCTGGCGGCTGCTGGTGTGGGCGGGATTCCGCTGCTGAACGGGTATGTGAGCAAGACGCTTCTGCATGAGAGCATCGCCAAATACGGTGCATTGCTATCCCTTGCAGAGGGGAGTTTCATAGAGCCTATGCTTTCTGCGACATCTGCGATGATGAGAGTGGTGGAAATCCTGTTTCTGTTTTCGGGAGGACTGACTGTCGCTTATATGACGAAGCTGTTTGTGGTGCTTTTTGTAGAAAAAAACAGTGACAGGAAGGTGCAGGAGTCGTATGAGGCCAGGAAAAAATATGCTTCGATGCCAAGTAAATTTGCGATCGCTGTCTGTGCGCTGCCAATTCCTTTTATTGGGGCGCTGCCCAATTATGTGGCAAAGCCGATCGCAGAATATGGGCTTGTGAGATTTGGATTGAGTGCGTTGCTGGAACATCAGCAGGAGAATATTCCTTATTATTCGCTGGAGAATCTGTCGGGTGCGCTGATTTCCATAACGGTCGGTGTGGTTGTATACTTCCTCGTAGTACGCGTTATGATGCTGCGCGGTGTTTTTTCACATAATAAAGAAGAGGGATACCACGAGATCTTTCCGGCATGGCTCAATATGGAGAAATATGTGTACCGGGCAGTGTTTTACACAGCAGTACCGTTTGTATTGGGGATTATTGCAAGAATTTTGGACAGTATTGTGGATACAGCTGTCGTTATCCTGCGAAAGACGGTTTACAGCGACAGGGCGCTTCCGTATGAACTGCCGGAAGGAAACCGTGTGACGCACCGCATCGGATACACCATGGAGCGCGTGCGGCTGCTGTACTATGCAGTGATGCGAAAAGAGGGCTATGAGCCGAAAAATTATGAGCACAAACTTGCGATGAAAGGGACAGATTTCTTTGAGAATTTCCGGATTATTGAGCGCAGTCTGTCGTTCGGGTTGTTTATGTTCTGTGTGGGACTGGGACTTACGATGATTTATTTGCTGATGGTAAATTAAGGATCGTCGGGGAATGTCTTTGGGATTGCGTGTTGACCAATGGGTGTTATTGAAAAATGTTTTATAATGGAAAGGAGAACGGGGTATGCTGGAAAATTGGAATAAGCCGCAAAGGCCGGAGGAAGCGGAGTTGGAGGAGCGGTTAAAGGCAGCAAATGAGAAGCTCTCCAGTCAACAGATGATGATCAAGGAGCGCGGTCTGCCGGTGCTCGTGCTGTTTGAGGGCTGGGGGACGGCTGGAAAGGGAAGCGTGCTTGGAAAGGTGATCCGCAACATCGATCCGCGCTTTTTCAAGGTAGCGGCGATGGATGTGCCAACGTCAGAGGAGCGGAGAAAGCCGTTTCTTTACCGTCATTTTGTCAAGATTCCGGAGGCGGGAAAGTTTATGTTCCTGGATTCCGGCTGGATGGATGAGGTGACACAGGAGTGCCTGGAAGGGACGCTCAAGGAGAAGGAGTACAAGAAAAAGATTGAGAGCGTCCGGCGGTTTGAGCGCCAGCTGACCGATAACGGATATCTGGTGATGAAGTTCTTTTTCCAGATCAGCCAGAAGGAGCAGAAGAAGAGAATTGATGCGCTGAAAGCGGATAAGAATACCAGCTGGCGTGTAGGTGAGAAGGACAGCTGGCAGAACAGGCACTATGACAAATGCCTCCAGGTGTTTGACCGTTATCTGAATGATACCAATGCGCCTGCGGACCCATGGTATATCATCGATGCGAAGAGCAGAAAATGGGCGCAGCTACAGGTGATGGAGACGCTGGTCAGCGGAATTGATACCGCACTGAAAAACAGCGCAATGGCAGTGCCCCTGCTGCAGAATGTATTTCCGCTGGAAGCGATTCCAAAGCTGGATGAGATTGATCTGGACAAGGCGGTTACACAGGAAGAATACCGTGCGGAGTTGGATGCGCTGCAAGAGAAGCTGGGGCATCTGCACAACAAATTATATCGCAAAAAAGTACCTGTAATCATTGCATATGAAGGATGGGATGCGGCAGGAAAGGGCGGTAACATCAAGCGGATTACCGAAGCGCTGGATCCCAGGGGATTTGAGGTGCATCCGATTGCAAGCCCGGAGCCGCATGAGAAGGCGAGACATTATCTCTGGCGATTCTGGAACCGTCTTCCCAAGACAGGGCATATCGCTGTCTTTGACCGGACATGGTATGGAAGAGTCATGGTTGAGCGTCTGGAAGGATTCTGCAGGGAAAATGACTGGCAGCGGGCGTATAATGAGATCAATGAGTTCGAGAAAGAGCTTGCGGACTGGGGCGCAGTCATCATCAAGTTCTGGGTGCAGATCGACAAGGACACACAGCTTGCCCGTTTCAACGAGCGCCAGAATACGCCAGCAAAGCAGTGGAAGATCACAGAGGAGGACTGGCGCAACAGGGAGAAGTGGGATCTGTATGAAGGCGCAGTGAACGAAATGCTGCAAAAGACAAACACCACCTATGCGCCGTGGCATATCCTGGAATCGAATGACAAGCGTTATGCACGCTTGAAAGCGTTGCGGATCGTGATTGAATCGATTGAAAAAGCGTTGGATTAAATGAAATGACAAAAGCAGACCAAATGGTCTGCTTTTGCTATGGACTATGAGGAATACGCTCGCCGTCTTCGCGGGCTTCGCACCAATAGCGGACGGCGGTATCCTGATTGAGCCTGAGCCTGGCTCAGTAATCGATCCCATAGGCTTTATTTTCATTGGTTGTCAGGTGTATCTGATTCAAGTTTAACACATTGAGGGTGAATTTGCACGTTTTAGATGGAGCAGCGAGCAGATCAGCTCTGTCAGAACCTTTTCATTCTCCTGCAGGATGGAACATATAGCCGTTTGTCATGTTGTAGTCAATTTTTCAACAGCCAAACTTTAATTGCAGAATGAGTGGAAATGGGATATAATATTGATAAATCGGTGAAATGGGCGGTATGAACAGGAGTGGAGAATATGGGACGATATTTAAATAGAGGGAATCAGAAATTTTCAAAATTTGTAAAGTCGAAGTATTTTGTGGATAAAACCAGAATCATCAACAAGCTGCTGGAGAAAGATGATGATCAAAAATTCATCTGCAACAGCCGTCCGCGCCGTTTTGGGAAATCGATCACGGCGCATATGCTTGTGGCCTATTTCAGCAAGGGGGCGGATTCGAGAGAGTTGTTTACGCCTTTGAAATGTGAGAAAGATGAGATATTTTTAGAAAATCTGAATCAGTACGATACGATTTTTATGGATGTACAGGCGCAGTTTGTGGAAGCGGCGGATATGGAGAAGAATCCCAATCATTATATCAGACAAAATATTTTAAGGGAGTTACAGAATGAGTATCCTGATTTGGTTTGTGAGGAAATGGCTGTCTCGACTGCGCTGGCGATCATCAATGCAGAGACAGGGAATGAATTTGTGATTATTTTCGACGAGTGGGATTATCCGATCCGGGAGCTTGCGGAAGACAGCAGGGAGCGATTAGATTACATTGAGTTTTTGCGGATGATGTTCAAAAATGCCGAGGCGCAGGATTACATCCGTCTGGCGTATTTGACAGGAATCCTGCCGATGGTGCGTGCAAAAGGGCAGTCCGCTGTGAACAATTTTGACGAATATACGATGCTCGATGCAAGAGATTTGGGCGGAGACATCGGCTTTGTCGAGGAGGAAGTGCAGGAGCTCTGTGAAAAGCATGGGGTGTCGGCGGAAGAAATGAAGTATTGGTATGACGGATATTGTCTAAGCGGTATGGAAGTGTACAATCCCCTGTCAGTGGTGCGGGCGGTGGAGAGCAAAAGGTTTCAGCAGTATTGGACGGAGACGGGAACCTACGAAGATATACGGAGTCTGATCGAGCATGATTTTGATGGTCTGAGGGAAGCTGTCATTCAGATGCTTTCCGGGAACCGGGTTCCTGTCAATGTGTTTGGCTGCAGAAATGATATGTATACGTTCCGCGACAAGGACCAGATCATTACAACCCTGATTCATCTGGGCTATTTTGCGTATGATGCTGACACCCAGGAGGCGTATGTGCCAAACAAGGAAATCAGGGAAATCTTTTATCGGTATATGGAAAATGACCAGAGTGACACACTTTCTGAATTTTTAAAATACTCGAAAGAAGCGTTGAAAGCAGTGCTGGATCTGGAACAGGAGCGGGTTGCGGAACTGGTGCAGAAGGTGCATGATGGTTTTATTTCCAGTATCGAGTACAATGATGAAAATTCGCTGAGCTGTACAGTCATGATCACATTGCTTGCTTCGTTTGCGTACTATCAGAGGCCAATCCGCGAGTTTCCGGGCGGAAAAGGTTTTGCAGATATAGTCTATCTGCCGCTGCCGAAATATCCGCAAAGACCGGTCATCGTTGTGGAATTGAAATGGAATCAAAGCGCCAATGCGGCGATCGCCCAGATCCAGGAAAAGAGATATCCTGATTCGCTCAAAGATTATTATGGCGAGATCCTGCTCGTGGGAATCAGCTATGAGAAAAAGACGAAAGAGCATACCTGTATCATGGAACGAATCGAGAAGTAGAGTGGGGATTTTGGCAGCAGTATAGAGCCTGCGTATCGCGGTGGTTGGATAAACTTTTGAACTGCGACCTGAAACGGTTTATCCTTGACACGGCGTACTGCGCATATCATGCAACACCGTCAGCAAGACGCCCGGAAACGTTGTATGGAATAATCGTAAATGCAAAAGAGGACGCAGTCACATTAGAAGCAATTATGCAGCACGGAGAGGAAGAATTACCTGCATTTGAAGAATTCAGAGACTTATGACATCGTACAAGGATGAGTATCCACGAAGGAGTGCATTTCGGGAAGAAATGAGGAAATGTGGCTGGTGCGATACGAAGTGATAACAGAGTGTCCACTGTTGCAGGCCCTTTTTCGTACCTGATCAGGATTAGCTGTCAATGCTAAAATCATAAAACCGCTCAAAGTTCCCCGAAAATGCAAACTCGATCACATTGTCTGCATCACAGTACGCAATGGTTCCACAGTCAGTATCGTGGAGGAAGATCCAGGGTATGGTCATTTCTTTGAGCATTTCCAGAAATTCCTCCCTGGACAGCTCGCCGTAGATTTCCTGAAATTCTGTGTTGCTGACAATGTATTCTGCAATCGAGGGCAGTCTGTTTTCGTATTCTTTTTCGAGCTGGCTGGCAGCAATCTCGAAGATGGGATTGAATGTTTCACAACTGAACAGTATGTTGTCTGTTTCCATGGAAAAACATTGGTTTTCCTCGTCGTACACAAAGGCCATTGGATGATCTCTCCTTGCTATATATTTTAATTTGATTGGATCGTCAGGAAGTAGATTCCTGCGCAATAGGTCTCATCGTAATCCAACTTAAGTGTGTATTCAGAACTGGATAAGGACTGATTGCACAAACGGATTTTCTCTTCAAGCGTATCTCTTGTCCCTAAATATACATAAAGATCATGCAAATCGGAGGCGATGGTGTTAAATATATTTTCAGGCAGTTTTTGCTGCAGGAAAGAAGTTACTTTCTCTGTCACGTCCTCGTCATATCCGCAAATCAACAGGCTTTCACCACGAGCAGCAGCATAGTGCAGCCAGAAGATGTCTTCCTCCAAAGTATTATTACAGTCCAGGAAATCCTCAAATTCTTCGCGGCTGCTGATCATAAGCATATCATTAATTATCTCACTACAGGTCTGATAAAGCGCAGTATAGTTCTGCTTTATAAAAAAATCGTGGATCTGCTGGCGCTCATGCTCAGGATGATGAGTAGTGGGGTGGTCTGTCTGCATCATGTTTTCCCTCCATAATTTCTATTTTACGCTGCTGTTTAAATAATCCTCAAACGCGGTACACAGCTGTTCAGTATGCAGGCTGTCATTGTTACTTGTCTAACAACTCTGCAATGCAGATGCTCAGATCTTCAAAAATGCAAACTGGAATCGTGTCCTCGAAAGAATAGAGATTCGAAAGCTGTTCATGTTCAAGATCATAAACGACAACAGCCTGTTTCAGGGGATTTACGATCCAGTATTCCCTTACACCGGCAGTGCGGTATTTAAAAAGTTTGATCCCATAATCTGTCTCTGGGTTGGAGGGAGAGGTAATCTCGATGATCCAGTCCGGCGCTCCGGCGCAGCCTTTGTCGTCCAGCTTGTTCTTGTCGCAGATGACAGAGATGTCAGGTTCGACATAGTTTTTGTCATCTTTGTTTAGAAAAACAGAAAATGGGGCGGCGTAAACTTCGCAGCTGCCTTTTTTTCCTTGGATGTAATTTTCAATTGTCCATTCCAATTGGTGTGAAATTTTTTGATGAATGCGGTTTGGCAGCGCCATATTGTAAATGCGTCCATCAATCAGTTCTACCCGCTCGCCGTCTGGCAGAGCGTAGATATCTTCAAGCGTATAAATCTTTTCCTCTGGTAATGCCATAATCGGATCTCCTTTCAAAAAAGCTGGTTTATAGTATGATTATACATTTGGAAATCATCATCGTCAATATCATTGCAGTTCTTATATGGTGTTTGAAACTATTCGGAAGTTTTGATTTACTTTAGCGTTGCTATGCGCTATAATTTACATGTAAGTATCGTTTTTTACACATCATAATTTTAACTGACAAAGGAAAAATAACCTATGAAGAATTTGAACGACATCAAGCAAATGCTGAGTCAGCAGGTTTCATCAGAGCGGTTCAAGTACAAGTTGATTATCTATTCCATTGGCATGGTACATATCGTTTTGTTTGTGTTTTTTCTTGCTCTGCATATCTGGCCAATGGTTGTTTTTAATGTTGGCAGTGTGGCTGTTTATATGAAATGCATTGATATTATCAAGCGCGGTTATGAGCACGAGATAATCAAGGTGTTTTATATGACCTATTGGGAGATTATCATTCATTCCTTTATCGCCACGATCTGTGTGGGGTGGCGGTTTGGATTTCCGCAGTATATTATCGGTTTGATTCCGTTTGGGTATTATATGTGTGCGACCTTGTTGGAAGGCGGGCGGCGGTATGTGATCGCGACAGCGCTTGGCCTGATCGCAGCGCTCTCTTTTATTGCATGCCGCAGTCTGTCAATGTTTGTTGGATCGATTTTCCAGTTGGAGCTTCCTGCAGTTGCAGAGTTATTGATTTATATATTCAATTCCGTATGCAATTTTGTGTTTTTGTTTATGGTGACTGTGATCTTTGTGTGGGATATGTAGAGAATTACATTGCAGCTGCGCAGTCAGAATGTCGCCCTTGACAATATGGCAAGCGTTGACCCGCTGACTGGGCTTTACAATCGGCGGAGTATGCATGATTTTCTGAACCAGGCGCTGAAGGCAGAGGAGGATTTCAGCCTGATCATGTGTGACATAGACAATTTCAAACGGGTGAATGATACCTATGGACATGATTTTGGCGATGTGGTGTTAAAAGAAATCGCGCATATTGCGCAGCAGCAGGTGAGTGACAAAGGCTATGTATGCCGGTGGGGCGGGGAAGAGATCCTGATCT
Source organism: Lachnospiraceae bacterium UBA7179 (assembly GCA_002491195.1). Classification (GTDB taxonomy): domain Bacteria; phylum Bacillota; class Clostridia; order Lachnospirales; family Lachnospiraceae; genus COE1. The sequence goes on from DKVL01000048.1 coordinate 17,883, forward strand.
TGAGCAATGACAGGCTTGATCATACGTGTGAGACTGCGGAGAGAATCCGCCATGATGTGGAGGAACACATATTTTGCTGTCGCGGGCAGGAGTTGCACTGTACCCTGACGCTCGGCGTCGCAGGCCATCGTGTGGGAAGTGTTGTTGAGGATACGATCAAGCATGCGGACAGCAGGCTCTACTATGGGAAACAGAACGGTAAGAACCGTGTTGTGACGCCCTATAATGCACAATGAAAGGAAATGAGCAGGGAAAGGTTTCCCTGCTCGATTTCGCGGGTTAAAATTTTCCGCTGCTCCCGCCATGTGTTGCTCCGGAAGAAGAGGTATGTGTCCGGGAACCGCCGGAATGGCTTGAACCGCTCGAACTGCTGGAACTATTGTTTTCCTGCTTTCTTACGCGGTTGACTTTTTTGTAGAGAAACAGATCGCTCTTTTTTGTCAGCTGCATACTGCCCTGTTTGATATAATTGTTTGCCGCAGACTGGCTGGACACTGAGTTCAGCTGACCTTTCATGATACCTGTCGCGATCAGTGATATGATAAACGCGATTCCAAAAGACAGCACGAGACCTCCGACCAGCGAAAAGGATTCATCTGGAAGATGGTCAATATCATAGGGAGTTCCAGCCTTCGCCTCTGTTATGAAATCATCGCACAGATTAGCAAAGTTTGTGAACGCCGCCGCATAATCACCCAGGCTTAAGTCAGACACAAATTGTTCGCTCATATATTCCTGCCCCGCGTCAGTGAAAGCCGTTATGCCGTAACCGCGGGTCGTCATGCACCAGTCTCTTTCCTCCATACTGATCAGAAGAAGGATTCCGTCCCGCCCGCTTCCTAAACCATAGCCGTTATAATCATAAAAATCATCAGCGTAGTCCATGGCAGTCGCACCATCCATCGAGTTGACTGCAACCACCACGACATCAACCTGTTGTCGTTCACTGATCTCATCGAGCAGGTCTGACAGTTCGGATTCCTCGCTGTCCGTGAGCAGATCAGCTTCATCCACAAGCCTTGGCAGATCGCCTTGCGCAGACACAGATATCACGGAAACTGCTGATAAAGAAAGTACTGTGTAAACAGCAAACAACAGTGCGAAAAATGTATTATTCAACCGTTTATGTAATGTTTTCATCAACCGCACCTCCTCACAGCAGACAGATCAGGGAGTACAAGGCAAACAAACCAAGACCTATGATTCCTGTCAGTCCAAACAACCATTTTCTATACGCAGCTTTGTCGAGGGGCAGATCGCCGACCATCTTGCCTGTCTGACCGTTCATGGCAAACAGATAATTCCCGCCATTCCAGGTGGTGTTAAGGATCCATACTGGAAAAAGGGCATAGGATACTTTGCCGTTTTGCAGCTGGATACTGCTGGCTTCCTTTGTGACAGACGAGTAACCCTTGACAGTATCATAAAAGGCATCCTCTGTGCTTTTCCGGATCCGCTCGTTGGCACGCTCCACGCTCTGGTCTGAGTTCACATCGTATTTGTCTGCCAGGTACCCTGCCAGATATGCGGTCTGGAAATCGACTGCTTCTGAACAGTTAAAGGGTTCGATGGATTCCATCAGATCGTCAGGCATCTTGACAGAGCCGTCTACGGGAACGCTTTCAAATTGAATCTGTCCGCCCCGGCTCACCGAATAATACTTTGTCTCTGTATAATTGTAGGTATTGTCACTCCAGCAGCGTACTTTGGTCGCTTTATAGCGCATATTGACATCAGCGTCAGTGTCAAACAGCCAGAATGGAACATAGATTCCCTTTACTTCGTCGATATGATTCTGGTCTTTAAAGATTTTGGGAAGAAAGCGTTTTCCCATATAATGTCTCTTGAGGGCATCCTTAGCGGCGTTTTTATCCAGTTTAAAGGGAATCACATAATCCGGTTTCAATGTGCCTGATACGCGTCCCGTCAGGACTACCGGGTTCCCGCAGAACGGACAGGAAGTTGCTGCCGTATTCTCATCGCAGGTGATCTCGCCGCCGCAGGACTGGCATACATAAGCATTCAGTGTGCCAAGTTCATCCTCCTGCCATTCATTTCCGGAATCCATCTGCCAGTTCATATCGTCCGTCTGTTCATCTCTCAATTCACTGTCATAGCTCGCCAGCGTCTCCATCTCAAATTCCGTGTCGCAGTAAGGACATTTCATTTTTTGTATCGTACTGTCAAAGGCAATCGCGCCGCCGCAGCACGGGCATTTGTATTCTTGTATTGCTGCCATTATACGTCTCCTTATCTAATATCGTTTTCATCAAACGGATCTCCGCACTCTGGGCAGAATTTGGGAGGATGCGCAGGATCTTCCGGTTCCCAGCCACACTTATCACAGCGGTAAAGCGGCGCTCCCTGTGGTTTTTTGGCACCGCATTCCGAACAGAATTTTCCCTTGTTGACCGCTCCGCAGGAGCATACCCATCCGTTGCTTTCTACTGGCTTCGGTGAACCGCATTCCGGGCAGAACTTCCCTGTCGCCTCGGCGCCGCAGGCACATTTCCAGGTGTTTTTCTGCACCGGAGGTTGTTGCGGAGCCTGTTGCTGAGGCATTTGCTGCTGTGCCGCCTGCTGTTGCTGTCCCATCGCAAACAGACTTTGTGCGTTCATGCCGCCTCCGGCATTCATAGCCATTCCCATCCCCATGAATCCCTGCATCGCCCCGGCAGAATTGGACGCCGCCGCTTTCATGGCATCGGCCTGGGCGCCTACCAATGTTGCACCTGCCATATTGGGATTCTGCAAAACCGCTGTGCGCTGTAACTGCTTGATCATCTCCGCATCTTCTGGCGGCAGGGTGACAGAACCGAGCGCGATGCTGACTACCTTCAGCCCGCGCAGTTCGCTCCATTTAGCGGAAAGGGCAGTGTTCATTGCCTCCTCCAGATCTGTGTTGTGGGAAACGATCTGATTCGGACGCAGTTCCAGATCGGAGAGTTTCCCAAAAGCTGGCTGCAGCGCACTGATAAATTCTGTTTTCAGCTGGCTGTCGAGCTCGCTGCGTCTATAATCCTGTTCTACATTGCCACATACATTTGTGTAAAACAGCAGCGGATCGGCTATTTTATAGGAGTAAACACCGGAGCAACGGACAGAGACATCCACGTCAAGTCCGATCTTGGAATCCACGACGCGGAAAGGAATTGGATTCGGCGTTCCAAACTTATTGTCGATCAATTCCTTAGTATTGAAGTAATACACTCTCTGATCTTTGCCTGTGTCACCGCCAAAAGTAAACCGCTTGCCGATTGTCTTGAACGTTTCCTTGATACCATTGCCAAGACTTCCGGTGAAAATACTTGGTTCCGTGGAGGTGTCATATTTAAATTCACCAGGTTCCGCGCATACTTCCACGATTTTTCCCTGTTCTACAATGATCATGCACTGACCGTCTGCCACGGCGATCACGCTGCCATTGGAAATAATGTTATCATTTCCTTTTGTGTTGGAAGAACGGGAACTTGTGCGCTTCCTGCCCTTTGTGACCATCACGTCTTTATCCATCGCCTCGCAGTAGAAAAACTCTTTCCACTGGTCCGCAAGTGTCCCCCCTGCTGCGCCCATTCCGGCCTTAATCAATCCCATAATGAATACTCCTTTCTATCATGCATTACAATAGTGCATTTCAATGGCATATTTCTGACATATGGAAATAGTATAACATAATTTTTTATAAAAATAAATATTACGACATGAATTTACATATAATTGCAACGAATCGACAGTTATTGTTCACACAGGTCATTTATATAGAGATCCGCAGGATAAATTGTCCATCTTTTGCAGAGAAACTGTAGATGCCATCGTACTGCTCCACGATTGCACAGATGCTGTGTACACCAATTCCATGTCCGGCTCTGTCCGTGACGGGGATCCCCTGATCAAAAGTGATGTCCTCACCGCAGGAATTGATAATCTGTAAAAAAAGTTTTCTGTTTTTTTCGTACATAGAGACTTCAATCACTGCTGCGCAGCCTTTTTTTCTTTGCTCTTTGCTGGCATGCAGTGCGTTTTCCAGTGCATTGGACAACAACACGCACAGATCATGTTCGGACAGCGAAATGACCCGGGGAATTTCTGCCCGGACCTGCATCAGGATGCCACAGTCTTCAGAACGTCTGGCAAAGGCAGAGAAAATCAGGTTTGCAGCTTCATTTTCGCAGAACAGGGTCACTTTGTTTGCCTCTATTTTTGCGTATATTTCCTGAATATATTCCTGGGCTTGCCTAAGCTGGCCATTTTCAATGCAGGATGAGAGATACTGCATATGATGGCGCATATCGTGGCGGTAAGTATTGCTTTTTTCCTGGGACTCCCGCAGTGTGGCAATCTCGCGGACCGCCTGCTCGATCTGCAGATTCAGGACCGCCTGTGTCTGTTCCAGCTGGTTTCGGGTCCGCCGTTCCGCCGAAATGTAAACCACAAAGAACAGATTCGCGACACAGCATACAAAAGGCATAAATTCCACAGCAACCAGAGAGCCTTCTATCAACAGATTTGTATAGGTGCATGTCAAATAATCAAAACCATAATATAATACCGGAACCAGACCAAACTGGCACTGTACGGAAAGCGGATAATGGGAGATAGAACGCACATCTGGTGCGACATACTTGATTAATATCAATAAAATAGGAAGTGTCAGCGACAGTTCAGAAACATTCTGCAGCATAATGCCTCCCGAAAATACGGACACAATCAGCAATGCCAGCCATCGTCTGACCTGGCAGCACAGATAAGCCGTCAGGTCAGAGATCGCCGGCCAGAGGCATTTGCGGTTCAGGATACAGAGCATCACGGTCAGAGGAATATGTGTAATAAAAGGATACAGTTTCCTTGTGATCTCCAGATCAATCTCCAGATAAATGATACCTTGAAACAAGAAAATAACAGCGCAGCCGCCTGACAAAGCAAGAGCCTTTTTCCTTGTCCAGTGAATGTCACAGAACGCTGTGGACAGAATCATGCCAAAAATAGCGACGGAGGCGTGGTTGGCCAATTGAACGAAGTTCATGATATAAATACCTGTTTTCTGTTAAATGCATATTCGAGATAGATGTTTTTGATTTCAGAGCATTTTCCATGCGGAATGGGAATCTCCTCTAAACTTTCCATCGTGATCGCCTTATACGAAATTTTTTGAATATATTCCATATTGATCAAAAAAGAACGGTGCGGCCGCACGAAATTTTCGTATTGGGACAATTGTCCATATAATTCGTCCATGCTTCCAGTACCTTCCAGGACTTTGCCGTTTTCCATATGAAACAGCAGGGTGCGTCCGATTACTTCGCAGTATTCCAGCCTGTCCAGGTTAATCCGTGTAATGCCATTTTTACAGCGCAGGATCAGACTGCATTGCTGTTCTTTCTGGCATTCAGATATGGCGGAATCCATTAAATTAAAAAAGCTTTCTTTCCAGATTGGTTTCATCTGATAAAAATAAGCGCCGACTGTATAAGACTGTACCGCAAACTCGGAGGACGATGTCAGAAAGATAATTTTGACTACACTGTCATACTGCCGGACTTCCTTTGCGATCTTGATTCCGTTCTCATTTGGCAGGATCACATCGAGAAACAGGATATCATATCGTATCCCTTTTTCGATGTTGGCCAGTAGTTCCAAAGAGCTGCAAAAAGATGTATACGCAATCTCCCGCCTGCGTTTGGTACGATATTGATCGAGAAGCTCCTTAAGTTCATCCAGCACAGAAATGTCATCATCACAAAATGCGACCTTTATCATAGAGTATCCTTGTCCTTTCTTGTCCGTTATGGAATAAAATGTCAATACTTGACAGAGTAACATTTACTAATTAAAATAGTAAAATAATGAATCATTTTTAATATAACAGGAATTGATTTTTATGATTGTCGTCGGTGTGAAATGTAGTTGAAACTGCGTGAATGGTAAATTTCAAAAAGGTTAAAACCACATGAAACGGGGGTACATATGAAAAGACAACAAAGATTTGCGGCAATACTTGCAGCAGTGATGATCCTGTCTGGCAGTTTTCCGATGCTTGCTGTGAAGGCGGATCAGGACATAGTGCAGCAGGAGGACATGCAGACACCGGTTGCAGAGACAACCGGCCAAGAAGACCCACAAACGCCGGCTGCGGAGATATCCAACCAGGAAGCCCTACAGACGCCAGATACGGAGATAACCGGACAGGAA
>DKVL01000025.1 GCA_002491195.1 Lachnospiraceae bacterium UBA7179
TTTCTAACTGGATGGAGCACTAGAGCGTGTTTGAAAAATGCTTTCCGTCAGATGTGCGTCACAATTTGTGGGAGATTTGTACCGAATGAAGGAGGCATAGCGGGCTATGTTGACTGAATTCGGTGCAAATATCACGCAAAATGGGGCGTGCAGATGGCGGGAATGATTTTTCAAACACGCTCTAAGATCCAGAAATATATGACTTTGGCAAAAGAGGAAAATGCACCCAAAACATACGCCAATTGAAAAGGCAGTATATCGTCTTAAAAACACTGATGAGCAGTCTGGGCGCAAACCTCTCTGAAATTGATGAAATCAAAGAATAAAAAAGTATGATGAAAAAAAATCCAAAAGTATTATATGTAACAGACCTCGACGGCACACTGCTGCACCACGATGAACGCATCTCCGCATGGAGCTGTGAGACACTGAACCATCTCATCAAAGAGGGTCTGCTGTTCTCCTATGCCACAGCGCGCTCCATTTTTACCGCAAGCGTCGTCACAGAGGGATTGAACGCCCAATTACCTGTTATCGTCAATAACGGCAGCTTTCTGACGGATCCCCATTCCAGAAAACGGATTCTGGTCAATCAGTTTAGCCGCGGGGAAGCAGAAGATATCTATGCGACTCTCTGCAGGCACCAGATCGCTCCGCTTGTAGACGCCATCATCAATGACCGCGAGCGGTTCTCCTATTACGAACGGTTGATCAATCCCGCCCTCGCAGAATTTATCGCCGCACGCAAACACGACGGACGCGACAATCCGTTATGCGGCACATACATCGACAGTGAGTGTGCTGCCGAAGATACTGTATGCACCCACAGCACACTCGCTGCCGGAGATACCCTATCCAACGGCAGCAGACACGCCGGAAAATATGACACAAGTGCCATATTACAGGGCGATGTGTTCTATTTTACCTGCATCGGTGAAGAAGAAAAACTCTGGGCGGCTTATGAAGAACTGCGTCCAGCCTACAACTGCATTTTCCAGTTTGACATCTATTCCCACGAGCCATGGCTTGAGGTGATGCCGCACACTGCCTCAAAGGCTCATGCCATTCTGCAGTTAAAGGAACTCTACAAATGTGACACCGTTGTCGTTTTTGGTGACGGTGCAAATGATATTCCCATGTTTCAAATTGCTGATGAGGGATATGCGATGGCTAACGCCATCGATCCATTAAAAGAAATCGCAACTGCAGTCATCGACAGCAACGAGAATGACGGCGTAGCAAAATGGCTCGCCGAGAATGCTGTATATGAAATCAGATAAAAATCAGAACAGAGCGCGTTATGATGCGCCCTGTTCTGATTTTTTGCTTTCAAGAAACTGTATAAATTCATCCTCTGGCAGCGGCTTTGAGAAGTAATACCCCTGTATATGGCTGATCCCCAGATCCTCCATCGTCTCGTACTGCTCCTTCGTCTCAATGCCCTCCGACACGATCTCCAGATTCATACCATGGATCATATGAATCGCAGCCTCCATGACGTATTTCGCTTTTCCGTTCTCAAAATAAGAGTTTGTCATACTCCTGTCAAACTTCACAATATCAACCGGCATGTCCACAATATAGTTCAGATTGGACTGCCCCGTACCAAAGTCGTCCAGGGAAAAATGCACCCCATATTCCATCAGGTTTTCCATATTGCCAAGCAGAGTCTTTTTCGCATTGGTGGAGGCAGACTCCGTGATTTCCAGATTGATATACTTAGGATCGACACCGTACCGCTTCATAATATTAATATAATCCTGCGCCAGATTCTCATAAGCACACTGTACCACAGACAAGTTCACTTCAATATAGTGCATTCCGTACTGTTCCAGCGGATGTTTCCGGATAAATGCGCACACTTTCTCAAACACGATCTCACCGAGTTTCAAAATCATGCCACTCTCCTCCGCAGTGTCTATAAACACACCTGGCGGCACGATCTTACCCTCGCGGTCACGAATGCGCACCAGCGCCTCCGCCGACGTGATATGCTGCTCGCTCGTCGAGAAGATCGGCTGATAAAATACTTCCACGCGGTCATTCTCAATCGCGTCTATGAGCAGCTGCTCCACTTCCCGCTCGCGGTACATCTTATCGACACTAGCCCTCTCAATGCGAAAGAAATCATTCTCGGTGAACTCTTTCTCCTCCTGCCTGATATATCGGACAAGATACAGCAGATTCTCTGCCTGGTCTACAATGTTGGCGTGCGGCAGATACAACCAGTGCGGGCGAACCAGACTGGCGCTGTCGTCTCCCCAGCCTGACCGAAACCGCCTGCGGATTTCCTCAGCGCCCGCATCCGCAGTTTCCGGATCTGCAAACAGGATAAAATATTCGTCCTCCGCATTTTTGAACGCAAGAGCATCCTGAAGTTTGAGTAAATACTCGACTATCTCCATTCGAATTGTCCCACGCTTTTCCAGATGTACATTCTGATATGCATTATTTTCAAAAATAATCACCAGTATCGAGAAATCTTTCTCATGCGCAAAGAGCTGTTTCGTGTATTGATACAGCGCACCGCTGTTAAACAATCCCGTGCTTCTGTCAAGATTCGTCTCAGGGTTCTCCAATTTCAAATAGAGAACCATGATTCCGATAGATCCCGCATACCCGACAATCAGGATATTAGTATACATAAACTGTATCTGTGACGCAACGATCCACGCCACAAGCCAGATGCATACTGCTTCCCTTCGTCTTGGATTGATCTTTGCCTTTTCCTTTTTCATCAGATAAAAGATCCTGATGAAAAAGACAAGCGACACCCCATAAGTGACATACACGCTTGGACCATATGTATACAGCACTTTTGTCCCATCTGCAGAGTAATTGTAATATAACGGAACCGCATATGTACCGATCGCACCGATCACCCACAGTACGATGTACTTTCTCATATCACGCCAGTAATCATTCCTCCTGGAATAAATGTCCACATACATATATGCCAGCGCACTGACCGCAACACCGAGCAACGTGACCAGATAAGTCTTTGCGATAAATTTTGCAAACGGCTCAGACAGCACATGCCGGTATTCGATTACTATGATTGAAAAAACATCAAATGCAATGCAGAAAAATGATGCCCAGAAAACAACCAGAAATGCCTTTTGTGTTTCCAGGGCAACCCGTTTCTGGCGCACATAAAAATAAAATAATACCAACATCAAAACAATACCACAGCATTGAATCTGTATATGCATCATATCACCCCTTATTAATCCAACTTTTTCCTTCGCTCTCACATAATATTATACAAAACAATATCTGCGGGCGCAAGGCTTAAAGAAAATGTTCGTTGAAATCCTGATATGGTTATCATGCAGCATATCCAATATCACCTGTTCAGCACCGCCTTCACAAATGCATGCTGTATACTTCGACATTCTATAGTTCCTCCTTTACTTCAACTTTTTTAAGGCAATATAAGACTCATATACTGGCACAATACCATCAAGAAAATCACTGTCACTCTGCTACTGTGCAGCAAGGTCAACAGATAACTCATTCTAAAATTTAGATATCCACTAAGATAGTGTTGACATTCGAACTAAAGTTTGATATATTGTCTTAAGAACATATATTCTTTTTTAAAATGATATAGAAAAAAGAGGAACACTATGTTACTATGTTATTAATAGGAGTTTTTAAATGGGTACAAAAGATATCACAGAAAAACAACTGGCCGATTACAACGATGTATTTGCCGACATCATAAACGGCGTCCTGTTTGATGGCAGACAGGTTGTCAAGGAACACGAACTGCGCAATGTCAAGGACAAGAGCCAGTATAAATTTAACAACAAAATCCATGAACAGGAACGGGATCTGTCCAAGCACTGGATTCCGCACAGGATCTGTTTTGCGCTGTACGGTTTCGAACACCAGACGGATGCAGAACCATATGCCCCACTGCGCTTGATCGGGTACGACGGCGCCTCCTACCGCGGACAGCTCACCAAACAGGAACGTGATAAACCAAAATATCCTGTCATTACCATCGTCCTGTATTTCGGCACAAAACACTGGGACCAGCCGCGGAGCTTATATGAATGTATGAACATTCCGAAAGATCTGAAACCATATGTAAACGATTATAAGATGAATCTTGTCGAAGTT
>DKVL01000090.1 GCA_002491195.1 Lachnospiraceae bacterium UBA7179
TTCTCGTTCATGCGTTTATTCTGAATAATCAATAAATACCAATTGACGTGACCTTATTTTTTCACTATCATTAAAGTATTGGCATGTGGTTTGATCCGCCAGGGAACTATTATAACAGATCAATGACCGTAAAAACGACAACAGAAAGGAATAAACAAATGAGCGAAACAAAGATCATGTTAGGCAATGAAGCGATTGCCCGCGGTGCCTATGAAGCCGGCGTCAAAGTGTCCAGCGCTTACCCCGGAACTCCCAGCACCGAAATCAGTGAAAATATCGTAAAATACCCGGAAATCTACGCAGAGTGGGCTCCGAATGAAAAAGTTGCCATGGAGGTTGCCATCGGCGCATCCATCAGCGGCGTGCGCGCCATGGCGTCCATGAAAATGGTCGGCGTCAATGTGGCGAGCGATCCACTCTACACGGTATCCTACATCGGAGCAAACGGAGGGCTTGTCCTTGCAGCGGCAGACGATCCTGGCCTCTACTCCTCACAGAACGAGCAGGATTCCCGCTGTGTGGCGCGCGTGGCGCAGGTTCCCGTCTTAGAACCGTCCGACTCCCAGGAGGCAAAGGACTTCACCAAGCTCGCTTTTGAGTATAGCGAGTGTTATGATACACCTGTTATGATAAGAACCACAACAAGACTGGCACATTCCCAGGGGCCTGTCACCCTCGAGGACAGACAGGAGATTCCCGATAAGCCCTACGAGCGGAATGCGGCAAAAAACGTCATGATGCCCGGCAACGCCAAAGGCCGTCATGTCCATGTGGAAAACCGCCTGAAACAGATGGCTGAGGACGCTTGTGATTTCGCGATCAACAAGGCGGTCTACAAAGATACCTCTGTCGGATTTATCACCAGCGGCATTCCTTATACATATGTCGCGGAGGCGATGCCGGATGCAAGCGTATTGAAACTCGGTCTTGTGCACCCCCTTCCGAGAAAACTGATCGAGGAATTTGCCTCAAAAGTTGACAAACTCTATATCTTTGAGGAACTGGAACCGTTGATCGAAGAACAGGTCAAGTCGTGGGGCATTGACTGTATCGGCAAGGAACTCTTCACCGTACAGGGCGAATACAGCGCCAACATGATCCGCGAACGCGTCCTTGGCATGAAACTGGAAACCGCCGCGCCCGCACAGGTTCCGGCACGCCCGCCGATTCTTTGCCCCGGCTGTCCGCACAGAAGCACCTTCTCCGTCCTGAAAAAGCTCGGCATCCACGGCGCCGGCGATATCGGGTGTTATACCCTCGGCGCAGTCGCACCGTTAAATGTCATAGACACAACTGTGTGCATGGGCGCTTCTATCTCCACCCTGCACGGCATGGAGAAGGCAAAGGGCAAAGATTACATCAAGAACTGGGTTGCCTTGATTGGAGATTCCACATTCCTCCACACAGGCGTCAACTCTCTGATGAACATGGTTTACAACCAGTCCACAGGCACAGTACTGATCCTCGATAACTCCACCACTGGTATGACAGGCCATCAGGATCACGCCGCTACCGGGAAGATGCTCAACGGCAAGGAAACCAAGGCAATCAGTCTCTACCACCTGTGTAAGGCAATTGGTGTGGAACATGTATACGAGGTCGATGCCTTTGATATTGATGAATTGGAAACTGTCGTAAAGCGGGAAGTTGCCCGCGATGAGGTCTCTGTCATTATCGTCTGTGCTCCCTGCGCTCTCTTAAAATCGCAGGCCACCAAGGCAAAATGCATTGCAATTCCTGAAAAATGTAAAAAATGCGGCATGTGCCTCGTTCCCGGCTGCCCTGCCCTCACCAAAAACGAGGACGGAACTGTCAAAATCGATGATACGATGTGCAATGGCTGCGGTCTGTGCATGAAGCGCTGCAAGTTTGATGCGATCAAGCGAATCGAATAAGGAGTTGTATCTATTGCAAATACTATCAAAGATGGAGGTTTCTATATGATTACTAAAAATATTATGATCGTAGGCGTGGGCGGTCAGGGTACACTGCTCACAAGCCGTATCCTTGGCGGCATCATCACAAAGGCCGGCTATGATGTAAAACTTTCCGAAGTACACGGCATGGCACAGCGCGGCGGAAGTGTTGTCACTTTCGTGCGCTATGGCGACGCTGTCGCAGAACCCATTGTGGAGGAGGGACAGGCTGACGTGCTGATTGCTTTCGAGAGGCTGGAAGCTCTGCGCTATGCACATTTCCTGAAAAAGGACGGCGTTATTATCGTAAATGACCAGCGAATCGATCCCATTACGGTTGTGACAGGCGCTGCGCAGTATCCTGAAAATATTATCGAAAATCTGAAAAAAGACTACAATGTGGTTGATGTCGACGCCATGGAAGAGGCAAAAAAACTTGGAAACGCCAAGGTATTTAACACGATCATCGTCGGTGTCGCGGCAAAGCGTATGGACTTTGACAAAAACCAGTGGCTCGAGGTCATAGAGTCCACCGTTCCACCCAAAACCGTTGAGATCAACAAGGCAGCATTTGAAGCTGGTTATGCAATGTAAAATATGGAGGTTTATTATGCCGAAAAGAAATGATATCAACAAAGTTCTGATCATCGGTTCCGGCCCAATCATCATCGGACAGGCATGTGAGTTTGACTACTCCGGAACACAGGCCTGCAAAGCGCTTCGCAAACTGGGATATGAGATTGTCTTAGTAAACTCAAACCCTGCAACCATCATGACAGATCCGGAGATTGCAGATGTAACTTACATCGAACCGTTGAATGTCCGCCGTTTAGAGCAGATTATCGCAAAAGAGCGCCCGGACGCACTCCTTCCAAACCTCGGAGGCCAGTCCGGCTTAAACCTCTGTTCCGAACTTGCCAAGGAAGGTATTCTGGACAAATACCATGTGCAGGTGATCGGTGTACAGGTTGACGCCATCGAGCGCGGCGAGGACCGCATCGAGTTCAAGAAATCCATGGATACGATCGGCATTGAGATGGCAAGGAGCGAGGTTTCCTACAGCGTCGAAGAGGCGCTCGCCATCGCTGACAGGCTTGGGTATCCTGTTGTGCTCCGCCCCGCATACACCATGGGCGGCGCGGGAGGCGGACTCGTCTATAATAAGGAAGAATTAAAGACCGTCTGCGCGCGCGGCCTGCAGGCAAGCCTTGTCGGACAGGTTCTCGTCGAGGAATCGATCCTTGGCTGGGAAGAATTAGAGCTCGAGATCGTGCGCGATGCCGAGGGAAACATGATCACGGTCTGCTTTATCGAAAATATTGATCCGATGGGGACGCATACCGGTGATTCCTTCTGCTCCGCCCCGATGCTCACGATCTCCAAGGAGCTGCAGAAACGGCTGCAGGAGCAGGCGTACCGCATCGTGGATTCCGTTAAGGTGATCGGCGGCACCAACGTACAGTTTGCCCACGATCCTGTCACAGACCGCGTTGTCGTGATCGAGATCAACCCCAGAACTTCCCGCTCCTCCGCTCTGGCCTCCAAGGCGACCGGTTTCCCGATCGCGCTGGTCTCCGCCATGCTTGCAGCCGGACTGACCCTCAAGGATATCGAGTGCGGCAAGTATGGTACTTTAGACAAATATGTTCCCGACGGAGACTATGTCGTGATCAAGTTCGCGCGCTGGGCATTCGAGAAATTCAAGGGCGTTGAGGACAAACTCGGCACGCAGATGCGCGCTGTCGGCGAAGTTATGAGCATCGGAAAAACTTACAAAGAAGCATTCCAGAAAGCAATCCGAAGCCTCGAGACAGGCCGGTATGGTCTCGGTCACGCCAGGGACTATGACACCAAAACCAAAGATGAGCTGCTGCTCATGCTCGCACATCCCTCCAGCGACCGCCATTTTATCATGTACGAGGCACTGCGAAAGGGTGCGACTGTTGACGAAATCTATGATATCACCAAGGTAAAACACTATTTTATAACGCAGATGCAGGAGCTTGTCGAGGAGGAAGAAGCGCTTGTCAAGTCAAAAGGCTCGCTTCCGTCTGACGAGGCATTGATCTCGGCCAAGAAAAACGGCTTTTCTGACAAATATCTGAGCCAGATCCTGGAGATTCCGGAGGATACCATCCGAAAGAAACGGATTGAACTCGGTGTGGAGGAGGCATGGGAAGGCGTTCATGTGAGCGGCACTCCCGACAGCGCATACTACTACTCCACCTACAATGCAGAGGACAAAAACCCTGTCAGTACAGACAAGCCAAAGATCATGATCCTCGGCGGCGGGCCCAACAGAATCGGTCAGGGAATCGAGTTTGACTACTGCTGTGTCCATGCCTCCCTGGCACTGAAAGAACTTGGCTTTGAGACCATCATTGTAAACTGCAATCCAGAGACCGTCTCAACAGACTATGATACCTCCGACAAGCTTTACTTTGAGCCGCTCACACTGGAAGATGTGCTGAGCATCTATCACAAGGAAAAACCGCTCGGCGTGATCGCACAGTTCGGCGGCCAGACACCGCTCAACCTGGCGTCTGAGCTCGAGAAAAACGGCGTAAAGATCCTTGGCACGCCCCCCTCTGTTATTGACCTTGCAGAGGACCGCGACCTGTTCCGCTCCATGATGGACAAACTCGGCATCCCAATGCCGGAATCCGGTATGGCGACCACCGTTGATGAAGCCCTGGCAATCGCAGGAAAAATCGGCTATCCGGTTATGGTCCGCCCGTCCTATGTATTAGGAGGACGTGGTATGGAAGTCGTCTATGACGATGCGAGCATGGCGGAGTACATGAATGCTGCTGTCGGCGTGACTCCGGACAGGCCAATCCTGATTGACCGCTTCCTGAACCACGCGCTGGAGTGCGAGGCGGACGCGATCAGCGATGGCACACATGCTTTTGTTCCCGCGGTTATGGAGCACATTGAGCTTGCAGGCGTCCACTCCGGTGACTCCGCCTGCATCATCCCCAGCGTGCATATCTCAGCAGAAAATGTCGCCACCATCAAGGAATACACGAAGAAAATCGCGGAGGAAATGCACGTCAAGGGCTTGATGAATATGCAGTATGCCATCGAAAAAGGCAAGGTTTATGTGCTCGAGGCAAACCCACGCGCATCGCGTACTGTGCCGCTTGTCTCCAAAGTGTGCAATATCCGCATGGTGCCGCTTGCAACCGACATTATCACGTCGGAGATCACCTCGCGCCCGTCTCCTGTACCGAACCTCAAGGAGAAGGATATTCCATACTACGGCGTAAAAGAGGCGGTTTTCCCGTTCAACATGTTCCCGGAAGTGGATCCTGTACTTGGACCGGAGATGCGCTCAACCGGAGAAGTCCTCGGATTGTCTCCCTATTATGGCGAAGCGTTCTACAAGGCACAGGAGGCAACCCAGACACAGCTGCCGCTTGGCGGAACAGTGCTGATCTCCGTCAACGGCAAGGATAAACCGGAAGTCGTTGAAATCGCACAGCTGTTCCGTGATGCCGGATTTGAAATTCTCGCAACACAGGGAACTTATAATCTGATCACGGAGGCAGGAATTGACGCAGAGCCCGTCAAAAAACTCTATGAGGGACGTCCAAATATCCTCGACCTCATCACAAACGGCAAGATTGACCTGATCGTGAACTCACCCGTCGGCAAGGACAGTGTCCACGACGACAGCTATCTTAGAAAAGCGGCGATCAAGGGCAAAATCCCTTACATGACCACGATCGCCGGAGCAAGAGCCACCGCAAAGGGCATCCTATACGTACAGAAAAACGGCAGTACCGATGTCAAATCACTACAACAGCTCCACAGCGAGATCAAGGATAAAACCTGACGATCTGCCATACAAAAAACAGCCCCAACGATCACACGCTGGTCGTGGGCTGTTTTTCATGTCGTCATTGTAATCCATATTGTGTCTCAAATTCCGCCACCGATATGGGCCTGTCAAAATAGAATCCCTGAAAGATGTCACATCCTGCCTCTGTGAGAAAAGCGACATGCTCCGCATTTCTGACACCTTCTGTGATCACCTCCATGCCAAGCTCCTTTGCCATAGCAATCACTGACCTTAAGATAATCCGTGTGCGCTCCGTCGTGATCGTTTCCTCCAGAAATGCCATATCAATTTTTAAGATATCCACCTCCATATCTTTCAACATATTAAGGGACGAATACCCGCTTCCGAAATCATCAATCTCTATGTGAAATCCATACTCCCTAAGTCTTTTAATGACGGACAGATACCTCCCCATGTCGCCGATCAACGCAGTTTCCGTAATTTCGATATTGAACCTTGACGGATCAATCGCATACTTTTCCACCAGACCAGTAAACGCCTTGTATAAGTCAATATAATAAAAATCCTTTGTCGACACATTGACCGAAATACTCAGATCGTTGATCCCGCGCTTTTTCCAATCGCTAAGTTTTGCCGCTGCCTGCTCCCACATACATCGGTCCAGTCTATAGATATAGCCCCGCCTTTCTATGATCTCAATAAAATCCGCCGGCATCAGGATCCCTCTTGAAGGGTGGTGCCACCGCACAATCGCCTCTGCGCCCGACAATTTTCCTGTATTCGTAATCTGCGGCTGCAGATACATCTGAAACTGGTCCGCCTCCAACGCATGGTCAAACTCACTCAGGACATTTTTCTCCTGCACTAATCCGCCCAACATCTTCTCATCATAGTATGCCACAACCTGACTGTAATCATCCTGCATGGACTCGATTGCCATGTTCGCCTTGTCGCACATCACCTGTGCGCTCTCCCCGGGATCTGTGATCTCATACGCTCCGATTGCCAGATGCAGCTTGTAGTTCGTGTCATTGATCAGATACTGCAATTTTGACGTATTCTGCGCCGCCAGCCGTGGGTTGAAATCCTCCTTCGCAATCAGCATCGCAAACTTATCCCCCGCAATCCTTCCATGGATACAGTCGTCATATTGTGCAAGGGTGAGCAGCTTTGCCTGGTCTGCGAGCACTCTGTCCCCCATCTCTTTTCCAAACAGGTCATTGGCAAGTTTAAAATTCTTGATATTCGTACAAACCATATAACGTTTCTTCTGCGGATTTTTCCTGATGATCTCCTCCGCTTTCTTGAAGAAGCTCTCTCTGTTATACAAACCAGTCAACTTGTCATGGCTGACAATAAACTGCTCCTTCTTCACCCTGACCACTTCTGCAATCAGCGCAGCGATCAGAAGTACCAGTATCACCATCAAAGGTACACTGTATATGCTATCCACGATTCCCACTCCTATCCTAAAGGGCGTTTTTACTCTCTGTAGATTTCAGTGTATCACACAATCATACAAACCTGCAATCCTTTTTGTTTCATCTTTTGACCAATTGCCCAATCTGTGGTATACTAAACTTTGGAAGTTCATGACTGTAACACAGTTCTTGAAAGAAAATACTACGATATTAAAGGGGGACATGAAATGGCTTGGTACGATGAAGCTATCTTCTATCACATCTATCCTTTGGGACTCACAGGGGCGCCAAAGGAAAATTCTTATGGGGAGCCGGAGCACCGGTTGAACACACTGCTTCCCTGGATCGACCACATCAAAAGCATTGGCTGCAACGCCATCTATATCGGTCCATTGTTCGAATCGGTCGGACATGGCTACGAGACAACCGATTACAAAAAACTCGACAGCCGTCTCGGGGACAATCAGGATTTAAAGAATTTCGTGGCAGAATGTCACAAAAAAGAGGTCAGAGTGATCTTTGACGGTGTCTTTAACCACACCGGGCGCGATTTCTTTGCATTCAAAGATATCAGGGAAAAACGGGAAGGCTCCCAGTACAGGGACTGGTACTGCAATGTAAACTTCGGCGGGAACAACGAGTATAATGATGGGTTTAGCTATGACAACTGGGGCGGATATAACCTGCTTGTAAAACTCAACCAGAGGAACCCTGCCGTGAAAGATTACATCTGTGATGTGATCCGTTTCTGGGTGAGCGAATTTGACGTTGACGGCATCCGCCTTGATGCAGCAGATGTGCTTGACTTTGACTTTATGAAAGCGCTGCGGCATGTCGCAAACGAAGTAAAGCCGGAATTCTGGCTGATGGGCGAGGTCATCCACGGCGATTACTCACGATGGGTAAACGAGGGGACACTGCACTCCGTCACCAACTACCAGCTGCACAAGGCCCTTTACTCCGGCAATAACGACCACAACTTCTTTGAGATCGCGCATACTGTAAAGCGTTTGTACGAGATGGGCAGCAACAATCCAAACGGCTTCAAGCTCTACAATTTTGTGGACAACCATGACGTGGAGCGCATTTATACCAAACTCAACAACAAGGCCCATTTTACACCGGTGCACATTCTGCTGTATACGCTGCCGGGAATCCCTTCGCTGTACTACGGTTCCGAGTTCGGCATCGAAGGCAGAAAGGAAAAATTCTCCGACGCCTCACTCCGTCCTGCGCTCAATCTTGACGACTACAAGAACGCCCTGACCGACAATTCCTTCACAGCGCTGATCGCAGCACTGGGACGTACCAGACAGCAGTCAAAGGCATTGTCCTACGGCGATTACAGAGAGTTAAAACTGATGAACCGCCAGTACGCTTTTTCACGCAACTTTGAGGGGGAAAGCGTGGTTGTCACCGTCAACAATGACGACAGCGATTTCACAATGACTGTCCCAGCCGGAAATGCCGCGGAGTACGCGGGAGCGCTCTCCGGTCAGAAAGTCCGCGTGGAAAACGGCAATATCTGCGTCAATGTAAAAGCAAATTCCGGTGAAATCTGGCTGCCTGTCACGGACAAGACCGCCGACAGGCTTTCCGATGTGACACCTGTAGAACTCCATGTGGAAGACGCTGTGAAGAATACTGCCAAACCCGTTGCGGAGACGGTAAAAACTCCTGTTTCCGAGAATACTGCTCCTGAAGCCAACGCATCCCATGCAGAGCAGAAGCACGAGACAGCAAAAACTCCCGTTCCCGGGAACACTGTTTCTGAAACTCCCAAGACAGCGCCAGCTGACAGCAGTACTCCCGCAAATATGACAGCAGACAGCAAACCTGCTGTATCAGAACCTCACAACGAGACATCGGAAGAATTTGAGAGGGGAAAGATCGCAGGTTTACAGGAAGCGATTCTGGCCATCATGGAAAAAAATGGTCCTGTCACGGACCTTATGCGAAAAGACGTCACCGACAATGTATACCACGATTCGCTGATCAACTGGATCAAAAGCTTTCGCTAAAAAATAGGACGGGAAACCGTCCTATTTTACATGAGCGGGAACTCTTCTATCAGTTTTCCAGGATATCTGCAATGACACACTCTCTTTCTTCCATACCGATCAACCGCTCTGGAGCCATCGACATCTGTTCTGCGAGCATCAAAATATCCTCTTCATCGATCACGTAGGCATCCTCCTCAAACAGTTCATCATCGTCGGTTGGAAGATTTAGGGACAGCTTCTTTTCCGCCTCGGTTCTTTCACCCATATTCGCATATATGTGCCCCGACTCCCCACAATAACAATAGTATCTGACCAGCTTTCCCTGAATGGATTGGGCAAAGCATTGAAGCTCTACGACTCTATGCGTCGCAAAATAACAGACTTCCTCCGCACACTTTCCCAACTCTGACATGATTGTCAGAAACGCTTCCACATCCGTCGGCTCACATACCCCTATCCCTACTAAAAAAGTCCAGCCCTCATATGCTCCCGACAGGAAAGCTTTATCCGTTGAATCCATCACTGTCCGCAAACCACATACTCTTATATCCAAAACACTCTTTGATAAACGCCATGATTATACGCCTCCTCCTAATCCGCATCAATCGTATCTATGATCTTGACAACACCGTTATCTGTATACTCAAAGACCATAAATAATATTCCAAAAATTGTCACCCCGCATGAAGTCAATGGATACTCCAGCCAAAGACGCTTCTGCTCCTTGCTCTCCTGCATATAATACTCCACCTCGGGATCAAAACCATCTATCACATATGGATAAATGCTCTCTTCGATAAACTCCAGAATTTCATCCAGCCTGTCATGGTGAATCTCGTCCACGACAGTACCCAGTTCCTTATATCGCCGCTCATGAATCAATGCAAGCACTGATTTCAGACAGTCAAGCGCGATCTGCTTATCTTCCTCTGTGATCATTTGATACCCTCCTAATGTCTCAATACACCCTGAACTTCTTCCATTCATACCCACAGGGCAGATGACCAGATAAATAGATCTGAAGCATCTGTTCGTAAAATGTATCCGTATAATACGCTGAAAAATAATTTGCCAGAAACAGGAACAAAACATCTGACCGAATCGTTACCAGTTCCTCTTCCCCCAAAATGCCTTTCCTCTTCAATCCTGACTTAATCCTTTTGGATACCTTGCCAATATAACCTGACTGTTTCACCTCTTTGACAACATGGTTCCAACCGCATGGAACCTCGCTCATGGCGTTGCGCAGTTTATTTTCTTTCTCCAGACACGCATTCTCCCGCACCAGTGAATTTAGGCGTGCGATTGCCATTTCCCGACTTTCTTCTATATATACCTCAAACTGGTCAAAGGTCTTGTCCCCGCAGTTGCAAAACCAGTCGCAGCTCACCAGCTGTTCAAAAAATTCCGGTTTTATCCCCAATTTATCCTGTTCCATCTCAATCCTCCTATATAACATTCTCTGTGACGAATCTGGCTTTTCCGCGCATACACCTACCACTTTATGATAGCAGCTATTTACACTTACAAGGAAGCGTGACAATAAATATCGTACTCTCGTTCGCGCTTGCAGCCGTGATGGTTCCCTCATGCAGCTCCACGATCTCCTTTGCGATGGCAAGTCCAAGCCCCGCGCCGCCTGTCACTGACGACCGCGCCGCATCAGCCCTGTAAAACTGCTCAAAGATATGTTCCAGCTTGTCGGGCGGAATCGTTTTTCCATGATTCCGGATCATGATCTTCGCCACGTCGTCCTCCACCTGTGCAAATAGGAGAATCTCTGTCCCGGTATAGCTGTAGTTGACTGCATTCCGGATCAGATTGTCAAACGCCCGCGCAAGTTTGTCCGCATCACCCACAATCTCAATGTCCGGCGCAATCTCCAGCCGCCATTCCAGTCCCTGTTCCGCCAGAATCGGATCAAATTCACTGGCAAGCTGCTCCAACATACGGCTTAGATAAATCCGCTCCTGATCCAACGTCAGCGCTGTTAGATTGAAGCGTGTAATGTCAAAAAATTCGTTGATCAGCTCCTCGAGACGCTCCGCTTTCTCGAGTGCTATGTTCGTGTAACGACAGCGAAGCTCCTGCGAGATCTGCGGCTCGTCGCGAAGCAGCGTGAGGTATCCGATCACGCTGGTCAGCGGTGTCTTGAGATCATGCGCCAGATACACGATCAGGTCATTTTTGCGCTGTTCGGCAAGCTGCGCATCACTCTTGCGCTTCTCCAGCGTGTGTTTGATGGAGTTGATCTTCCGCTCTGTCGTGGCAAGCTCCTGTGACAGTATGACATCACCTGCATTCTCTGTGATCAGCGCATCAATACCGCGATTGATTTCTACAAAATATTTGATAAAACTGTTGAGATAGATCATCTGTGCGATAATGAAAACAACTACCACACCAGCAAGAAAATATAAACTCAAATAATTCCGCACTCCGTGCTGATACACCCAAAGCGCCTTGTCGTATGCATTGCTGTATCCTGCATAAATGATATTGCACAGAAAGTCCACCACAAAATTAGCAAACCGCCCACGAAAGATAAAATTATACAATGCAACCACGATGATAAGCGCTATAACCGCTGTGGCAATCGTGATCAACAGCAGTTTCGCCTTTAAATGCCTATATCCGCTGTCCTGCTTTTTCCATATTTTAAAATGGACTCTCCTACTCAATCGTATACCCCACTCCCCAGATCGTCTTGATATATTTCGGCCGCCGCGCCGGCTCGCTCATTTTTTCGCGGAGCCTTGCGATGTGTGTCATGACTGTATTGTTGTGATCGAGATATTTTTCTCCCCAGACCGACTCAAAGAGTTCCTCCGATGAGACAACACTTCCGCGCCGGCTGCACAGATACCATAAGATATCAAACTCTGTCGGCGTCAATGCAAGAGCCGTTCCATTCAACAGACACTTGTGGTTGTCCTTCGATATATGCAGTCCTCTGATATCCATCTCGTCCACCCCTGACTCATTGTCTCTTGCGCTCTCTTTTCCGACATTATACCGCGTGTAGCGTCTAAGCTGCGTCTTCACCCGCGCCAGTACCTCAAGCGGATTAAACGGTTTGGTAATGTAATCATCCGCACCGAGCGTGAGCCCCATGATCTTATCCGTGTCCTCAACTTTTGCTGTGAGCATGATCACCGGATAAAAAAATTTTTCGCGGATTTTCTGGCAGATGTGAAAACCGTCAAGATCGGGCAGCATGATGTCCAGGATCGCAAGATCCAGCTCGTTCTCCTCAATACAGTTTAACGCATCCGTGCCATTGTAGAACTTGTAAACTGTGAACCCGTCATTTTTCAGATAAACTTCGATTAAATCAGCGATCTCTTTCTCGTCATCGACGACCAGGATTTTTTCGTTCATGATTGCTTACCGCCCCGTCTTCTTTTTCCCAAAATGATTGTGTTGTACGAACACAGTAATTTCAATCGACGCATACATTTGTCCCTTCCTACTTTTTTTGTACTCATGCTATTAATTTAATGCATTTCGGCTTCTCCGTCAATTATTAGTTGTCTAAATCGATGTTTTTTTATCCGATTTAGACGGCTAATCTTTTTGATCCCAAGCATGCTTAAAAATGCTCTGGCGCTCCATCCCGTTAGGAATCAGAGTATGAGACTACTTGTTCTGCATCGTTGTGCACAGCAGACATCCCCGAATTTTTTCCTGCTGATATTATTTCACAGATTTATCACATTTAGATAACAATTGAAACACAATTTGCGATTATATTATAACCATAAGTACAGCGAAGTACAGTTGATCAAACCATAGCAGCAAGGACCAGGCAGCATATTGAAACAACAAATCAATAAACGCATTTGAGAATGCAGACATTTTTATAAAACATTTTTCATTTATGAAAGGAGATTTTCTTTATGTACGAGAACAATAACAACTATTCACAACAGTCAAACAATTCCGGAAATGGCAACAATGGATATCCCGAATACTATTATTCCGCAAATACACCAAACGGAAACTACAATCAGACAATCAATGCCGCACCTGTTCCTCCGACAGGCAAATCCAGGAAGAAAGGCGGTTTTGGCAAAAAAGCAGTCTCTGTCGTCTGCCTTGGTCTTGTGTTCGGCGTGACTGCAGGCGCCGCATTCAGTGTCCCTGCCGCACTTGCGACAAGAGAACTTAAACAGACAAAACTTGAAATCCAGCAGATGCAGGAATCCATGAACGCAAACACAGCAGCCGGCAAAACGGCGCTCACAACGACAACCGACCCCATGACTGCCTCCAATGCACTCTACAATAACAGCAATGCGACAAATATATCCGCAATTGCAAACAATTGCTTACCAAGTGTTGTCTCCATCACAAACAAGGGTGTGACCGAAGTGCGTACCATGTTTGGCACATTCCAGCAGGACGCAGAAAGCAGTGGCTCTGGTATCATCATCGGTGAAAATGACTCGGAACTTCTGATTGTCACAAACTACCATGTCGTATCGGGAAGCAGCGAACTCAGCGTCGTGTTCAGCTACGACGAGGACAGCGACGATCCTTCCCTGGTCAGTGCCAGAGTAAAGGGTTATGATGCAGACAAAGATCTCGCTGTCATCTCCGTCTCACTCGATGACATCACAGACGACATGCGCTCTAAGATTAAGATTGCCACGATCGGTGATTCCTCCAATCTTGTACTTGGCCAGGAGGTCGTGGCAATCGGCAACGCACTTGGTTATGGCCAGTCTGTGACAACAGGTATCATCAGTGCACTCGGACGGGAAGTCACAGTGTCCGACGATAATGGAGGCAGCATCACAAACAAGCTGATTCAGACTGACGCAGCAATCAATCCGGGCAACTCGGGCGGCGCCCTGCTGAACATGAACGGTGAATTGATCGGTATCAACTCCGTCAAGGTTGCCTCAAGCTCTGTGGAAGGCATGGGCTACGCGATTCCAATCTCAGATGTGCAGCCTATTATTCAGGAATTAATGTTAAAGGAGACGAGGGATGTCGTGGCAGAGGATAAACAAGGATATCTTGGAATCAACCCAATCGATGTGACAAATGATACTTACGAAACGTATGGTATCCCGATTGGTGTCTATGTTTACAATGTATATGAGAACTCTCCTGCAGAAGCCGCCGGTCTCGTAAAAGGCAATATTATCACAAAGTTTGACGGTCAGACAGTCAAGACAAGAGAACAGCTCGTCTCCCTGCTCACCTATTACAGCGCCGGAGAGACCGTTGACCTCGTTGCCATGGTGCAGAGCGATAACGGATATGTTGAAAAAACATTCCAAATAACACTCGGCACGAAGGAAATCTTTGGTGATGACGCCGACAACACACAATCACAACCCAGACAAAAGGAGTCCGAAGACAATATTGACAACTACTTTAACAATCCCTTTGGCTCCTTCTGGTCAATCCCATAAAGTTCAACCCTGTTTGAATCCACGCGCGGCCCGTGCGTCATGTTAGTGACATATTTCCTCTGCACGGGCCTGTGCATAAAAAACGACCGCATCAGCGGTCGTTTTTTATAACTCGATCTTTGCTCTCTCTGCAACTGCCGGAACACACAGCTGCGGATTGACATTTTCCTCCACTTCCATCGTCATACCTGCTGCAGCCTGACCAAGTTTTGCCATCTGCCGAATACTCATGTGCTTCATAAACCCAAGCGTCACTCCCGCCATAAAGGCATCTGGCGCTCCGTTGACGCCAACCTGCTCCACGCCGCCAGCACTCTGCATAAACTGCTCATCATAGCACGCACAGTATACCCCTTTTTCCGCAAGAATAAATACATTCTTCACACCCTTTTCCATGATGATATCCGCTGCACGCTCCAGAGAATCCTTATCCTGAATCCGAATACCGCTCAGAACCTCCGCTTCAGACTTACTGCAGACCACAAGGGCGATCCTGTCCAGAACCTCAAGCAGTTTCTCTGCACTCTGGGCGGATACCGGCGCTGCGAATACTGGCGCCTTGCACCGTTCACACACAAGCGCGATCGTCTCTTCCGGTATGTTGGTATCAAGGATCACCATGCGCGCCTTATTCAGCATCTCCATCTTAGGTGTCACAAAACTTGCAGTGAGATGATCATTGATCCGCCTGTCCGATACAGCAAGTCTCCTGTTTCCCTTCTCGTCAGATATATACAGGTGGATCGCGGTATCCGCCCGCACGGTCTTTAAGGAGCTTGAGATGTCAATTCCAAGCTCCTCACAGTTCTCTATAATTTTGCGTGCATACTCATCATCACCGATTGCGGTGACAAGCTTTGTTCCGACACCGAGCAGTCTCAGGTTATGGGCAATATTTCTTCCCGTTCCCCCAAACGACCGAACTGCCCTGCCTGCACTGGAATCTCCTTCCACCAGCGCTTCCTCCGGCACGCCTCCGATATCCATACTTGCGCCTCCGATCACTGCACAATAGTCTGGGCCGCTCGTCACATATCCCTTTCCAAGGATGTATCCCTTCTTCATCAGATTTGAAATATGTACTGCTGCCGAGGAGCGGGCAATTCCCGCCTTCGCTGCAAGCTCCTCTTGTGAAATCATTGGGTTTTCCACAATCCACTGAAATATCTGTGCCTCTCTATTTGTCATATATACTCCCTTCCCTTTATCAATCGCCCTGAAAATAAGAACCTGTCACAAAGCAAATTACGTTCCTGAGTGTTTCATGGCATTGTATGATTCAATTTTCTTATTGGAAATAATTCCCTGTTTTTTATGATAACACCACAGAAAAGCACTGTCAATGTATTAGTGAAACATAATATCTTTTTTTAGCTAAATTTTTATACGAAGTTTTCCCCGTCTTTCGGTGTACAATTGCGCGGCCATTTGGTATACTTAAATAGATCTGTTTTCAAATAGCAAATTTTCAGGAGGTTTTCCATATGAGTAAGAAAAAAGTAGTTGTCGCGCTGGGACATGACGCACTTGGCTCCACCACACTCGCACAGCTCAGTGCTGTCAAAAAAACTGCAAAAGCGTTAGCCGACCTGGTGGAGGCAGACTATCAGCTGACCATCACACACAGCAATGGCCATCAGGTCAGTATGATTCACAAAGCCATGACAGAACTGCACCGCATCTATATTGACTACACGCCCGCACCCATGTGTGTGTGCTCCGCGATGAGCCAGGGTTATGTGGGTTATGATATTCAAAATTCGTTGAAATCAGAGCTCCTAAGCCGCGGCATCTCCAAACCGGTCAGCACGATTCTGACACAGGTAACAGTTGATCCTTACGACGAAGCTTTTTATGATCCAAAAAAGGCGATCGGACGTTATATGTCAAAGGAAGATGCTGACACAGAAGTAAACAAAGGAAATTATGTGATTCAGACAGACGGCGGATACCGCAGAGTTGTTGCTGCACCGCAGCCGATCGATATCGTGGAGATTGAGGCAATCAAAACGCTTTCCGATGCGGACCAGGTCGTGATTGCCTGCGGCGGCGGCGGAATCCCTGTCATCGAGCAGCAGCACGTCCTCAAGGGCGCTTCCGCAGTCATCGAGAAGGACTGCATTGCTGGTAAACTGGCTTCCGATCTCAAGGCTGACGAGCTTCTGATTCTGACCAGCGTAGACTATGTATACCTGAATTTCGGAAAGGACAATCAGGAGCCTTTAAAAACACTGACAATTGCTGACGCAAAACGTTACATCGGGGAAGGACAGTTTGGCGAGACAGACATGCTTCCCAAAATCGTTGCGGCAATCTCTTACCTCGAAACAGTTCCAAACGGAAGAGTTGTCATCACCTCCCTAAACAAGACAGCCGATGCCATCAACGCAAAGGTCGGCACTGTCATCACAGCAAATGAATCTTAAAACCAAAATGACCTGTTTCGCATTATTGCATCACCTATCATTTCAATGACGCAATCGTGCAAAACAGGCCGTTTGCGCTTCTAATTTCTGGCCGGATGGCATACCAGCTCACTCAGCACTAAGAGCATAGCCCCTATGATGATGCCAAAATCCGCGAGATTAAACACGATCGAGCTACATTTGATCGCTATTTTTTTGAGGAAGCGGTTTTTGCACTGCTGCGCATCCATCAGACGAAGCGAAAAGTAATCGACCACGTACTTCCTCCGGAGACGGTCATATGTATTGCTGTAGGCGCCTCCCAGTATCAGGGCAAGCCCGGTTTTTAAGACACCTTTCCCTTTTCTGCCAAGCGTCGCTGCAAAGACACCCGTCACGAACGCGCTGAATACCAAGGAGAGCAATGCGATCAAATACTGGTTTTTGTCACCAATATTCAGCATTGCTCCCCTGTTATGATAGCGTTTTACCACGATTTTTCCACCTGCCACTGGCTTTTCTCCCGCATGATCACCTTTCTCAATCCAATACTTGATCATACTGTCCACGCCAAAAAGTGACATTAGTGTCATAATATATGGCATTTCTCTCACACCTCCAATGATGCCGCATCTGCGGCACAAACAATCCGTGAAGAACGCGGCCCTTGCGTTTTTTCTTAGCGGGCGTCTTTTGGCCGCTTAGAAAATCTCTTCACACTTCTTACGCTATCACAGGTGCAAAAGAATGTCAACTGGATTATTTTCTAGCCGTATTGATATTGTCTTTGTCATTTGCATTTTTGTTTGTGCTGTCTACACTGCTGGTTTCTGTATTACTGTTCTCGACACCGCTGGTTTCCGTACCATTATTTCCTGTACCATTTGTTCCTGCATTGTCGTTTCCTGTACCATTTGTTCCCGTATTGTCGTTTCCTGTACCATTTGTTCCCGTATTGCCGCTTTCTGTACCATTTGTTCCCGTATTGCCATTTTCTGTACCTGTAGTTCCAGTACCGTTTGTTGTCAGGCTGCTCACGTTAAATCTTCCCTGCAGTCCGCGGTAGAACTCCTCCATGTTGTCATTGATCTTGAAATCGTTTGTCTGCAATACATTGATATACTCTCTGACAATTTTGCCCAAATTGCTGTCCGGATTCGCGTCCGCAAACTGCTGATAGTACTGGAGTGCCTTCTGGTCAATGACATCGTTGGAATCTCCTTTATAATAGTGCTCAATTCCCTCCGTCTTATTATATCCGCCGCTAATGGCGCTTGTCGCGATCTCCTCGTACATTCTTGCCGCCGCGTCAGCCGACACCCCGTTGGGATATTTCTCCAGATGCTGCTCAAAGAGACGTGCACGCTCGAGCATTTCAGAAAGCGTCATATTGATGACTTTCCGGTTCTCCTTGTCAGACATCACCATGGACGGTGTATCTCCCTCTAAGCGCATCAAGTCCATGAATGCGATCATATCCTCCGGCATATACTGCCTGCTATCCTCAAGCCTTGTAAAATCTATATTTCTGATATCATCACCGAAACTTAAAAGTCCTGTGAAAAACCGCTTCACATCGTTCATTGCCGCCCCTGCAATATTCGTATTGATGTAATTAATAATATTGTTGGGATCTGTGTTTTCATCGCCGATCATCGCGTCAAATTCACTGTGATCACCGTTCGCAGTGTCAGAGCCGCCTTCAGTGCTGCCCTCGCTTCCGCCCACTGCGCTATCGCTCTCATTCGTCTGTGACTGGTCTGCGCCCGTGATCGGATCCTTATTTTCATTTCTGTTATCCTTTTTTCCGCAGGCTGATACAGAAAGCGCGCAGGTAATACACACTGCTGCAAACACCGCCTTGCGTACCGTTGAACTTTTCTTATTTAAGATCCACTTTTTTTTCATAATTTTTCCTCCATGTGAGTCCATAGTTACTGCTGCATTCTTATTGTGCCTCACTCTCAGAAAAATATGCGGAAATTAAAATTTTAAATTTTCAACATGCTCTAAACAACTGCCTCCACGATCACCCTGTCACCAATCCTGATTTCCTTTACACCGACCTCTTTCTTCTTATTAAAATTAAAGCTAAGCAGATATCCCTTATCCTTATGATAATCATCGAGATACGCTGCGAGCTGCTTTTCGCCCCTTTCATTGTACTCATTGCCATGCCAGATCTTCAGTTCAATAATAAACTGCTCCCCCAGATAATCGACAATGATATCCGTGCGCCGTTCATCTCTTGTCTGCGCCTCGACATAATAATTCCCTGTTCCATTGATGATCGGTTTCAAATATAGCAGAAAGAATTTGCGCCCGTTATCCTCAACAAAACGATCGCTATTCTGACCATAAATATCCTCAAATGCCATCACAAACTTTCGCATGACAGTATCCATATCAAGCCTGCCATTTTGGATGAAATCACTCTTATCCCGCTTTGCCTCCCGGACGATCACATTAGAAAGTTCCTCCTCCGAATAAAAATAATTATAAAGGCGTGTCTCAAAGATTCGGTTTGCAATCTGTACTTTTCCATTTTTGTCAACAGCATAACCAAACATGCATGCCAGACTGATCTCCTTTGCATCTGGATTATAAGAAAATTCACTCCCTTGAAAAAGAATGGCCTGAAACATCTTCTTCATATCCGGAAAGTCGTCGAGATGACGTATCATACTTTCAAACAAAGGGATATTTTGAACCAGTATCTGTTTGACCGCCTGTGCCACTCCCTCCTTTGACCAGAGCATTTTCTGATGATCAAATTCTTCATCGCCGGAAAGATCTTCATCAATATATTTGCAAATCGCTGATACGAGAACAGGATATCCTGACGTATATGCATAGATTTCCTGCGCCACTGCCTGCAGCTCCATTCCTGTATGATAATCGGCCTCATACTCTTCCAGCATACCGGCAATCTGGCTTGCTGAAAAACTCATGTCAACCTTAAAAGCAGCCGCAATGTTCCATGGACTGTTATACTGGTGCTCTGACTCCGGACGCAGCTTTAATTTCAGGTTTTTAATATTATAGACGCCTGCCAGGATTACTGAGTGAAAAATGGGCGTTTTATCGCGTTTTAAGTAGTATGCCCTAAGCTGAGCCAGAAAATCGATAAAAACCTGATTGTTCGATGCACTGTCAACCTCATCAACCATCAGTATGATCGGGCGCGAGCTGCAGCCACATATATCACTGATACATTCAAACAATTCATCCAGCCCGCCATTCGGATTATCTGTCCTAAAATCTGACAGCCTTTTCTGCAGCTGTTCTTTGTCCACGGCTTCTATATAGTGAAATGCCGCATGCAGCTTTCTTGCAAGTGTCTGTGAAAAGGTGACTTCGTTTGCAAAACTGTCTGTTGCAACCTCCTGAAAATCCAGTGACAAGACAATGTAATCATCCTTTAAATACCGTTCCAGTGCGCCAAGCGTCGTCGTCTTCCCATACTGCCTCCCTCTGTTGATGACAAAATATTTCTTCCGGTCAACCAGTAATGTTTTAATCCGTTCCATCCTGTCATCAAGCCGTACCATATAGTGCTCTTCCGGTCTACATGAGCCCTCTGTATTAAAATACCGCATCTTTCCTGCCTCCATTCTAAAATATGTAATGTAGTATCATGTCCTCATAGTTTTGATAGTATAAACTGTATTTTACTTCCACACGGATCAGCCTACACACCCGAAACGATCAGTTCCCTGCGTATCTCCTCATACGTGCGCGCTTTCACTGGTTTTTCCGACGCAAACTCCGCAAACTTGCCTGTGATCGCCGGCAAATCCTCCATATCGTCAAAAATCAGATCCAGGCAATTACGGATCTTCTTTGCATCGGAATGAATCAAATAAGCCGGCATAACCCGTCCCATAAAGTTATCTTTCGGATACTTTTTTCCCTCCACGTCCATATAAGTGCTCACATCTGCCACGTAATACTCTACCTGCCGTACATCATCGCGCAGATACGCCATCATATAGCGCTGTTCCTCCTGAAGCAGCACGATATGAAACGGATACCACTGCTGCCCCTCATATTGCGGATTCCAGGACAGTCGCAGCCGTCGAAGCTTATTCTGCATAAACTCCACCAACGCCAGTTTTACTTCATCCGTATTCCCACTGCCGATCTCAATGACACTACTGTTTCCATCAGATGATTCTTTCTCAATCTGTTCTGGATAACGGAAGATCACAAATTTTGACAAAATGTAATTCTGCACCTGCTCTGCCGGAAATCCTCCCAGCTTCTGCTTCGCAGCCCGGTACCGCTGCCGTTCCAGGTTGCTGCTGTTCCCGACCGCCCATAGAAGCTGATCCTCCACCCGCATCGCAAGGGACTGCCCACGCCCCATCTGCCCAAATACTTTGTCAAGCCTGCTGATAATGGACGCCGTACTCTGGTGAATCCCATAATCCGGCAGTTTCCCCATACCAAAAGAACGGTACTGTTTCTTGCGATCCTCCCCCAGATGATACACATACATCTCCGGCATAGAAAACAGGATGTAATAAGTATCCCACAGATCATCAAAGTAAAGGCAGGCAAAACCGCTCTCATTGCGGAGAAATACCAGCGATCCTTCCCTCCAATGCAACTGCAGTCTGTTGATGCTGCCCTGCGCGTATCGTTCGATCAGCTCTTGTAACTTCTCCTCGTTGACTTCCTCTTCCTCCAAGGTCTCTGCGGGAGCGTATTGCGGCTGCACACAAACCAAATCCGGTAATTCCCGAAGCAGCGACACATCAAATCCGGTGGGTACCGCCAACGCCTGCAGCTCTCTGTGCGCCATAGAAAGCGCTGCATTCTCATCATAAATTCCCTCATAATAATTTCTTGGCAGATTGCGCCGCTCCATGACAGTCTGTTCAAAGAAAAGCACTATGCCTCTTTGTGGAAACCAGCTGCATCCATAAAGATGTTCTTCATTTTCTACAAACAGCTCCATCGAAAGCGTTGCAAGTGCATCCTGTCGTGTGATCAGGAGATCCCCTGCATCCTGCATACTTTCTGACACAGGCAGACAACAGATATGACCGGCAAGAAAACCTGCGATCATGCGCCGATCGTGTTTGGGTGCAGCAGTTGTTTCCAGTCTGCACAGCAGTTCGTCCCGAACAGATCCAAACTGGTCAAATGTTGCAGCCGCAATCGGCAATAACAAAAACAGACTGCGATCGTCTTCCTGCAAAGTATCCAGCAAAACCGCCCAGTGCAGACATGGACGGTATACCGGCGCTGTATCCACGCGATATTCGATATAACGCTGATGGAATAACACCTCGATCGTGTGACCACCAAGCATCATACGCTCCTTTCTTCCCGTCTCTGCAAATCGTCTTGCCCACTCCGGCAGGTATGGCAAACAAAAGTTTAGATAGATTGAGAGTGCCTGTCCGCTCTCCGGATCTTCCGCAAGGTAAAAACCTGTGTTCAACCAGTGCCGGAAAAAAGGACGGCAATCGAATACAACACATTCCCCTGTGGCAGATGATGCCCCATCTTCCTCGATCTGCCGCTTTACCTCTTTTTGCTGCAGCAGCCGCTCCGCCAGCGCAACGACACTGGCCGCACAGGGCGCATCCGTATTCTCGCTGTAAAATGCTCTGATCTTTTCCAGAAAAGGAATACACCGTTCTTCTTTCATCCATATGCACAACAGATATTCTTCCACAAAACGGCGGCTGCGAAGCGCTTTATGCACATCCTCCCGCGCAAAAAACGCTTCCGTCTCCTCAACCTCTCTCTCTGGATATTTACTGCATTCGCTAAAATAGATCACATCCTCCTGTAACAGCTGACTGAAATTCTCCTCTTCCTCCTCAATCTCCGGAACCCGTTCCAGGACGATTTCACGCAGTCTGCCATAGAACAGCTTTGTGCGTCCCATTGTGGCCGTTTTGAGAGACAAACGCTCCCAGAGAATACGATAGAGTTCTTCAGGAAGTGTCTGCCGGTCAAAGAAATCCTCAAGCAGTCTAAGACCTGCTGGGTGGCGTTCCTTTTCCCTCCCGCTTTGTGTACATTTTTCTTTCAGATATGCCAAAACATAATTATTTAAAATGCTCCGGGCAGCTGTGAGAGCCTGGTCACTCCAGCTGCCCTCCTCTGCAAGGCGCATCAGAAAATGATACTCGGAAAAGCTGATGGACAAAGCGCGCTCATTACCACGAAACTGCTTGGGAACCGGACCTCTCACAGCGATCTGATAAATCGAATCAATCCCCTCAAAGCCACTTCCCCGCAATTCAAACCGTCGTTCCCGCCCTCCAGGTAACGCAGGATTTACTGTCTCAGAAGAGGTAAACTGATATGCGATGTGCAGCCATGTCAGAAATTCCCTGCCTGGTGGATTCTCCTGCTGCTCCACGTCCTCCAGAAGCAACGCTGTAAATTCAGGTTCCCTGTGCACTTCCAAAAAGGCGGACGAAGTAAAGTAATCCATCCAGAGTTTCGGGTTGTTGCGCTGTTTCCCTGTATACAAGATCAAAAACTGCTTGTGGGCGTCATGCTCGATATATGGATTATTCTCTTTCTCCTGTTCTTTTGCAATGATCTGCCAGTTAGTATCCTCTTGCTGCGTTTCCTTTTTCCATACATCTTCCTGATTTTCCTGCCCCTGCTGCGAAACATTGTCACAGTAAGCCATCGCTGCCTGATAGGCTTTCCGCAGCCGCAGGAACATTTCCGGATTCTCCTCCGGATGGTATCGGTGTGTCTGCTGTGCATAAGCCTTTTTGATGACAGATGCATCATGACTTGGTTCAATGCCCAGTATTTCCCACATATCTTCCATCATTTTATCTCCTTGTCCACTCATACGATCAGTTATTTATTCATCGTCTTCCCCGTCATCATCATCGT
Organism: Lachnospiraceae bacterium UBA7179; assembly: GCA_002491195.1. GTDB lineage: Bacteria > Bacillota > Clostridia > Lachnospirales > Lachnospiraceae > COE1. The sequence continues at coordinate 23,856 of DKVL01000090.1, forward strand.
CCCACCAAAATTTCATAGCCAGTGGATCTGCATACAGATAGATTTCTATCGCTGCCAGCTGTTTTCTCATCTCATGGCGTGCTTTTTCCATCTGGATCAGACCGCCATTTTGTCTATTCTGTTCAAAATACCGGATCAATTCCGCAACCCGCTCCCGCTCATTCCCTGTCATCTGGGTATACAGGCGCATGGCCGTCTCCAACAGCAGCTGGTCCTCCTGATTCCCCCTGGCAGCCAGCTGTATCTGCGAAATCCGTTCATGCGCCTGCTGGAGCGCTGCATCGCCTGGCTGAAAACGGGAATTAAGGATCATCCGCTCCCGGTAATCTCCTCCGCTGCTGCGGGCACTGACATGGAGAATCCCGTCAATATCATATGTAAACGTCACTGTGGCATACTGTTGTCCTGCCATCCCGGGCGGAACCCTGACTTCAAGTTCCCCAAGCTTCAGATTATCCGAGGCATGATACCCCTCCCCCTGATAGATCTCAAACCGCAGTTTCTGCTGATTGTTGAAAAGCGTGTAAAAATTGTCCTGGTGGCTGGCCGGAAGCATGCTGCTGCGCTGGATCAGGAAAGCCATATGAGGATTCTTGTCTTTGGTATCATTGTAAGTCGCTACCCCCAGGGAAAACGGACATACATCTGTCATCACAAGATCCTGGAGATCTTCCGCACGCTCCTTGATCCCCGCACAAAGCCCTACCCCGAGCGCCACCATCTCGTCCGTATTTTCCCGTATGGCGGGGCGGCGGCCAAACAGTTCTTCCAGATAATCGCAAAAGACCGTAAGCTGCGCAGAACCGCCCACCAGGATCACTTCGTTGATCTTGCCTTCGCGCGGCCTGTCCTTCATGGCACGGGAGATGACTGTCCTGACTTTTCGGAAGATCGGTTCACACAGCTGCCGCAGTAATGCATTCGTAAGCGTCATACTGTATCTGTTATCCGCCTGCATCAGAACCACCGATACTCCTGCATCTCTCTGCGACAGAGCGATCTTGGCTTCCTCCGCCTGCCGGTAAAGGGAAGACAGCGCATAAGAATCCAGTTTTTCCATCGACAGACCATTCTGCTCGCAAAAATAAGCCACGATCGCGCGGTCAATATCATTGCCTCCCAGGTGGTTATCGCCAGCGATGGCAGTGATCTCTATAATGTTTTCAAAACATTCCACAATACTCACATCCAGGGTGCCCCCGCCAAAATCAATGACCATCATCTGGCTGTCGCCCTGCTCCTGCATGCTGTGGCGATAGTACAATGCGGCCGCAGAAGGCTCATTGATGAGACGCTTTACCGTCAGCCCGGCAAGCTGCGCTGCCAATTTGGTGGCACAGCGCTGATTGTCATTAAAGTAGGCGGGAACGCTGATCACTGCCTCTTCCACTGGCTCCCCCAGATACTGCCGGGCATCCTGCAGAATCTGTTTGAGAACAAGGGAAGAAAGCTCCTCCGGCTTAAAATGCTTTTTTCCCAGGCTGATCAGGCGCTCTGTTCCCATCCAGACCTTAAAGGATGCCGCGGTGCTTTCTGGGTGGGTGATCAACCGTTCCTTCGCGGCTGCCCCCACCAGCACAGAACCGTCCTCCATCATGCTCACCACGCTGTTTGTCTTATATTCCCCCAGTTCATTGGGAATCAGCTCGGCCCTGCCGTTGCGATAGATACACGCCAGGCTGTTTGTTGTTCCTAAATCAATACCGATAATTGCCATAGACCCCCTCCTACACGATTCTTTTCTTCCGCAATATTCCACATATAGTATAAACTTTTGTGGATTTTTATTCAACCACTCTTCCAATCCCAGCCAGAACTTCAAATACTCCCGACACATCAAGCCGTCCGTATCCCGTTAATGTCACAAACTTTTTCAGTTCAAAAGCCCACAAAGCCATAATTTTCTTATTTTTCTCTTACTTGGACATTCTTAATTTTGTACTGCTTGTCCTCATTTGTTTTACAGCGATCTTACCTTTCCCTTGTCTAAAGATATCATATTTTCTGTCTTATTTCTACACTTCCACAATGCCATAGGATGCTTTGCAATATTTGCAAGCTCATTACTTTCTCCAAATATCCAATCCGGATAATAAGTTCCTTCTGAAAAAGCTTTCCAGAACAGTTCTTCTTCCTTTGTCGGTATCAGTATAGACGCAAGATATTCTCGGACTTCCTGCTGAACCAGCTCCAAATCAAATCGTTCCTCCTTACGAAGCACCGGAACTAAATCACGCTTAATCTGCTGAGATGACAATTATCCAATATTATCAAGTTCAAATTTTTTCGGCGGCTGTTCTGCTCCGATTGCACTATAAAACACAGCACATTTACGGAGCATTTCTTCCTCATTTTCATCAAACAGCCCATACTTGACCATATTATGCATATCGTATAAATCTCTTGGCGCTGTTCTCGTAAGTAAAGCTACTGTTTTAGAGGCAAATATCTCCAATGGCGCCACTGAAAACACTGTAAGCATCTCCTCACTCCATGGCAGCTTCACTTCCCTTCTTGTTGCCGGGAGAATATGACAACGAAGCATATAGTTTATCTCAATCTTAAGATTATCCTTCACTCCTCCGCAATTCACATACTCATACACAAACGAATCCAGTGCATGATATTTCTTGGATTTTGGGCTTAAAACATATCCATTTGCTACCATATACTTGCTGATTTTGTCTGTAATAATCTCTCTGTCTGCAAGCATTTCCTCCCGATTGGTTGTTCTGCAATAATCCAAATCAATATCAACAGAAAGCCTTGGCAGATCAAAAATAGTAAGATTAATGGCTGTACCACCTTTTAAAGCAATCCCTTTTGACAAAAGCTCATCCGATTCCATACACTTCAAAACATCTGCCAAACGGCATACCTTTTCCAGTGTATCTCTCACAAATCCTAATTCTTTTGCCATCCTGCCAAGAGCGAATCTATCCAATTGCATCATAATCACCAAACCCTTTATTTATTTGTTCTTTCAATGTATGTGGCGCATAAAGTTTCCACCGTTTATAAAACACATTACCTTTTGACTCTTTCAGCAAATACCTCTTTGCATCAGAGGAGTATTTTTCACACTCTTCAAAAAAATGGGAAGAAAAATGAAACTCCTCTCCCAACGCTTCAAAAATATATCCGCACTTCTGATACAGAAATCCATTGTTATTTCTTGCAAGACATTCAAGCACTTTTTGTTCACGCAACCCTGGCACCAACATCATACAGCGCAATACTTCCTCCAAACCTGCAATCTTTTCATAATCCCGAATACTGTCTACAACCGTTTGTTCCACAGATGTTACCCGCATATTTCCCTGATATATTACTTCTATATCAGGTTTACGCTCTACACGGCGATATACCACCCCGTCATATTCAAAATCTGAAAACCGTTTGTCCGTTGCCACAAAGCACTCATAATACACCTGACTTCCATATCCAAATACTTCAAATGCGCTGTGATGCGTAATACAGGCATCCGAAAACAGATTAGAACCGATCTGATAACGGGAAAGAACAGGCTGCTTTGTCTCTAAACTGATTACAACGTAAAAATCCCGCTTCACTTTTTCTATCAGTCCCTTTTTCTGATATTCATAGATTACCTGATTTGCAGCACTTGGTGTTCTTACAATCTCTATCAATTGCTCCCTTGAAAAGCAGCCCATCGACAGTAAATATTCATAATGTTTCATCCTGCATCATCCTCTGTTTTAAGTTTTGCATAATATATTCTTTAATAGTAATGCTTTGTGATATTCTCAAAATATTTGTTTTAATTTTATCACAATGTAGCAGAAAAATCTAATACTTTGTGTAAATATTAAAATGCAATCCGTTTTATTATCCTTGCCTTCAAAAATAGAAAAAGGAAAGTCCATATTGCTCTACAGGACATTCCCTTCTCTTAGTTCACTTTTTCGTTGTCTCTCAGCCTTAACCAGCCATTCTATGCTCCCTACACTCCGCGTCCAATGCCTGCAAGGAATTCAAATATGCCTGACACATCAAGCCGTCCATATCCCCACTCTCTATTCGGATACTCCAGGAAACGATCGCGCTCTGCTCCCCTGATCAGATAATTTTTGATATTGACTGAGTTGGCGAGAATATCATTGCGGTTCACTACTGCCCATTCCATCAGTTGTGCGCATCCTCCCGCTGTGATTGCCGCCGCCACGCTGGTTCCGCTTTTGTCGCCAAACGGTGTGGAGATATTGACTCCTGGTGCCGCGATATCCGGGACGATATAATTGTCCCTTGCATTTCCACGCCCCGATGACGCTGCGATACTGTTATTGCCGATCTGATATGACGCCGCAGTCACCGCGCTGTGAACGTATCCGGGCTCTGTAATTGTCGTGTAGGGACTAGATTCGAGAAAATAGGTATCCGACAACAGGAAATCGGAGATGGGCAGCCAGATATCAAACTCCCCTCCTGCAGCGCTTCCCTCCGAATTGATCCTGATATTCCAGACACCCTGTGTCGGATCGGAAAACCGAAACCGAATCACCTCCGCCCCTGACAGCGATTCCACAAGCTGATATTCGATCACGATCCTGGTTTGCTCATAGACAAACGTAAACTCCTGCGGAATAAAACTCCGTGGATTGTTCCACCGAGCCGTCTCGCCGCCGGGCGTGCGGATGACTGCGTTATAAAAATAGGGCGCGTCTCCCCACAGCTCCATGATAAACCCTCTCTCATTTTCCCCCACGCGCAGCTCCACGTCCCTGTAAGGCTCCCGCTCGCTGGTGCTGCCCCGGAAATGATTCGCACTGTTGCCCTCATTTCCGCCAGCCACGACAGACACCCGGCTCTTCTGCGTGCTGACATAATTGAGATAATTACCAAGGATACCTCCGCCCGTGTGATCGCCGAGACTTGTGCCGATTCCCATGCAGATCACAAGCGGCCTCGTCAAAAGCATCGCATATTTCTGCAGATACTGAATCGCCAGCAGAATATCAGCTTCACTGTAGCAGGGAACTCCCGGTGGAATTTTATAATAATCCTTCAGATACTGTTTTGCCTCCTTTAATTTCACAACCGCGATCTGACAGTCCGGCGCCGCGCCGATAAAACTGCCGTTCTCGATTGAGCTTCCGGCTGCCAGGCTTGCCATGACGCTCCCATGGCCGTTTGCGTCGGTACTTGGCACTATACTCAGCGGATTTTCATTCGCAAGCGCCTCGTTGATCATCTCATTCGTGTACTCAGATCCATATTCAAATCCCTCTGGCGGCGTACCAGTCTGAATCGTCTGGTCCCAGATACCCACAATGCGGCTTTTCCCCGCAAAATCTTTAAAGACCTCTTCCTGATAGCGGATTCCCGTATCGATAAATCCAATCGTCACATTCTTCCCAGTAAGGTTCAACGGTTCTCCCTGCACTGCCAGAATGCCGGACTCTGTAAGTCCCAGGGTATTCAGATTTCTGTTCTGCGCCGCTCTCAGCGCCAGTTCTGTGCCACATTCCATCAGCCCATAACATTTTGGTGTCAGGGAGTACGCGCGCTGCCCCATCCGGAAATTTTCCGTAGCGCTCCGCTCTATGTATAATACGCCCAGCTCCTGCGTAATCTGGTGAAAACAGTAGTCAAACGGCAGATCAATCTCATAATTGCCCGACAGAATGACATCCCCTAAGATATCTGCATAGTCGTTAGACAAAATACGTTCCTTGCAGGTCACTTTTTTCCCTCATCAATAAAGGTTATTATTATAGTGTATGCTGCAAGGAACGTGTTATCACAGTTTCCGTTTATTTCTTTCTGATCTCCGCGGCTTTATAATCCTATACGCCAGAGTACGCAGAGAATCCTGCGTCGATCGGCAAAACTACACCTGTGATCGCACTCGCCGCCTTGTCGTCGCACAGGAAAAATACGCCGCCAAGAAGCTCCTCACTCTCGACGAAACGCCCTGTCGGTGTGCCGCTTAATATTTTGTTGGAACGCGCTGTCGGCGTGCCGTCCTCATTGAATAACAGCCTGCGGTTCTGATTAGACACTAAGAATCCGGGTGCAATCGCATTGCAGCGAATACCTGTGCCTGCAAAGTGCGTGGCAAGCCATTGCGTAAAGTTTGATACCGCCGCTTTCGCACCGGAATAGGCCGGAATTTTCGTCAGTGGAATATAGGCATTCATGGAAGAAATATTCAGAATACACCCAGACTTTTTGTCCACCATATCCTTTGCAAACACCTGTGTCGGCAGAAGCGTTCCCTGAAAATTCAACTTGAACACAAAATCCACGCCATTGGGATCCAGGTCAAAAAATGTCTTCTGTCCCTCCACCGCCTCATGCTGGTATTCATTGTCCGTTGTTGCGCGCGGATTGTTGCCTCCTGCCCCGTTTACCAGAATATCACAGGGTCCCAAATCAGCCAGCACCTGCTCATGAACCTGTGCCAATGCTTCCGGTTCAAGCACATTTGCCTTATATCCTTCGCAGACAAAACCCTCTGCCCTGCACTCCTCGGCCAACGCCTTCACTGCATCTTCATTTAAATCGAGTGCCGCTACTTTTGCACCTGCCTGCGCAAACGCTTTTGCCATCGTACCACACAGCACACCGCCTGCACCTGTCACTACTACCACTTTTCCAGTAAAGTCTATATTTAATGGAAGCTCCATCATATTTAACCCCATCCTTTCTAAAATATTCGCGTTATCCAGACCTGGCCCCTTAACATTTTCCATCTAAGCGCTCAAGCATATCCCAGCAGCCCCACATGTACATGATGCCGAGCGCCCTGTCATACAGTCCATAGCCCGGACGGCACTGTTCACCCCAGATGTGTCTGCCATGGTCAGGCCGGATATATCCGTCATATCCACAATCGTGATAAGCACGCATGATCTCCAGGATCCCCACATCACCATCACAGTCCCGGTGTGATGCCTCTGTAAAGTCCCCATTTGGAAAATGCTTCACATTGCGGATATGCGCAAAAGCGATCCTGTCGCAATAAGTGCGGATGATATCTGGCACATCGTTATCGGGATTCGCACCGAGGGAACCAGAGCACAGGCACAGACAATTGTACTCGTCATCCACCATGGACAGAAAATGTCCGATTGCCTCCTTGTCCACCAGAAGACGCGGAATACCGAAGATATCCCATGGCGGATCATCCTGATGAATCGCCATCTTGATGCCAGTTTCGTGACAGGTCGGCATGATCGCCTCGAGGAAATACTTCAGATTATCCCACAGCTTCTCCTTTGTCACTGGACGGTACGCCTCAAAGAGCTCATCGAGTTTCGCCATGCGCTCCGGCTCCCATCCTGGGAAAGTCATGCCATGGAGATTCTCTAGGATATAGTTTGCCATCTCCTTGTAATCCTGCTGGATCTTCGATTTTTCATAATACAATGCAGTAGAACCGTCCTCCATCGGATGGAAGAGATCTGTTCTCGTCCAGTCAAAGATCGGCATGAAATTATAGGTCACTACCTTGACCCCGAACTTCGCAAGATTGCGCAGTGTCTGCTTGTAATTCTCAATGTATTTGTCGCGCGTTGGCAGTCCAATCTTGATATCATCATGGACATTCACACTCTCCACGACATCCATGTTAAATCCATGATCCTCGATCTGATGACGCATCTTCTCAATCTCTGCAATCTCCCACACCTCACCTGCCGCCTTATCGTGCAATGCCCAGACCAGTCCGGTTACACCTGGGATCTGTTTGATCTGCTCCTGTGTAATACTGTCATTTCCCTCGCCATACCAGCGAAAAGTCATCTGCATAAATCTCCACCTCCTAATTATAAATCTTTTCTGTGAGTGAAAACCACTAAATCAAACCACTAAAGCGGTTCAAAATTCTTCCCACATTAAATCCTCGTATCAAAAATGCCACAGAAGGAATCCACAGGGTCTTCGCCCGTAAACGCCTCCTCGCCCGTCATCAGCTTCGCAACCAGCGCATCCAGCGTGGAATCATTGCTGTCATAAGTGTTGATATACGTTCTCGCCTGTGGAATATCTGCGAGCACAAACGGATGCTGCACACCGATCACGACTACAGGCAGTTCAAATACATACCAGGGAATCTCCCCGCCGCCCTTCGTCATGCCAAATGCAGGACGCGCAACTGGCTGGAATCCGCCCGGAATGTCCACCAGTGTGATGATCAGATCCTGGTTTTCGCGGAACTCCTTGATCGGAGTCTTCCCTGCGAAATACATGTTGATATCCGGCTTTTCTCCCGCTTGTATCTGCTTCTGCATCTTCTCGATCGGACTTTCGTATAGAAAAGCATCAAAGCCTTTCGCTGCCAGCTTGTCGCGCAGCACTTCCGCCGGCGATTTCTTCGCTCCGAACAGCGCTCCAAGTCCCGGTGCGGACAATCCTTTCACATACACGATCATGATACGCTTATAACGCTCTGGCGTGACCGGAAGTACATCCTTGTCCTTATATTTAACTAAAGTGACAGACCTGTCAGATATCTCTTTCTGCATGGCAATATGCGCCTCGCATCCAACAATCTCATGTACCTGCCCACGCGGCGGCATGATCTTTGTCTTTGCCTTCTTGTGCAGTCCCATGTGCGCCTTGAGCGCCAGAATGCGGTGAAGTGCATCGTCAAGCCGCTCGTCTGTGATCCGTCCGTCCAGATATCCCTGCTTCATGCTCGCAAAATCTTCGTCCATCTCATTGAAGAACAGGAACATATCCACACCCGCTGCGATCGCCGCCGGGAGCACATCACTGCGCTTCATGCGGCAGGTCAGTCCTACCATATGCGACGCGTCAGTCAATATCATTCCATTGAATCCAAGTTTCCCACGCAGCAGTCCCTGAATCAGCTCCGGTGAAAGTGTTGCCGGCATCATCTCGTCATCTGTGATATCCGGGTTAAAGCGGCGCGCATATGCCGGCTGCATAATATGACCTGCCATGATCGCCTCAAGTCCATTGTCAATGAGTGTCCTGTAGACTAAACCAAACGTCTCGTCCCACTCCTCACAGCTCATGTCATTCACGCTGTTCGCCACATGCTGGTCTCGGAAATCCAGTCCGTCGCCCGGGAAATGCTTTGCCGCACAGCAAAATCCCGGATTAGCGTGTGCACCGTCCATGTATGCCTTTGCCATCTTTGCAACCCGCTTCGGATCATTGCCGTAAGTGCGTAGCCCGATCACCGGATTTTCCCAGTTGTATATGATATCACTGACCGGCGCAAAGGATAAATTACAGCCGATCGCCGCAGCCTCCCTGTTTGCCATATACCCCAGCTGATAAGCATAGTCGACATTTCTGGTCGCGCCGATCTTGGTCTGGCTTCCAATCATCGTACCATCCGTACATGCGCCGTTACCGCCATTCTCGGTATTGCAGGCAATGATCAGTGGAATCTTGCTGTTCTCCTGCAGGATCCGGTTCTGCTCATAGATCTCATCCGCTGTCCCCGGATTGTATCGAATGCCGCCGATATGGTAATCATTCACTGTCATCTTCAGATAGTCTTCCGTGCGGGAGGAACCCATGTTAAAAAACAGCTGTCCTATTTTCTCGTCAATGTCCATCCCTGCAATGGTGTCCTCAACCCACCTGCAGTCCTCATCCGACAGGTTGAACGGCTTTGCTTTCATATCTACCATTGTACCACTTCTCCTTTTTATAATCTATGTTTTATCTATATTTTACCAAGATTCTTGAGAAATTGTTCCTTTTTCTCCTGCTGGTATCCATCACCGTAAGTACCCTTCAGGAAATATCCGATTCCTTCTTTGGCAAATTCTTCCCAGCTCTGTTTCTCATGTTTCACCAGGATCGGATAATAGTACACTCCGTTTTTTTCCGCCGCATCCAGATCTCCTGGGGCATCCCCGCACATCAGTACATGATCCGGGGCATATCCCCGCTTCATCAGCTCACCGATACAGAATGCCTTGCTCCCAGAATCCTGTGCCAGCACCACATCCGTATACTCCAGCAGTCCATAAAAATCCCACTCATCCAGCACTGCACTCAGATTTGCGCTGGATACGATCGCGATATCCGCATCGCGGTGCGCTCTCTTTAAGGCTTCCAGCACGCCAGGAAAAGGACGTTTGTCCTCCTCCGGGAGTCTGTCTATGGACTGATTGACCGCGCTGCTCCACGCCAGAGCCTTGCGCAGACAGATGTTGTCCTTTCGGATGATCTCACGCTCCAGGGCGGCATTGGACAATTCCGGCGTCTCGTTCACCCACTTTTCCAAAGCATCAAGTTCCTCGATCTCGCAATACTTTTCCCGTATCTCACCAAGCGCCTTTACCAGTCCCTTAAAACGGTTGATACCGCGTGTCATCGTGTACAGATTGATCTCATTCCAACGCTCCAGTATCGCCCCACGCCACTCTTCCAGCCCCCACTCTGCAACCATACAGGGTCCAAAGCAGCGGATATGTTTAATGTCCATCGTGTCCATGGCACAGCCATCACTGTCCACACAGACAAGAAAGTCACTTCGCTTCGTGTACGCCATAAACTTATCTGCCATCTTCCATCCCCCTTTCTTATTATATTATTCCAGAAAAAACGCCGCCCTCTGTGTTCTTCCAACCATCTTAGTATTTTCTATTCCACCGAAGAACGCTGCCCATGGTTTAGCGCTTCTTTGCAAGCACAGCAACGTTCTCTTCCACGCGCTTCTTATTCAGCGGATAGATAAAGATCAAAAATACTGCCACAAGTGTAAAACCAATGATCGGTGCAATGCAGGAAAGCTTAAAAATCCGCTCTGTAACCTCCGGGTCAAACGCTGTCGCATTGGAATATCCGATCATGGTCAGCAGTGAACCTGTAAGCCCTGCGGAAAGCGCCTGGCCGAGTTTCCTTGCAAAAGAGTATACAGAATAAATCGTTCCATCCTCGCGCACGCCATTCTTCACCTCTGCATCGTCAATAACGTCCGTGATCATTGCCCAGATCACTGTATTAAAGAATCCGAGCCCTATATAGGCAACCGTAAAAAATCCAACATACACAAACGCGTTCGACGGATGCACGATCAGGCAGACCAGATACACAACTGCAGCCGACGCACAGGAGACTACTGACAGCTCCTTCTTGCCAAACTTTGCGGACAGCCTGGAGGCAAGCGGTGCACAGATCACAAGCATCGCGATCGTTCCTGTCAGAGAAGACATTGACTGCGCTGTCGCATTACCATAGTAGTTCGGGAACACATAGCCAGCCATGCCCTGCATCGTCAGCATCGCAAGAAGCAGAGCGATCGCTGCCGCTATGATACCAAGCAGTGAGCGGTTTGTCACAAGACTCTTGAGCAGCTTGCCAATATTCAACTTTGTGTTGTTTGCCGGAACTTCCACACGCTCTGTCACCAGCTTAAAGCAAAGCATATAGCAGATGATTGCCATCACACCAAATACACCTGCGATAACAGTCATGCGCGTACCAGACAAAACGGTATTTCCATTAACTGTCTCATAGGCAAACATCGGAGTACCTACGCCAATAACAAGACCTGCCAGTGTCGCACCGATCGTTCTCCATGTAGAGAGTGATGCACGATCCTTTGGATCCGGAGAAACTGCAGATGCCATGGAACCATACGGAATATTGATGGAAGTATAGAAGATGGAACCCCACAAAATATAGGTAATGACCATCCAGAATACCTTGAACCCATATGCCATATGGGCAAATCCCGACTGATAGATCAGGAACGACGCGATTGCCACCGGCCCGCACATACGCCTGATCCATGGTTTGAACTTGCCGTCTTTCGTCGGCTTGGAGCGGTCAACGATCTGCCCCATCGTCACATCCGTGAAAGCGTCGATAAACCGTGCTGCCATCATCAGCAGTCCCACGACAGCCGCATCAATTCCCATAACGTCCGTATAAAATTTCAACATAAAACTGGAGGACAAAATAAACGTAAAATCATTACCAAAGTCACCAAACATGTACCCCACTTTGTCTTTCATGCCAAACGGGGCCACTGTTTTATTTGTATTATCTGCCATAAAAATCCTCCTCTCGGATTTATCTCTATCTATTTTACATTTTGCATTTGTATTTTATTTCTTATCGATCTTGATCAGCTGCGCGTTCAAAGTCTCCAGAAAACCATCCGGCAGCATATTGCCAGCCATGCCCACCATTCCTTCCGGCGCCATGGATTTCATCATATCCCACATGCCAACACCCGGGCGCACATCAAAGTTCGTCGCAAGCTTCACTGCCTTTGCCACAATTTCCATCGCCTCCGGGCACTCTGCCAGCTCTTCCATCTTACACCTGACATTATACTTGCCCTCCGGGAACTCCATCGGTGCCTTGAGATCCAGATCACCTGCCAGCTTAAACCAGTTTGCCACGCCCTCTGCCCGTTCATTCACTTCGGGAAGAACATAGATAGCCGGCTCCTTCTCAACCTTCTCCAGCGTCATACTGTCCTTGCAGCTGCCCGCCAGTGCCAGGATACTGTTAAAGCCGTCCTTCAGCGCTATGGTAAAGACAAACACCTTATCCGCTGTCATGACCTGCGCAAGCTCCCCATTGACAAACAGGGAAACCGTCGGCTGGTTCGAGTACACACGGATCTGCGTCGTCTCCCCTGCGCGCTGCGCATACCGTTTTCCGCACAGATGCACCATCGGCTCCTTATTCCAGTATGCCTTATAAATGTAATAACTATCCTTTCTGGTCTGACGGTCCATTGTGACAAGCCCTTTGTTGTTGCGTCCTGCTACACCGCCTTCATTTCTCGCCGCGCATCCAAAATCGAACATGTTCCACACATGGCTCGACCAGATCCAGGGACGCTCGTCAAGCACTTTTGCCATATGCTCATGGTACAATGCCTGATACTCCTCGCTGTAATCCTTGCATGCCGGATTCGGTCCGTGATAGGTGATGATGCCCTCACAGCCATATTCCGAGAGACCTAAGCAGATTTCCGGGTGCGCCTTGTGGAAATTATCAAGCCAGGGACCGTTGTCCTCCATCTTTCCGCCGTACCAGCCAAAGTAATGGTTGTAACTCTCGACATCCGTGATATTGTGGACAGGACTGTCAACCGGCGTCATGGAAACATGCGCGATCGTAGTCAGACGCGTCGGGTCTAACTCCTTGCAGAGCGCATTCAGCTCCTTGTGATTTTCAACCAGCTGCTCTGAGATGCCTCCGATCAGAATCTCATTGGACACTCCCCAGAAACAGATACTCGGGTGATTGTAATTTTGCAGGATCAGCTCCTTCATCTGTGTGATACAGTTCTGGTGTGCCTCTGGATCTTTGCTCATCACACTGATAAACGGAATCTCTGCCCACACGATGAATCCAAGCTCGTCACATGCGTCATAAAAATCCTGCGAGTGCTGGTAATGCGCGAGACGAATCGTATTTGCGCCCAGTTCCTTGATGATCCTGGCATCTTGATAGTGGTCTTCCCTCGTCAGCGCATTGCCCTTGTAGAGCTGGTCCTGGTGGCGGCTGACACCGCGCAGCGGAGTCGGAACACCATTTAATATAAAGCCTTTGTCCGGATCACACGAAAAGCTTCTGACACCCACGCGCGCTGAAACCATATCATACACTTCGTTGCGCCTCTGCAGCACTGCCGTAACTGTGTATAGATACGGATTGTCACAATCCCACAAAACTACATCGGGCACAAAAATCTTCACTGCTGTGCTGTCCGCTGGACGAACGCAGTATCCCACTTCTCTTCCATCCGCGTCACAGATACGATAGAGAACAGTAAAATTCTCGTCCGCGTCAACGACCCATGACTCCAGCGTAAACTCGGCACCGCCGCACTGTGTGGGAACTGCCGTAACCTTCAGGCCATTGCTGCCCCAGTACAACAGTTCAAAGTGCGTCTTCGGGACGCTGATGAGATTCAGGCCACGGTAAAGTCCACCGTAAAATGTAAAATCTGCAGACTGCGGATACACGTTGCTCTTGTTCTCATTGCTGCAGGCAACTGCGATCAGGTTTTCCCCATCTTCCCTGCACGCATCTGTAATATCTGCGCGGAAGGTCGAGTAGCCGCCCTCGTGATAACAGATTTCCTTACCGTTCACATACACTGTTGCCTGCTGCCCTGCCGCCGGAATATCCACAAAGACACGGCCGCCATCCAGGGGCTGTTTCGGTGTCTCAAATGTCCTCGCATACCAGTAACAGCCGCGGTCATAGCTTCCGTTTCCATCATGGCCGTCCACCGCATTCCATGTGTGAGGCAGATCGACCAGTTTCCAGTCCGCTGGAAGTTCGTTCGGAAGTCCCGCATTCTCCTGGATAAACCTCCAACTTTTGTTGAGATTGATGATTGTTCTCATGTAAAATCCTCCTTTCGGTTTGTCTGGCAATTATAGTTCTTTTGTATCCAACTTGTACAATACATTGTATAACTGCCACATTGTTTATATGTTAATTTATACATTTTTTATCACATATCAATGCATTTTTTGTTATTTCTGCATACCTATATCATATTTTCAAATTCTGCATTTGGCGATATACGATTTTTTGTATTTTTTGCATTTTTATTATATTGTGTTGCTTTTACACAAAAAATGTGCAAAAATAAATAAAAAAAGTTTGTATTTTTCACACTGTTTTTGGGAATTTTAGAAAAGAGTTGATGCTCATGAGCAAGAACATATTGTCCTTTGTACAAGATCTGTTAGAAAGTAACCGTATTCCCGTTCATTTTGCCACACTTCCATGCGATGACATCGCATGGATGGACTGTGGTCTGCGCGCAGACATCCTGCCAGACTACAAACCGAATTTTACCCATAACTATCTAAATAACTTAAAAGAGAAAACCATCTACCAGCTAAGAGATGCCTTTCAGTGCTCCTATAGTATTTTGCGCCCCCCCGACAGCAATACCGTGATGGTATGCGGCCCGGTTCTATTTGAGGAGATGCGCCCCTCCCGCATGAATGAGATTGCTGCCAAAATACAGCTTCCGCCGGAACTGCATACAGTTCTGCAAAGCTACTATCTGCGTCTGGCATCATTTCCCGTTCCGGCGGTTTATTACAGTATTTTCCTGACACTCGGGAATTATCTGTTTGGGGAAAACCAGTATGAGACCATTTATCAGGACTTAAATGATATGAATGAATGGTATGAATCCTACTCCCACCATTATCGCAGTACCGGGGATTCCATGATGAATATTGAAATGATCGAGATGCGGTATGCACTGGAATCACAACTGCTGGACGCTGTTTTCAGCGGAAATGAAGCCAAGGCAATGGCGATCGTCTCCAAGCTGTCGTCCGTCACGCTGCCTTGCAGGCTGTCCGACGAACTGCGCGACTGCAAGGACTACACGATCACCTTCAATACCCTGTTTCGGAAAAAGGCGGAGGAAGCCGGTGTGCACCCGATCCATATTGACCTGTGCTCCAACCATCATGTCCAGCTCATCGAGCAGGTCACAAGCAAGGACCAATGCCGCACAATCTGGTCCCGGATCGTGCTCAACTACTGCCGCCTGATCCGCAAGCATACACTCAAGGACTACTCCCTGCTGACACAGAAACTCATCACCTATATCAATTCCGACCTGACAGCAGACTTAAGTCTAAAGGCAATGTCCGAATGGCTGAATGTTAATGCCAGCTACCTGTCCACGCTGTTCAAGAAAGAAGTCGGCATCCCACTGACTGACTACGTCAACCGTCAGCGCATCGACCAGGCAAAGAAGCTCCTCATCGTGACTGAGCTTCCAACAAAAACGATTGCACAGCAATGCGGTATCCCGGACATCTATTATTTCAGCCGCCTGTTCAAAAAGAGAACCGGCGTCACACCAAAATTGTACCGTGAAAGCGTCACCAGGAACCATGATCTACAACAGTATAAGGATGTAGATTTCAACTGATTTTATATGAAAGAATCGAGCAGGGAAAACATTCCCTGCTCGATTCTTATATTTCGAATAGTTATAACCCTTTCTTATGGACTTTACTGTTCACTGTAACATTCTGTGCCATATCATATCGCACCTTAAATTGTATCCGTTTATGGCTAATATGGTAAAATACCAGCGATACCACCACAATCCCGACTGCAATTCCAAGCGCTATGACAATGGTCTGCGCTGCATAAATTCTGGCGTCCGTCCCTTCCCCATCCACGATGGCACGCATCGTAGCGTAAAGCATTCCGCCTGGCACCAAAGGTATAATCGATGGAATCAGAAACACCGTCGCTGGCGCTTTCACAACCCTTGCCAACACCTCCGCGTAAAACGTGACCACTGCTGCCGGAATCAAATTCTGCAGCAATAAGGTCAGTCCTGCTTCCACAAGCACACAATACAAAAAAGTAGAAAGCACTCCGCCAACGCATCCATAGATGATCTTATTCCGCTTTATATTGACATTCAGACAATAGCCGGCTGTTCCAATTGCCGCTGTCAGGATCATAACAAGATACTTTTCACAAAATACTCCGATCATCTTAATATCCCTCCAAACATCATGATTGCAACACCAAATCCTGCAGCAATGGCAACTGCGATCATCAGCGCCTCGGCAAGCCGCAGAATCCCTGTGATAATATCCCCGCACATCATATCGCGAAGGGAATTCATCAGATTGATGCCCGGAATCAGCAGCATAATACTTCCGATCATAACCTTGTCCACATTCTGTCCAATCCCAATCACAGTTGACAGACAGCAGAGCACTCCCGCGACGATCGATACCACAAAACTGTACACCACCCTGTTTCTGTTATGCGATGAGAAAAAATAATCCCAAAAATACATCAGTACTGCCACAATTCCTGCCGCCAGGCCATCACGCAGATTCCCTCCGAAAAAAATTGCAAAAGCCGATGCCAGCAGCACGTATCCTGTGATTTTTGACTTATAAATACGCTTCTGCTCCGGTGCCATAATCGTACGGATTTCCTGATCAATCTCACTGCATGGCGGTTTCTTCTCACAGATGTACCGCGACAACGCATTCAGATCTTCTAACTTATTCAGATCCGTCGGATGTGGATTGATCCGTCTGGTCAGCGTATAGTTCTTTCCCTCATCCGTCTTCCAGCTTAAGATAATCAAGGACAAAATCGTAAACACATCCACAATGCCCCCGCCATATGCCGTGCAGATGCGGGTAATGGTATCCTCGACCCGCAGAATCTCCGCCCCACAGCGAAGCATCGTCTCCCCCATGTCCAATGCACACTCCATCACAAGCGCCGGATCCTCGCAAGACTTCTCCCTGTCCATATTGATTACTTCCTCCTGATATTAATCTCTAATCACTATCATATTTCATTTTGGACAGTTCGTCCATATCTTTTATGATACTTTTGGAATTACAATTCAACTAGGACTTTGCACCAGATTTTTACCTGTTATTGGAACGAAATAAACAGTGACTGCCATTTTTGATATTATCCCCTCTCTATTCCTTGACCGTTGTTTTTGAAAGTGTTATTATTTTAACATAGGGCCATGCAGAATGGTATTTGTGCCCTCTCTGGCATGGTGGAAGCAGGATCGTGATTCCCTGCAAATTAAAATGAATAACGAGGTGTTTCAAATGAGTAAAGGTTTTAAGGATTTACTGCAAAAAGTTTACGAGTGCGACCGCAAAACGGTTGCCGTCGCTGTGGCCGAGGACGAACCGGTATTGGAGGCTGTGCAGGCTGCAAAGGAGAAAGGCATTGCCGACGCGATCCTTGTCGGGGATGAGGCAAAGATCAAAGAGATCGCTGCCAGCATGAACATGGATCTGACAGGTTTTGAGATCATCAATGAACCAGACCACGTACAGGCTGCACACACAGCAGTCAAACTTGTCCATGACGGCAAGGCTGACATGTACATGAAGGGATTGATCGACACAAAGAATTTCTTAAAGAGCGTCCTCGATAAGGAAGTCGGTCTCCGCACAGGCCGGGCGCTTTCTCACGTATGCGTATTTGAGATCAAGGGCATCGACCGTCTTCTGTTCTTATCTGACGTCGCGTTCATGACCTATCCTACACTGGAGGACAAAGTTGCCATCATCAACAACACCGTGGAAGTCTGCCATGCATGCGGTATCGCAGAGCCAAAGGTTGCCCCTGTTGCCGCGGTCGAGGTTGTCAATCCGAAGATGCCCTGCACCGTTGACGCCGACGAACTTGCAAAGATGAACGCGGAAGGCAAGATCACAGGCTGCGTGATCGACGGACCACTCTCTATGGATATGGCAATCGATAGCGCCGCAGCTGCACATAAGGGCGGTACAGACAGGAAGATCGCAGGTGACGCTGATGTCATTCTCTTCCCTGATATCCATGCCGGAAACCTTGTATACAAAGTACTGACACATCTCTGCGAAGTGAAGAACGGCAACATCCTGACTGGTACAGCGGCTCCTGTTATCCTGACATCACGCTCTGACAGCTTTGAGGCCAAGCTCAACTCCATCGCTCTGGCCGCCGTTGTAGCAGAATCCATGAAAAAAGCGAAATAGTTCGTTATGGACTTTCTCGCTGAGCTGTTAATCGATGGTGCAGCTGATATCGCTGATCATCTTATCAATAACAAAGTTAATGAGTATTTTACCAGGAGGAAAATGAAAATGTCAATCAAAAGCTTGATTATCAATCCAGGCTCCACTTCTACCAAGATTGGAGTTTTTGAGGATGAGACCTTATTGTTTGAGGAAACCCTGAGACATTCTACCGAAGAGATCTCACAGTATGCCACAATCTTTGACCAGAAAGATTTTCGCAAGAAAATTATCACAGATCTGTTGGCAGAGAAAAATTTTGATCTCAAATCCCTGAATGTTATTGTCGGACGCGGCGGTATGCTAAAACCGATTCCAGGCGGTACATACGCAGTGACAGATGATCTGCTCGCAGACTTAAAGGTCGGTGTACAGGGACAACACGCTTCCAATCTCGGCGGTATTCTTGCAAAGGAAATCGGTGACGAGATCGGCGTACCTTCCTATATCGTCGATCCTGTCGTCGTAGACGAGCTGATGCCGATCGCAAGATATTCCGGCATGGCTGAGATTCCCCGCGGAAGCATCTTCCACGCACTGAACCAAAAGGCTGTTGCAAAAAGATATGCGGCAGAAATCGGAAAACCATATGAATCCCTGCGTCTGATCGTTGTCCATATGGGCGGCGGCGTATCTGTCGGCGCACACGAGAACGGAAAAGTGATCGATGTATTCAGCGCCTTTGACGGCGATGGCGCTTTCTCTCCAGAACGCGCTGGCGGTGTTCCCTGTGGTGCGCTTGTCAAACTGTGTTTCTCAGGCAAGTATACAGAGAAAGAAATCTACAGCAAGCTCATCGGCAAAGGAGGCTTCAATTCTTACCTGAATACAAATGACATGCGTGAAGTGACAAAACTCGCCAATGAGGGAAATGAGAAGGCGAAAGAGGCAAAAGAAGCATTCCTGCTGCAAGTGTCCAAGGATATCGGCTCTATGGCCTGCGTATTAAAAGGAAAAGTCGACCAGATCATTGTTACTGGCGGCATCGCTTACGGCGAAGATGTCGTTGCTGCCCTGAAAGATTACTCGGAGTGGATTGCACCATTTACTGTATATCCCGGTGAAGATGAATTACTTGCGCTCGCAAAAGGCGCTCTTCGCGTCATGAACGGTGAAGAAAAGCCAATGGAATATTAATTGAACATAAAAGGACAGGGTTTAAACCAGTTCATTGGTCTAAACCCTGTTTTTTATTCTTCCGATCCAAAATGCTTTACTGCTTCCCAGTCCTCATCTCAATCCCAGCATCCACAGGAAACAAGCATCAGCAGATCGTCCTTGACCGCCAGATATTCATAATCGCCAGAATAATCTCCGCCGATCTCAATCACTGCCGCACCAGAAAACCTCTCGAAAATTTCATTTTGTTTTATCTCTGGAACCTGATTGCTGCTCGCAAAAAATCGGATCTCTTTTTCCAGATATTCCCAATTATGCTCGATCAGGCGCATCTCTCTTGGAATTGCATAATTTTTATATAATTCCTTCCCTTGTGTCAAGCATAGGATTCTCTGAGCTTTCGAAATATTCCAAAAGTCCTCGTCCCATTCCTCATAGATTGCCATACTCGACAAAACTGCTCTGACATAGGACTCAGGCAAATGGCTTTGTAAGTATCCTTCAGGAAATGCAAACACATCAAGATAGATTCCCAGCGGAAAACGGTGCGCATAGGCGTGATACCAGTCTTCATGCTGCACTTCCACATCAATCCATTCCAGTTCCACGGCAACACGACAAAATCCGTCATAATCCATCACAGTGCTTCTCAACTGTAGCATATGTCTCTCATCAAAAGTATTCAATCACACTACAACTCCAAATTCGACATGCGAATCGTGAGATCTGTATATATCCCAGCAGGAATATCCTCTGTAAAACTGTACTCGTTCATATCGTCCTGATAAAAATTATAAACCATCACTCTCGTCTTGTCTGCATCCACAATCCAATACTCACGCACTCCGGCAGAGCGGTATTTGAAAAGCTTTGTGGTATAGTCAATCCTTCTGCTGGCAGGAGATACCACCTCTATAATCCAGTCAGGCGCACCGTTACACCCTCTGTCATCCAGCTTATTCTCATCGCAGATAATACAGATATCCGGTTCCACATAACTCTTATCATCAGCATCAACAAAGACGCCAAACGGAGTGATATCCACTTCACCCTTAAAACCGTTTCTTCTGATATGCTCCCGAATCGTCGCAAACAATTCACCGACAATTCTCTGATGATTTCTTGTCGCTGGTGCCATATAATATACTTTTCCATCAATGAGCTCTGCCCGTTGTCCATCTGGAAGATTATAGATGTCGTTTATTGTGTAGGTATTTAATTCTGTTAATGCCATTGTTATTCTCCTTATCTCTTGCATGAAACTATCCAGCACTATGCTGCATACTGCCTAATTTTTTAATATATTAATTATACCCTATTTTTCGACAAAATAAAACCCCAAAGGACAAATCCTTTGAGGTTTTATGTAAAATTTATTATTTGAGATTATTTATTGGCAACTGCAGCCTTGATCTGCTCTGTAAGCATCGGCACAATCTTATTTAAATCGCCTACAATACCATAATCCGCCACATCAAAGATCGGCGCTGTCTCATCCTTGTTGATTGCGATAATAATATCCGACTCTTCCATACCGGCCAAATGCTGGATCGCACCCGAGATACCGATTGCAAAATATACATTCGGACGAACAGTCTTACCAGTCTGTCCCACCTGCAGATCCTTGCTCTTCCAGCCGGCATCCACCACTGCACGGGAGCAGCTCACTGTACCGCCGATTGCCTCAGCAAGATCATCAAGGATCTTGAAGTTTTCTGGGCTTCCCACGCCACGTCCGCCAGATACGAGAATCTTTGCGTCCATGATGTCCACTGTGTCTGTGAGATTCTTGACAACCTCAACAATCTCCACATACTTGTTATCCGGTGTAAATCCAGGATTGAACTCCTCGATCACAGCCTTAGCGCCTTCCTTCTTCTCCAGCTTCTGCATAACGCCGGGACGTACTGTCGCCATCTGCGGACGGAAATCAGGACATGCGATCGTAGCAATCGTATTCCCGCCAAATGCAGGACGTGTCATGAGCAGCTGATTATGCTTCTGCTCCTTACCTGGAATCGGATTGATCGGGAAATCGCCGATCTCAAGTGAGGTACAGTCTGCTGTCAAACCTGTGTGAACTCTCGCAGAAACGCGCGGTCCTAAATCACGGCCGATCGCTGTAGCGCCCACCAGTAAGATCTCTGGCTTATATTTGTTAATGACAGATGCCAGTGCATGAGCATACGGTTCTGTTCTGTACTCTTTCAATTCCGGATCATCTACCACAATCACTCTATCTGCACCGTAAGCGGCAAGCTCGTCCGCCAGGCTCTTTACATCGCTTCCGACCAATACTGCTGTTACCTCTGCAGACAATTTCTCTGCAAGTCTCTTACCTTCGCCGATCAGCTCAAGGGCAATACCGCTCACCTTGTTATCCACCTGCTGTGCGAAGACAAACACGCCTTTATATTCTTCTAAATTCATGATTAACCTCCATTATAATCTAAGAGTTCTATAACGATTCCGTGCCTTCCTGATTAAAAGCATCAAACCATGCAAAAATCATTTTGCGTTTGACCTGATGCACGGCACAATTCAAGTTTTCTCATGGTCATACACAGACCTGTGCTGATATCCATCACTTCTATATCATAATAGAATGTATTAGATAACATGCTTCTCTTTTAACTTGTCCATAATGTATGTTACAGATTCCGCAGGATCTAATGTAACCTTCTCGCCCTGTCCTTTTCTCACCTTATCAGATGCCCTTGCGATCTGTGTCGGTGAACCTTTGAGTCCAAGATTGGAATCCTCTACATCCTTCAAGTCAGCTCTGCCCCATGTGGTAATCTCTGCCTTGTATGCGTCAAAGATTCCACCCGGAGTCATATAACGGGGCTCGTTCAACTCAGCAAGCGCTGTGATCAGACAAGGCATCTTCGCTTTCAACACATGATATCTGTCATCATACTGACGCTCTACGATCACACTATCCCCATCAATCTTGATATTCTGCGCATAAGAGATCACCGGGATACCAAGGTGCTCTGAAATCTGCGGACCAACCTGTGCGGTATCGCCGTCGATTGCCTGACGGCCTGTGATGATCAGGTCATACTCAAGGTTTCTAAGCGCGCCTGCAAGTGTCTGGGAAGTAGCCCATGTATCTGCTCCGCCGAGAACCCTGTCAGTTACCAGGATACCCTTGTCCGCGCCCATAGCAATTGCTTCCCGGAGTACTTCCTCCGCTTTTGGAAGTCCCATTGTTACAACCGTTACTTCTGCACCATACTGATCCTTTAATCTCAATGCTGCCTCAAGACCTGCCTTGTCATCAGGATTCATGATTGTCAGCATAGCTGCTCTATCAAGTGTACCATCAGGATTAAACTTAACGCCACCCTTTGTATCAGGTACCTGTTTCACACATACTACAACTTTCATGTTTATTCTCCTTATATTTTATTTTTTCAAAATGCGATATTTTTACTACCACCGTCTGAATCACTCAGAAGAACGCTGCCCTTTGCGTTCTTCTAAAAACTTAGTAAATCTTAGCGCATGTCCTCTATGCGCTTAGATGCACTTAGTTTTTTATTTATTTCAAAAGGTTCGATGAGATAACCATTCTCTGAACTTCGCTTGTTCCTTCGTAGATCTCTGTGATCTTGGCATCTCTCATCATGCGCTCTACTTCGTACTCTCTCGTGTAGCCATAACCGCCGTGCAGCTGAACAGCCTTTGTGGTAACTTCCATAGCCATCTCTGCAGCGTATAACTTCGCCATAGCTGCTTCTACATTGTAAGAAGTCTTGTGATCCTTCGTGTACTGATCCTTTGTGCACGCAGCCTTGTAAACCATAAACTGGGCAGCCTGTGCCTTTGTAGCCATATCTGCAAGCTGGAACTGTGTATTCTGGAACGCGCCGATCGCACGTCCGAACTGCTTTCTCTCTTTCACATAAGCAATTGTTCTCTCCAGAGCGCCCTCGCCGATACCAAGCGCCTGCGCAGCGATACCGATACGTCCGCCGTCAAGTGTGTGCATCGCGATACCAAAGCCCTTGCCCTGCTGTCCCAGCATATTCTCCTTCGGGATACGGCAGTCTGTGAAGATCAGCTCATACGTAGAAGAACCGCGGATACCCATCTTCTTCTCTTTTGTACCAAATGAGAATCCAGGTGTGCCCTTCTCCACGATAAATGAAGAAATTTCTTTTGTCATTCTGCCACGCTTCTCGATCATGCCTGTGATTGCAAAAATCACATATACATCGGCCTCTTTACCGTTTGTGATAAAAATCTTTGATCCGTTGAGAACCCACTCATCGCCATCCAGCACAGCCTTTGTCTGCTGTCCCTGTGCGTCTGTACCTGCACCCGGCTCTGTCAGACCGAAAGCGCCGATCTTCTTACCGCTTGCAAGATCAGGCAGATATTTCTGCTTCTGCTCCTCTGTGCCAAATGTAAGGATCGGATCACAGCAGAGGGAAGTATGTGCAGATACGATAACCGCTGTCGTACCGCATACCTTTGCCAGCTCCTCAACACACATTGCATAAGTCAGGACATCACAGCCCTGTCCGCCATATTCCTTTGGAATAGGAATCCCCATGAAACCAGCCTTAGCCATTTTCTCGACAGTTGCCCTTGGGAACTCCTCTGTCTCATCTACCTCGATTGCAAGAGGCTTTACCTCTTTCTCAGCGAACTCTTTGAAGAGTGTTCTCGCCATCTCATGCTCTTTACTTAATGTAAAATCCATGTTATTATTCCTCCGTTTTATATTTACTTCGATCAATTATTTTTTACCACGAACAGCAAGCCACTGTGCCTGTTGCTGTCATGAGACCGATCATCCGTCATTTCATGGCAGCGCCTTATGCACAGCGCCTTGCCGCAGCATTATATACTCAATTATTTCTTAGAATAATCATAGAAGCCAGCGCCTGTCTTCTTTCCAAGCTTTCCAGCGCGCACCATCTTTCTGAGAAGCGGAGACGGTGCATACTTGGAGTCACCTGTCTCAGCATAGATCACTTCCATGATCGCAAGCACGATATCCAGTCCTATGTAATCGCCAAGTGCCAGAGGTCCCATCGGATGATTTGCACCGAGCTGCATTGCCACATCGATGTCCGCAACACTTGCAACACCTGCCGCATATACATTGATTGCCTCATTGATCATCGGAATCAGGATTCTATTCACTACGAAACCAGCTGCCTCGTTCACCTCTACAGGAGTCTTGCCGATCTCTACAGCGATACCCTTGATCTTCTCAACCAGTTCTGCCGGCGTATTTGCGCCTGCGATCACTTCTACCAGCTTCATTCTGTCAGCTGGGTTAAAGAAGTGCATACCAACGAGCGGACGGTCCAGACCAGCACCCATCTCTGTGATAGAAAGGGACGAGGTATTGGTAGCAAAGATACACTCTGGCTTTACAATCTCCTGCAGCTCCTTAAATGTAGTCTTCTTGATCTCCATCTTCTCAGGAGCAACCTCGATCACGAGATCACAATCTGTACAGATCTCCTTCAGACCAGTAACAATCTTTGCCGCAATTGCATCTGCTTTCTCCTGTGTGATCTTCTCCTTGCCTACGAGGAAGTTCAGATTTTTTAAAATCTTAGCCTTTCCTCCGTCTGCAAACTCCTGCTTAATATCACATAAGCATACCTCATAGCCATCTGTCATTGCAAATGCCTGTGCAATACCGGAACCCATCGTTCCTGCACCAATAATACCAACCTTCATTGTCAGTCCTCCTTTATTTTTTGTTTTTCTTTGCACTCTCCAAAAGAATCACCTGCTAACAGTTTTTGAACGGCTCCTTCACCTTCTCCTTGTTCTTGTCAAGAAAAAATGCCATACCATACTTCTGATCCTCTGTCTCGAAGCAGTCGCCAAACAGCTTCTCCTCGATCACAATCGCCTTGTCCATATCGACATCAAGTCCCTCATTGATTGCCTTCTTGCAGTTGCGGACTGCGATCGGCGCATTCTTTGCGATGCCTGCCGCCATCTTTTCCGCCTGTACCATCAGTTCCTCCGCAGGATATACGGCGTTTACCAGACCGATCCGAAGTGCCTCGTCCGCCTTGATGTTTCTTGCTGTGTAGATCATCTGCTTTGCCATACCTGCGCCCACAAGACGCGCAAGTCTCTGTGTACCGCCAAAGCCCGGTGTGATGCCAAGGCCAACCTCCGGCTGACCAAACACAGCATTGTCAGAACAGATCCTGATGTCGCAGCTCATGGAGATCTCGCACCCGCCGCCGAGCGCAAATCCGTTCACTGCCGCGATCACAGGAATCGGGAACGTCTCCAGTTTTCTGAATACATCGTTTCCCTTCTTGCCAAATGCCTCGCCCTCTGCCTTTGTGAGCGTGCTCATCTCACCAATATCCGCACCCGCAACGAATGATTTGGAGCCTGCGCCTGTGAGGATCAGGCATCTCACCTCATCGAGATTCACAGCGTCAAGTGTCGCATTCAGCTCGTCCAGCACCTGTGAATTTAATGCATTCAGGGCTTTTTCACGGTTGATTGTAATCTTTCCAACCGCACCGTTTACTTCATACAAAATAAAATCCATACTTACCTCCACTCATATAATTTCAGAAGAACGCCTGCTCCCGGCGTTCTTCTGACGCGTAATTTGGAAAATCTGAGCCAGTGTTTTTTACTGGCTTAGATTTTCTTTACGCGTTTGCTTCATACTTTTTAACAACTGTAGAGCATCCCATACCACCGCCGATACACAATGTGGCAAGACCAGTCTTAGCACCCTTTGCCTCCATCTCATGAAGCAGTGTGACTAAGATACGGCATCCTGATGCTCCTACCGGGTGGCCTAATGCAATTGCTCCGCCGTTCGGATTCAACTGCTTATCCACATCGATTCCCAGATCCCTGCCTACTGCGATCGACTGTGCTGCAAATGCCTCATTTGCCTCAATAATGTCAAAGTCCTCGATCTTCATGCCAGTCTTTGCCAGAACCTTCTTAGTAGCTGCAACAGGTCCGATCCCCATAACTTCCGGTCTCACACCTGCCAGTGCTCCTGCAACCCACTCAGCCATAGGAGTCACGCCCAATTCTTTTGCTTTCTCCTCGCTCATCACTACGATAGCAGCTGCACCGTCATTGATTCCTGATGCGTTTCCTGCTGTAACATACTTATCCTTGTTGATCGGACGAAGTTTCGCAAGCCCTTCCATTGTAGAACCTGCTCTTGGTCCCTCATCAACCTTAAATTCCACTGTTTCCTTTTTCTTCTTAACCATTACAGGAACGATTTCCTTGTCAAACGCGCCCGACTTCTGAGCGGCCTCAGCCTTCTGCTGGCTCTTCAATGCAAACTCGTCAAGTTCCTCGCGTGTGATGCCCCACTCATCGCAGATATTATCCGCTGTCTGAATCATGTGGTAATCGTTGAATGCATCCCACAATGCATCCTTGATCATGGTATCTACCAATACACCATTGTTCATTCTATATCCGAAACGCGCATTAGGAAGTGCGAAAGGAGCCATAGACATATTTTCCATACCGCCTGCTACAACGATATCTGCATCACCTGCTAAAATCATCTGCGCAGCCATGTTTACACAGTTAAGACCTGAACCACATACAACATTCACTGTAACTGCCGGTGTCTCAATGGGAATACCCGCCTTGATTGCTGACTGACGGGCTACATTCTGTCCTAATCCAGCCTGGATCACACATCCCATATATACATGCTCAACCTTGTCAGCCGGAACACCCGCCCTGTTCAGAGCCTCCTTAATTACGATTGCTCCAAGCTCCGGAGCCGGAGTTGTGCTGAGCGAACCGCCCATAGTGCCGATTGCTGTACGACATGCACCTGCTAATACAATTTTCTTTGCCATTCTCTTTTCCTCCATCTTAATGATACTCCCATAATGGGTTTCTGTGTTTCCACGTGACTGCGATTTTTATAACAATAACAACAATAACCAAAAAATTCCAAAAATGCACAAAAAAATTTCGCAAATTCTCTCAATACAATTCGTTCGCACACAGATCCTTTGTGCAGTATTCAGAATTTGTTATAGGAATCACAACCATTGTGCTTATTTTATCACATTGTTAAAAAAAAAGCAATCTATTTGTCTTTTGATATTTATTGCAATATTCACGAATTTTGCCTGTTAAAATTATCCACTTTTATCCAATACACTTCTGCTGCAGGCAGTTTTCCCTGTTGCTTGTTGTGCATTTTTCCCATTTGTCACAATCAGGAACTATTCAAAAAGAACCAGTACATCTTGACTTGTCTATTCCTGCTCCAAAACTCCCGCGATCTTCTTGATCATCTCGTCTTCCTTCAGCCGGAATTTGATCTCTACCCTTCTGGAAGCCGGCATATCCACCTCCCCGGTGGGATTTCCCAAAGCATCCTTTTGATAAACCGGATTACTCCATGATTTTCCGTTGACAGTCAGAAGTTTTTGCAGCTGTTCAATCTTCGTCTCACTGAGTCCATTGTTTTTGTTCAGGCAGAAATCCGCCACGGCGTTCGCACGCTCGTAGGACAGCTCCATATTGCTCTGGTAGCCTCCGTCCGTGTCCGTGTGTCCCTCGATGATAATCTCGGCAATATAATCGCGAAACTGATCCTGGAGCAGCACATCCAGATACATCGGAATGATATTTTTTAAAGTTTCCCTGCTCTCCGCTGTCAGTGAGGCACTGTTATAGCGAAAAAGCACATCCGAGGAAAACGTAATGGAACCAGTCTGCGCGTCCACTTTCATCGTGGAATTGCTGAAAGCGGACTGCAGCGCGCCGATTATATCCGTGCGGATGCCAACGATATCCTGTAATTCCTGCTTCGTCGTCGTCAGTTCCTGCCTGGCGTTTTCGATCTCCAGGTAAGCATTGTTCAGCTCTTCCTGTGTCAGGGCCGCCTGCGCGTAGGCCTGCTGTAATTCCGCCAAGGAAGATGCAAGCTCCTCATTTGACTTCTCCAGCTCCGACTTGGAAAATTCCAAATCCTCTATGGTCGCGTCCAACTCGCTCTGCGCCGCGTTAAGTTCCAATCTCGTCCGGTCGAGATCATTCGTTTTCTGTCTGTATATGGCAAGGGTGACCGCTATCAACAAAATAAATATCAACAGGAGCGCCGCCATCATATCCGAATATGACTGCCAGTAACTGTGCTCCGCAAAAGCTTCTCTGTCTCTTCGCCTATTTCTCATATAAATTCCTCATCTGCTCAAATGTATAGATCTGACTGCTGATCTCATCGCTCATATCACTGCACATGTCTGCCAGCATTTCCTTCTGTTCCTCAAGCTGTTTTGCAAATACTTCCTGCCTTTCCATGATACTTGTGAGAGCCTCCTGCATGTTGCGGTCTGCTTCCACTAAAGCCGTGACCGCTTCCACCATCTCCGAAACATTGGCCGCGCTGGCAGCCTGTGATTCTCCCGCACTCTTCAAAGTATTCCCGAGTTTCTTAAAATCCACATCCAACGCCGACTGCATCTGCTGCGTAAACCGGTCTACGATGCGCCCCACGCCTGCTGTCTGCTCCGCCGCATTGCCTTTCATCACTTCAAGGATCTGCCTTAAGGTACTTGCCATCCCCGCCTGATAGATGAGCATTGTCGCAGCATTTTCATCCTCCTTCGCGGTAAGCGGCTGCGTGGTCTGACGGAATACACTCAAAAATTCATCCAGCGTCCTGTACGCATCCGCCATAATCCTTCGATAAATAATGCTAAACACCAGTGAAAAGAAGATCCCATACACCGAAGTGTGAAAAGCCACCTTCATACCGGAGAGCAGTGAACCCACATTATCAGAAATGGTAAAAATATCATCTCCGCTGAATGCGCCCAGCCCCATGGACAGACCGAGAAACGTTCCTAAAATTCCCATACCTGTAAGCGTTCCCGAAACTCCGGAATTAAAATAATTCATGCCTACCCGGTCGAGGAGATCCTCATTGATATATTCCTCCAGCTCACAGGAAGAACCAGCGCCCCGCTTCGTCTTTGAACCCTTTACCCGCAATCGGTACTTATTGAATGCATCCTGCAAATCTTTTTCCTCAAAAAATTCAGCGTCATCTTTGTAATTTGCCCAAAGGTTCTGTTCCCTGGACTCCTTATATTCTTTCTGCAGGCGCAGCCTGACATCCTCCAGTTCGCGGGTAACTTTGCCCAGTCTGCCAAAACTGATGGCTGATATGATAAACAGAATCCCAATCACGATCAGAAATCCGATATTGATGATCAGGTTTATAGACGAATTCCACTCTCCTGTAAATACTCCGTTCAGATACAGGACAAATGCCACCACAATGACATACAACACAAATAGTACATAATACTGCTTACTCTTCATTCTTATTCCCGTCCTTTTCCTTTCGTATTTCACACTTCATCAGTTATTATTGCGTTTCCCTTCCAAAATAAATCTTACATATTTTGTCTGTCCGCAAAATACTGTCTTATGTGTGAGTTTACCACACTTTTCGACGGCTGACTACAGAATGATCTTAAATAATTTATTAAGATTTGTTTAAGTTTTTCCCTGCACAACCAGCTCTTTTTATGTAACTGGCATATTCCATATAGCACAAATCAGTTGTCACCTTTTTCAATCATTTCCTTTATAACTTTATCAAAATCAGACTCAATAGGCTGCTTTTTGTTATATATCTCATACTCCCCATAAGCCTTCTCGATGGCACGCCGATGTGATATGCTCCCATTATCTTTTAAAATCTTATACTGTCTGAACTCAAGAAATGCGTTAACACTTTTTTCAAACTCAGCCATAGTAAATACATTTTCCCGCTCAATCAAATCTTCAATATAATCAAAATATCCTGTAACTGCCCGTTCCAATTGCCGAATCTGCCTCTCTTCAAGATAATTTTTCGCGATTGAAACATCGGATTTTAAAATTCTCCCCTCTGGCGTATTTTTCCATGTCGTCAACCCCATATGTTCTTTTTGATGATCAGCAGATTGATACACAATCTCTGCCGCAGTATGATTCGTTATCGCGTAGTGAAATTTGTTCTGAACAGTAGCAAAAAAATGGTAAGCTGTCTCAGAATCCTTCGTATAGTCAATACTGCATTCCGCAAATATATCTGTAATCTGCTGCCATATTCTGCGCTCACTCGCACGGATAGAACGCACTCTTTCAAGAAGTTCCTTGAAATAATCTTTTCCAAAGGCAGTCTGGCCTTGCTTTAATCTCTCGTCATCAAGCACAAAACCCTTTTTCATATATTCCTTCAGAACCCGGGTTGCCCAGATCCGAAATTGTGTGGCTTTTTTTGAATTTACCCTATAGCCAACAGATATGATTGCATCAAGATTATAAAACCTTGTTTCGGATACCTGCGTTTTCCCTTCTATTGCACCATGCTGAGTGGTTGTTGCAAAAATTGCAACAACCACTGTTTCATCCAATTCGCCAGTAGAAAATATGTTTTTCAAATGCCTGCTGATTCCAGATTTATCAATACCGAAAAGCTCAGCCATGGCCTTTTGTGTAATCCATAAATCCTCATCCTTAATATAGACATTTACTGTCACATCACCATCATCTGAATGGTACAAAACCATTTGCATCTGCTTCAAAAAATCCGACATATTTATCCTCCAAAATCAGACCATCTCCATACTCCCAAATGCTTCATCGAACCAACGGCCAAACATATTATTTGTCCTATGTCTTCAATTTATTTTTGCCCGAATGATCTCATCCGCCTTCGGCAGCGCATATTTCAACAATTTATCCGCAAGGGTAATTACACCATCCGGCAATAAACTTTCGCTCCACATGGCTGGATACACAGCCACGCTGCTAATTTTATTCCACATCCTGACATAATGCTGTACTCCGTCACCGACAATCTTATACTCCGCTCCCATTGCATTTAATGGCTCTAATAGTTCTTCCTGCCGATCATAAGTCAACTCAGGTGGCAATTCAGAACTTTCACACCATCTCAACAGTTCCAGTGCCGCAAATCGGTCCAACAGTCCTTGAACTCGTTGATTCCAGTAATGCATCAGACATTCATGACAGGCACTGTCGCACCCAGCGGGACAGTGCTCCAGAACCTTCCGTGTTTCTCCCATTAGCTCCCTGGTCCTTTCCGCCAACGCGGAACAATAACCCGCTCCACTGGAAAGGCTGTCAAACAAAAATACATCCACATACGCTTTCAAATCCTCTTCAGCGTATCGAAGCCGATATCCACTCTTAATTTCATTGAATTCGATATCCAGCAACCGTCCCCCGGCCAATGTCATGGCTTCTGCCAAAGTCTGCCCAGCTCTCCGTATCCAAAAACCACCGGAACTGACATTGACCTGTCTTGCATCAAGCGTAATCTCATACACTACCATATCCGTTCTGAATTGATTTCCCAGATAAGTATTCACAACACTTCCCGCCGGGTGATGACAATTATAATATGCAGATGGACGCATATATGGCTTACCAATTTTCCGAAGCAGCGCTTCATCGTCTCCTGGAACCGCCGCGCCGCAATCTTTACAAACCATAAATCCGGCAGATTTCGGCCCCTTATTCAAAATAATCAGCGGATCATCAGCCCTTTTGGAATACCTCAAATTAACAAAACCTTCCGCCGTCTCCATCTCGTTTTCTCTTGGCGTGATAGAATAACATGGCTCCTCAGCATAGGTCATTTCCGCCTCGGCCTCGGCCTCTCTGGTTTTTATCCCATTAACCGGTGCAAATCCCCAGGGCTTTAACATCTTTTGACAGCGAATTGTCTCTTTCCCACAAAACGGACATTTACTCTGAATCTCCAATCCCATCCAATTACAGGCCACATCGTTGCAGTAATACAAATCTTTAAAATACTCCCTGCTCTTACTCTCAAAATAAGACCGGGCCGGATGTTCCTGACCATCTGGGCGAAATTTGGAATGAAAACTGTATATACCACCGGATTTATATGTGATCTTGTTGATCACCACCAAACGTCCAGGAGCATATTCACTGACCGCGATGTCTAAAGCGCGTTCTGGCTTTTGATCAATCTTTGTCCCTCTTTCTTTTTCCACATAAAAGCCCACAACATCTTTCGGAAAAGAATAAGTCGGAAAAATCCCCCTTTCCAGAAAAGCATACAGCACACTCTTTTCCTGTCCATCATCCTCCCGATATGCTTCTGGAAACTCCTCCACACTCTTTTTCAGTTTCTCCATCTGTCCTAAAATATCTTTCTTGTATTCATCAATATCCAAAAACACTCCCACCGGAATCAGCGTTTCCAGATCAAAATCCTGCTCTGTTTTCCCACTGATAAAATCTCTGAACTTATCATAATTATCCTGAAAGAAACCATATATATTCTCTTCGTCAGCACCTGTTCCCAACCGGTCAAAAAACTCTGTAGCACAGACGATGTTCAAATGCCGGTACGCCAGCTTTTTATTGTCAACGTCTATCCACGGTGTTCTGGGAACACCGGAAATAATCTTTTCAGGATTATGAAAATAATAACTGTCATGAGGCCTATTGTCCGTATAAGTAACAATTGTAGAGATTGCCGCACTCCTTCTGCCCGCACGTCCTGCGCGCTGCTGATAATTTTCCCGCCTTGGCGGAATATTTCTCAGCCCCACCGCCGTCAATGATCCAATATCAATACCGACCTCCATAGTCGTAGTACAACTCAGTATGTCCACCGGACGGTCATTATCCACATGGACATTTTGAAATCGCATTTCAAAATCTTCTGTCGTTGACCATGTTTTATGCCGTTGATCCTTATAGGAAAGCTGAGCCGTATGTTCCTCTGTATTAATACGTGTCATATGTGCCTGCGAATCACCGTGTACCGCTTCCAGAACAGGAGCCCTCCAGAAACTGATCCCTTTAAAATCCTCTGTCTCCATTTTTCTGGGAATCCCTTTGCCGCAGTGTGCACACTTTCCCCATAAAACAAAAGGAAACACTCCACTGCACCGGGGACACTTATACCATTCATGTTTTTCACCAAAGCGCAGCGTAACCATATTTAAATTAAGATATCTGGAAGACGTATGAACACCCTGTGCAAGATATCTCCCCAATACCCTGGTTACAACACCAATTTGTTTATCAGAGAATCCATGTGCCTCCAACATTTTCTTAATTCTTGGCGGCAGTTTATCTGTTTCCTCAATTCCCAGTCTGGGATACATGGTAATATTTTTTCTCACATCGTCGTCAATTTTTGAGCCAACAGCATACTGGGATGTCATAATTTCCATAGCCCAGGCAGCGAAAAGCTCCTTGAATTCCTCCATTGACATCTCAATCCCGGCCTCTTCCAGTTCTTCCTCAATTTCCTCAAAAGTCTCATCATCTTCATCCGATTTACACGGTTCAACCCAGCATAATCCCGCATCCGTCAATGAGCGGAAATTGCTGCACAACTGCCGCAATAAATGCTCATAATATTGATCCGGTACATGATCAAAATGAATTTTCATAACACTGGAATATTTTATCTTATCTCCTTTTTTTTCATACAATTCCCCCATCTTCTTTAAATCTTCCAGCAATTCTTCTTCATTATTTCCATAGAAAAACCGAAGTCCATTCCGATAAGCTACTTTCAAAAAAACGGCATACAGAATATTCAATGTAGGTTCTTTCCCACTCTGGATCGCCCACTCCTGCAGTTCAGCGGCAGCAACCGTTAAAGCTTTTTTCATGGCCCATTCGTCCGCCGCGCGGGTTAAGTCTTTTGCCAGAACAGCAGCACGCTGTCTGCTGTCCGAGAACAGCAGAACCTTCCTCCCCTCATTGGCTTTTCCCCTGTATTCCGGAACAGGGGGCTGTATGTAAAACTGCTCTGACACTAAATTGAAAAAGGGCTCGTTTCCCTTCGTCACAAAATCCGTCGCCTCAAAACGCATCTTATCACATTTCGGACAGGTTCCAAATGTCCACAAATCCGGTCTTCCCCTGACTTGTTTCTCAGAATATGCCACACGGATACAGCACTCTTTCACATCCGTTTCCCCAGAATACCTGTCCAGATGCCCTGTCAGTGCGTTAAGATATGCAGTCTGCATCTTTTTGGTCGGTTTAAAACTCCCATCCTGCGGAATAGGATAAAATAACACTTCTTTCAGGTTATCCGTGAATTGAATTCCCGGCTCATTCCAGACAAAAGGATTTTCATATTCCAAAACATCCATAAATCCGCGCAAAAACAGTGCACCGCAGGATCTCTCATTCAACAGCTCATAAATCATACCACCACATTTACAGCGCGTACTGGGTTTTCGCAGATAAATGCGCCCTAATCCTAACTCCAGACTCTCACGGCTTTTTTGTGTACACGCCGGATTTGAACAGGCATAAATCCCCTGCAGTCCCCGAAACATCATGTGCAGCCTGGCAGGATACAAAACTTTTCCGTCCTCATTCCTTGCAAACGGAGCTATGGCCAACAGCACGCTGGTGGCTTTCTCCGCCACAGGCAGCTGACTCTGGGGAAAAACTCGTTTTACCAGCTCCCGAAAACTGACTGCATGCCCCCTGGTGTGTTCCATAATACGCAGCATAGGGGCACACCTGCACAGACAATTAAACAACCAAATTTCCACCGTTTTTTCGTCTTCCGAATCAAAAGATATGGGAAAACCTGCCCGTTTGGCAAAATCCAAAATTGCCGGATACCGCTGATTCCACTCCTGCTGCAGCGCATCTATATCATAGTCCGCCAAAACCTCCGGATCAAATTCGCTGCCTTTCTCCCGAATCTCCTCTTCTATTCCCTTAATCAATATAAATTTATTCTCATCGACCCGCTGCGCGCTTAAATCACAGGCAAATTGACGAATTTCCTCTTCCTTTGCCTTTTCCGAAGGAACACTGGCGCTGGTAAGGATAAATTGTACCTGGCTGCGTCTGATACCAAGTTTGTGCAACAATCTGCGCACCAAAAAGGCAACCTCTCCGCCGGACGAACCATGATACATATGGGCTTCATCAATCACAAACAGCAGCTTATGGCTTTGATTGCTGTCGAGCCAATTCTTTGTCTTCTTCCAGATTCCTTTTTCAATGGGACGCATCAACATATATTCCAGCATAGAATAGTTTGTAATCAATATATCGGGACAATATTGATGCATCTCATGACGGGTTATCAGTTCCGCATCCATAGGATCTGTAAAATCGTTCTCCTGACTGCGCAGACGCTGAACAAACGCCGCCAGATCCTTTTTTGATGGATATTTTCCAAGTTTCCGAAGCTTTTCCTTCGTTTCCTTCGGCTGCCCGAGAATATCTTTCTCTATTGTATCCGCCAAATCATGGTTTTGTTTCCCGTCAACTCTGCCCGCATACGGTGTACGACCAGTATACATTCCAAACTGTGGAACCCGTCTTCCTGGAACGATCTCATCCAACAGGCAATGAAAACCGTCTTCCTTATTGCCGATCATCTGGCGAAGTCTTCCCAACTGATCTGATACCAACGCGTTCATCGGATACATCATAATAGCCCGCACCCCGCGAATCTCCCATGTTTCAGGTGAATGCATTTGTTCCAGTACCAGCTTACTCACCATCGGCCACATAAAACATTCTGTCTTTCCGGAGCCTGTACCAGTGGCAACAAAAAGGTCATATCCATGATAAAATGCTTCCAGGGCTTCCACCTGGTGTTTATACGGATTCTTAAACACCCCAAGCTTCCTATCCGCCATTTTAAGAAGAATTTTTTTGACATCCTCCTCAAGATCGGCCTTATGCAGTCCATCTGTCACTTCAAAATATGCCGGATTCGCCTCGATGTAAGGTTCCTGAAACACTGTTCCTTCTCTCTGCAATTCCTTTTCACAGGCGGCACGCAGCGCGTTATTTTTACCAAGATATTCCGTGTTAATATAGTTCAACAACCTGTTTGTAATAGTATCATACGTGCTTTTTACCCCATATTTATCCATGGTTCTCCCTTTCCTCCATCGATAGTGTCATACCCAACGCACATAACTGCGGTTCCACAAAATCCCATGCATAATTGTCCATATCCCACACCAGCCGGTCTGTAAGAGATCCTCTCGGCCACGCATAAGTTTCCAATAAAGAATTTTCTTTCTGTGGCAGATGGACTCTCAATTTCACGGAAACATGATCATAATGACAACATACCTGCGTCAATACAGCATTGTGTGCCATGTGCCTCATCGCTATCATGAAGCGCCTATATTCACCCATTTTCTGCATAAATGGATCGAGCCGATGCTTCATCAGATCATCCTCCTGCCTCAGAAGAAAATACTCATATCCATTCTGAAAAATATTACGGCGCACCAGCCATATTCCCTCCACCGCTGCAGGCTGCTCTGACTGCCAACAGAGATGATTGTTATATGATTTTCTATACGCGTTAAAATATTGTATATCCTCATCTGTACACGTCGGTTTCCACCATGCACGCCGAACATACTCCCTTAACCATACTGTGACATCTTCATACGATTTGGAGCTGAACGCAATATTCTCTTCCGTTTTCCGAATCATTGCTATGCCCGAATACCGCACTCCCTGTGAAAGCAACTCTCCTTTTATGCATTCTGCTCTGGCTGACAGCGGTATCCTGTTACTTTCCGCAAGAATCAGATTTGTCCCAAATCCAACCTGCAGCAAATCGCCATGTCGGATTAGTCTGCCCAGCAGTATCGAAACAGGAGTGTCCGTATCTGATGGTGTTTCAAACCACACCGCAGATTCCGGAAACCTTTTTAACAACTCCTTCCAAACGGAAGTACATTTACTCAAAATATGTCTTTTACTCATTCCCTGTACATCCCCCTGAGCAGGAACAAGCGGCTGATCCAATGTAGCTGCCTTTATCCAGCAGGCCATTGCCGAATATAAAACTCTGTTACAGTATTGTATCCCAGATTCATCTATGTATCTGTCAATTCCCAAATCTGCAGCCATCGCTTGCAGAATTCTACTCTCCATGCGCCTCCTCCTTACAGATATTTTGCAAGATATTTGTCCACTTTTATATCAAAATCCATGGATGAAAGAATTTCCATAAATTTCTCCTTTTTATCAGCACTTTTCGCACACAGCAAAATCTGAAGCAACATCATTTCATCCGGTTCTATCGTTCCACCTGTGACAGCCAGATATCCTGCATAGTTCAGTACCGCCGTGTTGTCAATAATTCCATAAAACTTCTTTAACATTCTGCGCTTTTTCCGAAAAGCTTCCGCGTCATATATCCACGTAAACTCCACGGATGAGTGAAACGCTTTCAATATATCCGTTTCAAAGTCCACAATACCGATATCACCATCAATGAATAAAACCCGGTTCCACACATAACCTGGAACCATCTCCGCATTCGCTCCATTTAGGGAAAAAATAAGAATTGCCCTGCGTCCCCACTCTTCCGAACGCTGCCGAATTTCCTGAAAGGCATTCAGACTAAATCCATCAAAGACACCATTTATAACAAATACCCTGTCCACAGAGAGTATTTCCTGACTAATAAAATCGCATATAGTCTTACAACAGGACTCCCCAATCGGTAAGGTAAGCTCACAGACCTCCTCTCCCCCGAACATAGCCGAAACACAGTCCGCTATCCTTTCCGCATGGTCACCGCACACAACAGGTATTTTACCACAAATCGCAAAGACAAGCATCTGCGACATCTGAATGGCAACACCCTCCTCATATCCCATCCTGCCTAAATTATCTGCCAGTTCTTCCACAAAGGAATCCATATCTGTTATCTCGTCCCCCCACAGATAATCCTTTTTCCTATAGGTAACCGAAATCCTGCTAAAACCTCCTTCTGACGCGGCCCCCTTTCCCCTAAAATGATCTGGCATGACAAACGCCATCTCAGAAATAAAATCTGCCGCATCTTTCTTTGCCGAGGCAATGCGGGCAGCTATTTTTTCTTCTACATCCTGCGCCAGTTTCTCCTGTCTTGAAATCTCCTCTTGAAACTTCTCCAGTTCCTCCTGCACTCTGCCATGCTGCTCTTTGCAGGATGCGTAAATATCCCTCTCTTTACTGACAGCGCTTTGTAATTCCTCCAATTCCTCCCGCGCCATACGAAGCTGTTCAGAATTTTCCTTTTTCCAGTCTTCCAAAAGCAATTCCTTACACTTTTTCACGAGTGCATCGTTTCGCTCCACCGCCGCCCCCAACGTTTCCATATCCATATCACTTTCTGTCAGATAGGAATCCGCCTGTTCGATAAAGGCGCACAGATATTCTTTAGCTTCTTCTTCCGTACATCCATATGCATCAGTGATTTCCTGGTATATAGTTTCTTCCGGCATTTCTCTCAAAAAACTCTGACAGTGCCGCGTCTCTTTGACGCTAAGACCACTTTGACGCAATCTGGTACTGGTGGCACGTTTTATCACAATGTTTTTTACGACTTCCATCGGACTCTTGATCTGAAAAATGCTCTGCGGAATACCCATATTGAGATGTCTGTAGATTTTTCTTCCCACTATATCCAACACATCACCAATGTCAATTTGATATTGAGGCAACACATACACATCCGTTTTTAACCGAACACACCCGTCATAAAATTCGAGTTCTCTTGTCCCACAGAGCAGACCGCTCATTTCTTTTTCTGTAACACGGTAGACAAAAAGAATTTTACTTCCTACTATATTTGAAAAAGTATTACCTGCCAGATAGTCTGAAATATCTTTACAGCTATGACACTCCGTCAGCTCCACTACCTCTATATACTTTATACTGCTGTCATACTGCGTCTTGACATAGTCTCTATTTGCATCCTTATAATTCTCAACTGCACTCCAATTCCATACCCCTATAAATCCGTCCATTTCAGGCCCGTCAAATACCGGCAGCCTGTCGCGATTGCCAAAATAAGGCGGCTCGTCCTCATTCCTAATAAAGCATCTGGCATTCCTGTTTTCTATGTCTGCAAGTCTTCTGCACCACTTTTTCCCATTGGAATCAGTCAATACCTGTCCAATAGAAGTATAAGGAAACTCCTCGCTCTGATTCTCCTCCATATCCTCATCTGAATACTTTAACAACTTATGAATTTTCTCCAGTTCTGCCTGAGACCTTGCCACTTTATCCTCCGAATCTTTCATCCTTTCCTTTAAGACGGCCATCTCGCTTTCCAACGCACTGTTCCTTTCAGATAACCCAGCTATTTTGTTTTGCGCTTCACAGTATGCACTTTGCCCATTCTCTAATTCCTGCCTCAGTTTGACTGCCTGATCAGATAAATGGCTGATTTTTTCCTGCAAATCTCCAATTTCAAGATCTTTTGTACTATCTTCCGTTTTCTTTTCCGAAATCTCATTAACGCGCTCTTTCTGCTTTTGTTTTTCTTTTAAAAGCAAAACTGCCTCTTCCAACAACGCCACGTATTCCTCTGAACAGAAGGTTCCTGTCACTCTGAAGAAAAGCGGCACATTCCCGTCAAACACACTTTGCAATATCGTCTTTATCAGCGCCTTTTGAGGAGATTCCCCTTTCTTTTCCAGTTCTTCCTGATACTCTTTAATCTCCTGTCTCCAGACACTGAGATACTTATTGATAAAGGATGAAACAAATCTTTTTGCACTATTTTTAGTGACAAGCTGTATCGCCATATCATCAGGCAAAGAAGCGGCTCTGATGCCCGGGCGGATTTTAGCATATTCCTGGGGATAGTGTTGAAAATATGCCCGTATTGCCTTTGGCGTAATCTGTCGACAAATATAATCTATTTCCTGAACCGAAAGATCCGCTGTGGTTATTTCACTCTTTACAAAAGCCTTCTGCAGGTGATCTTCATTTTGCCTCTTCCCAGAATCATTTTTCCCCGTCTCTACATCCTTTTTTAAAGCATATTCCTTATTTTCTGCCTCTCTCATCTATAAAATCCTTTCCTGCAGTGAAAATTGTACAATACATTTAAAAGACCAATGGGTATTCTTCCTTTTTCAATTCGTTTCCTGACTTCCTCCACTATCCTTTCATTTCCTGTTCTTTTACATTCCAACAACACATATTCTACCCAATACGGAACTGGAACCCACGCTCCGCCATGACACGCTCTGATCGTGTCCACTGTCAGAACTGTTTGCAAATATTTTGTTTTTTTGATATTTTCTGCCTCAACATGGAAGAAAACTCCATCTTCCGCCACAAAGAAAATCTCTTGCGAATTGTACTGCCCAGGAACAGACAATCGTTGTTCCCGAACCGTCATATGCCGAAAAGTCATATCTCGACAGCCGATATATAAATCCATTCTTGCATTGGCATTTAAGAAAAAAGGAGCTGCAAAAACTTCCCGCGTCAAGTCTTTCCATTCTATCGGATTCCCGCTTTCATCCTCTATAGAATAATCATATTGAAACCTCGGACGGACGATCTCTTTGTCTTGAAACGAGACCTCCCTCCCTACATATTTTCTGTCCACCGATAATATCATTTCCCGTAAAGCAACAGAAAAACTCACTGTATAAGAGCCGCTTTCTCCCTTCCCTACAACCATAGAGGAAACTTCCGTTCCATCATATCTATATACATTTGGAACATCATTCCCGCTGGATATCGCACAGAACATTTTAGAACGACTCAGTACAGGTACCATTGCTCCCTGCTCTGTCACCGGCGGCCACAGAGGAATCAATTCCGGCGATGTCTGCAACAGCCAGACACCAAATTCTTTTTGTAAATAATTTTCCACATATCGATACCTATTTATATTTTCTATGGAAACACAAATTGTGATTAAATAGACCTGATAAACTTCTTTACTCAAAGATATGGTTCCAAGTTTTTTCCACAAAATCTCTTGAGGCGGCATAAAACATCTGGCAATTACATAATATTGTCGGTCTGGCGAGACAGTATCTCCCCTTCTGATTTTTTTCCCCTCAGTCTCACCATATGCAAAAATTGCGCCTCCACAACTAAAACCATCTGCATAGTCAGACCAGCTTTTTTGAATTTCCAACGCTTTTTCCTTTGGAAATATTGTCACAACATAATTTTCTCCCATTTTGGGAACAAAATTGACAGGAACCAGAGTAATGCTATCTTCTAAAAAGTTTCCCGCGTCCACAACGATTGTCTTTTGATACCCTGCTCCTGCCACACAAACTTGAATCTGCTGACGATGCGCTTTTAAAAGCAGTTGTTCGTTCAATGCCGGAAACCCTATATTCAGGCAAAATTGATTGCCTGCCCGGACTGTAAGATAGACCGGAAGTCCAACCCGCTCATACAAATTTAGTTTCAAGTTCCCATCTACCCGCTTATCGCATTCCGGGCTCAGTTCTGTCTTGCTATAATGAGAAAACTTGTCCGGCTGCGAACCTCCCCGGGAACGCCAAAATACTGGCTCGCCACATTCCGGGCAAAAAAATCGCACATGTTTTTGAGGGATATATTCACCATAAAATATATCTGCACTGACTTCTTTTTCTGAACCTGTTTCATACCGATCGATAGCATATTTCATAATTCTACTCTAAGCCTTTTTCTTATTTCTAACCATTTCTGACGTTTGCTTCTTTATTGCATTTTCTCATATTCCAGTACCAATAATCAATTTTATTATATACACGATACTTTGTTATTTCAATACAAAATATGACAAACTTCTGATAATTATTTTCCCAGCCAACTAAGGTTTCCCTAAATAGCAATTAATCATTCATTGATATTGGAATTGCCCCGCTTTCAACACATCAGTGAAAAAAATAACAATAGCCATTTTTTGTAGTGGCTATTGTTATTTTTATATCTAACACATCCGCACCCTTATTCCGCCAAAAGTTACTACTTAATTTTCTTTCTGATCTTCCAAATCATCAGGCACTACAGGGTCTTTCATATCATATTTCCGGTCCCACTCTTTCGTGAAATCGTCCCGCTCAACCTCGCACCTGTGGCCGCTCAGAAATCCCGCCAACTGGTAGAAATCAACCCAGATCTCATTGTTTCCATCTTTTTGTGACTCATCAAAAATCAACTGCAGTCCTACATGAAGATGCACTGTCTTGATATTATTCACATTCTCCTTGTCACTGTAACCAGTATGTCCCATATAGCCGATCACATCGCCCGCGGTGACATAGTCCCCCTCCTTGAGCCCTTCCGCGTAAGGCCTGTTCTGCCTAAGATGCGCATAGTAATAATATCGCTTTTTATCAAAACTGCGAATACCGATCCGCCACCCGCCATAGCGATTCCAGCCAAGCGCTTCCACATAGCCGGATTCGACTGCTATGATGGGCGTGCCGATCAACCCCATCATGTCATGTCCAAGGTGCTGCCTCTTATAACCAAAATCCCTGCCCACGCCGAAATCATCATAATCCTGGTATGAAAATCCCGCTGCAATCGGCGAATACGCTTTCAATCCATATTTCTTTTGATAAGTACCACTCTCATCCTCGATCTCATACTCTCCAAGCATGCCACCAAGCACGGCAGAATACGCTTCATAATAATATGAAAAATACTGGTATTTTTCACTGAGCGCTGCTGTCGTTATCTCTTCCGATGTGAGTTTTGCAGCAATCTCATTAATATACTCCGTTGACTTGCTGTCGAATTCTCCTCCTCCGCGTACTGCGGCATACGCA
Source organism: Lachnospiraceae bacterium UBA7179 (assembly GCA_002491195.1). GTDB lineage: Bacteria > Bacillota > Clostridia > Lachnospirales > Lachnospiraceae > COE1. The sequence continues at coordinate 67,105 of DKVL01000090.1, forward strand.
AGCAGCGTGATCCAGTCAAGATGTACTTTCGACTGATACGACTCTATGTCCATAAGACATGCCTTTTTCATTGCCTCCTTTGATGCATTAAAATCAACCCATTTGATGAAATTACCCTGTGTCTGACTGACCTCCTGTGTCTTATTTTCATACAAAAAAATTCCTGCCGCCAGTGCTACTGTAACCAGAATCAGGCATGCCATCATTCTATTCTTCACATAATCACCATCATCAAAACGTTATCAGTTCATTCTATGCGCTGCAGAATGATTATATACAAAAAGACAGGCACTCCATAACAGTGCCTGTCCACAAAAACATTTCAGATACGATACTCTAATTTTCCGGTTCTATAAGACCATATGTGTTTCCTTTGCGCTTATAAACCACATTCACCTCGTCTGTTTCCGCATTGCAGAATACATAGAAATCATGCCCCAGAAGCTCCATCTGAATGCACGCATCCTCAGCATACATCGGCTTGATATCAAACTTCTTGGTACGGACGATCCGCACTTCTTCATCATCCTCAGCATAATCATTCTCTATGAAATCTGTTCTGAGGCTGGCTGCACCTGCTTGCTGATCTGCTCTGAATTTGTTTTTATATTTCTTTAACTGCCGCTCGATCACTTCCGCCGCAAGGTCAACAGACACATACATGTCATTGCTCACCTGCTCAGAGCGAATGATATTTCCTTTGACGGGAATGGTAACTTCAATCTTCTGACGCTCCTTCTCAACACTTAATGTCGCATGTACCTCCGTTTCTGGCGTGAAATACTTCTCCAGCTTGCCGATTTTGTCCTCAACCGCTGCCTTTAATCCAGGCGTTACATCAATGTTCTTACCGCTGATAATAAATTTCATTCTGTCCACATCCCTTCGCACTTAATTTCTCAATTAAGTATGTTACCTAATTGTATTTTGATTATACCATATCCCTGTTTTTTTTCCAATATCTTTTGTAATTTATTATAAATATTTTGAAATTCTGTATCCTTTTTTAGACACTTTTTAATATTTTTTTCATTTTTGTCCATGTCAATGCTTTTGGGATAAATTTTTCTAAAATTCACGATTTTCGTGTAATTCACCAAAACATGATTTCGTTTTTCAATCGTGTGTTTTCCACAAGAAAACCCGTTCATATTGGTGGATATTGTGGATAACTTGGTGTATAAGTCGGTTTTTCTACACTTTCCCCTTTTTACGATGTGGATAAGTTGTGAACGTATAAAAAAATGACTGTTACATCACAACGGAGCATCTCTATTTTTTTGTGCACTTTTTCTATATATTTTGAAAATGAAAAGACAATCAAAAAGCGGGCAAACATTGTTACCCGCCTGTAAACTGATTGATATTAGAAAATTCTTCTCACCGACAATATATTCCGGTAAGATGCATTGGAAATGATAATACCTGTCTTAGATGTACTTGCATGCACGATCTGTCCATTGCCAACATAAAGACCTACATGACCAGAATAACATACAATATCACCTGGCTGCGCATTACTCAGTCCTCCGACATCGTATCCCTGGCTCCTCAAAGCTGATGAAGAATGCGGGAGACTTACTCCAAAATTAGAATAAACACTCATAACAAACCCAGAGCAGTCTGTGCCATTTGTAAGGCTTGAGCCGCCATATACATAAGGATTCCCAACAAACTGTGTAGCATAATCAATAACCGCCTTACCCATCTCGCTTCCTTCTGACGACGCTGCAGTACTTCTTGCTGTTTCTATTGCTGCCTGATTCGCTGCAGTTCTCTGCGCCTGTGTCTCTGCCTGTTTCTGCAGTCTTGCCGCTTCCGTTGCCGCTGCAGCTGCCCTTGCCTCCTCGCGCGCCTTCGCTTCCTTGGCAAGTCTTACTTCTTCTTCCTCTTTTGATTCTGCATGTACAAAGTCTGTCCTAAGATTAATGTAATCTTTAGAAACATAACCGTCGCCTTCCTCGATGGCAATCTTAACCCATCCATCAAGTTCTTCAAGCACTACAAGTTCCTCATTGAGTGGTACAAGCCCAAGCACTGCTGATTCTGTGCTTGCATCCTGCCGAACTTTAAGTGTTGTGGTATTTACGACAGCATATGTAGTTCCTACTTCTTTGGCAAGTTCTTCTGCTTCCTTGCCTGCCGCACAGAATTCGCCTTTGACATACCCTGTGCAGTTTCCTGACACAATCTTATACCAGCCATCCTCCTCTTCGACAAGTTCGCCAACAGAGTTTGCGTAAAGTTTCCCGACAATCTCACCATCTTCACCTGGTGTGCTTCTGACATTGACATAGTTTGTCACCTGGGCAATAACAAGTCCTGAAAAATCCTGGGAATCATCGTCTGTCACTGTTTTTGCCTCAGTATCCACCTTCTCATCAAGCACAATATCATCATAAGTATCTGTTGCTGAGAAACCTGCACTTAACTGAAAATCATTACCATCTGTGTCTGCCTCTTCACTTGAGGTTTCCTCTTCTGAAATCTCCTCA
>DKVL01000103.1:0-21854 GCA_002491195.1 Lachnospiraceae bacterium UBA7179
GCAAAAATCCATTTGCGAAGCAAATTTTGCATGGATTTTTGCCTGTTACTGGAACGAAGTGAACAGTAACTAGCGAAAAGTTCAGACCGTTTTTGTCTTGCATATTTTTCCAAAAGTATTATAATGAAAAATAATATTCCATGCATTTTAATTAGGGGAAAATGCTGGATATTAATTATGTATTAACCAAAGAAGGGGGAACATTAACAATGAACGAACAAGCAAGCATTGAAAAAAAGCTGACCAAATCTTTTTTTAAGGTGGCTTCCATCATGGCAGCCGTTGCACTAATGGTGCTGATTACTCTAATCGTCATATCCAACAGATATTCCTACGCCCTGAAGAATTTTGGGTTTGCACAGGGCGATATCGGAAAAGCAATGTTTGAATTTGCCGACAGCAGGTCATCGCTCCGGGCAGCCATCGGTTATGACGATGAAGCTGCGATCGCCACTGTGGTACAACAGCATGTGGAAAATAAAGTTCTTTTTGAAGAATACTTTGCTATCATCGAAAACACAATCGTATCGGAAGACGGCAGAAAAACATATGATGAGATCCGTTCCGAACTGGACGCCTATTGGGCGCTGGACCAGAAAATTATGGATCTCGGCGCAACAACAGACAGAGACCTCTGCAGACAGGCACAGGATATTGCACTTGCTGATCTGGCACCTGCCTATAACAGTATCTACAGCAAACTGGAATCTCTCCTGAATGTAAAGGTAACAGAAGGGAACCGACTGTCTGCTGCACTCACTGCGGCAGAGCTGATTCTGGCGATTGCCATTGTAGTTGTCATTGCGATCTCGTTAACTTTGTCGACTAAGATTGGCAAACAGATTGCAAAAGGAATTGCTTCCCCTCTTGGAAAACTCGGCCAGCGTCTCAAAACCTTCTCAGCCGGAGACCTCACCTCTCCATTCCCGATGGTGAACACTGGCGATGAAGTGGAACACATGGAAAAAGATGCAACCGAGATGGCAAACAACCTGAATATAATTATTCATGACATCAGCGAAGTACTCGGCGAGATGGCTGGCGGAAACTACGCGGTGAAATCAAAACAGTCAGAAAAATATACTGGAGACTTCCAAAAATTATATGAATCCATGCGCGGATTGCGTGACCAGATGGTTGAAACCCTGACATCGATCGGCGAAGTTTCCAATCAGGTATCCTCTGGTTCCGGCGATCTTGCGGATGCATCGCAAGTTCTTGCCGAGGGTGCAACAGAACAGACAAACGCAGTAATGGAACTGCACGCCACGATTTCCGAGATCACAACTACTATGGAAAAGAGCGCGCAGAGTGCAGATGAATCCTACGTGAAAGCACAACTCTACGCTGACAAGGCGGACAACAGCCGCGAAGAGATGAACTCGATGATGGCAGCCATGGAGCGAATCAATGCCGCTTCCAACAGAATTGGAGACATTATCTCCGAGATCGAATCCATTGCCTCACAAACCAATCTGTTATCACTCAATGCATCCATCGAAGCGGCAAGAGCCGGTGAATCGGGACGCGGTTTCGCGGTTGTGGCAGATCAGATCAGAATACTGGCAAACCAAAGTGCAAAAGCTGCTGTTGACACAAGGGAGCTAATCGAAGGTTCCATCCGGGAGGTTGCCGACGGAAACCGCGCGGCAGAGAATGCCGCAAATGCCATCAGTTCCGTAGTCGATGGCATCAAACAAATCGCTGACTTCTCCAAGAATCTCAAGACAATGGTGGAAGATCAGACCGAGGCAATGCGACAGGCAGAGAAAGGCATCAATCAAATTTCAGAGGTGGTACAGAGCAATGCTGCAACAGCACAGGAAGCTTCCGCAACCAGTGAGGAGCTCTCCGCACAGGCCTCCATCCTGGACGGTCTGATTGGACAGTTCTCGTTGAAAAAATAGAATCTAAGTACGATACATATATTCTTTCGTTTTCACAAACATAAAGAGAGTCAGGCCCTAGCCTGACTCTTTTTATGTTCCTTTATTGAAAATAAGAAACGCCTGCCATAAATATGCCCAGATCCTGTTCCCCATAGATATTCATTGCCACTGCGTCGCCACGCCTTTCCACATGCGCCATCTTACCAAGGCACCTTCCGTCAGGAGACGTGATCCCCTCGATCGCCGCGTAGGAGCCGTTCACATTCCACTCCTCATCCATCGAGATGTTCCCGTCGAAGTCCGCATACTGCGTTGCAACCTGCCCGTTTGCAAAGAGCCTGTCGATCCACTCCTTCGGCGCCACGAAACGTCCCTCGCCGTGCGATGCCGGTGTTACATAGGTCTTGCCAAGCTCCGCGCGCTGCAGCCACGGTGACTTGTTTGTCACGACTTTCGTGTACACCATCTTGGAAATGTGACGGTTGATCGTGTTGTAGGTAAGTGTCGGTGAGTCCTCCTTCTGTCCCACGATCTCACCGTAGGGCACCAGTCCAAGTTTGATCATCGCCTGGAACCCGTTACAGATACCGAGAGCCAAGCCATCCCTCTCATTGAGGAGCTTGTTTACTGCTTCCTTGATCTTCGCATTCTGAAAAGCTGTCGCAAAGAACTTCGCACTTCCGTCAGGCTCATCGCCGGCTGAAAAGCCGCCTGGGAACATGATGATCTGCGCCTGCGCGATCGCTTTCTCAAACTCGTCAACGGAATCCCTGATATCCCCGGCAGACAGATTGCGGAACACCTTCGTCACGACATTGGCGCCAGCCTGCTCAAATGCGATCGTCGAGTCGTACTCGCAGTTCGTGCCAGGAAATACTGGTATAAATACAGTGGGCTTTGCTACCTTGTTCTTACATACATAGATGTCCTTTGTGTCATAAAGCTTTGTCTCGACCGCATCCGTGCCCTTCACGGCCTTGGTCGGGAACACCTTCTCAAGCTTTGATGTCCACGCCTTCAGAGCCTCATCCATCGATACCGTTGTATCCTGATATACCAATCCCTCATTCTCCGCAAGCACCGTAGCAACTGTTCTATAGGCTGTGCCGCTCGCTGCAAGTGCATCAAACCTGTCAGCAGAAACTTCCGCAATGATACTGCCCATTCCATTTGCAAAAAGCTCGTTTGCCGCAAGCGCGCTCTCAAACGCGACACCCATCTTGTTTCCAAATGCCATCTTCGCCGCTGACGCCACGATACCCTTTGCGTCGAGCGCGTACGCCGCCACGATCACCCGGTCCGCAATCAGTTGCGCAATACCGCTATACATCTTCATGACTTTCTCATAGTCAGGAAGATCATACGCGTTCTTAGGCAGATCAAATACGACAAGCCTGTCACCTGCATTCTTCAGTTCCGGTGTGATGATATCCTGCTTTTTCGCGACATCAACTGCAAAAGATACAAGTGTGGGCGGCACATCGATCTCATTGAACGTACCCGACATGGAGTCCTTGCCGCCAATGGAAGGCAGCCCATATCCAATCTGCGCATCGAATGCGCCGAGAAGCGCTGCGAACGGCTGACTCCAGCGCGACGGTTCCTCTGTCATACGCCTGAAATACTCCTGGAATGTAAACCGTATCTTCGTGTAATCACCGCCTGCTGCCACAATCTTAGCCATGGACTCCGTCACTGCATACACCGCTCCATGATATGGACTCCAGCTTGACAGATACGGATCAAAACCGTATGCCATCATTGTCACAACGTCCGTCTTTCCTTTTAATACCGGAAGCTTCGCAACCATTGTCTGTGTCTCTGTCAGCTGATACTTGCCACCGTAAGGCATAAATACGCTTCCTGCGCCAATCGATGCATCGAACATCTCCACAAGTCCCTTCTGCGAGCAGACATTCAGGTCATTCAGAGTGGCGAGAACTGCCTCCTTTACATCACCGTTTTTCAGTGCATTCTCAACTTTCGGAACAGCAATCTTATTGAAGTAATTGTCCTCTTTCACGGGCGTTTCCACATATACGCCTGTTTCCTGATGCGCCCCGTTCGTGTCAAGGAAGGCTCTCGCGATATCCACGACTTTCCGTCCTCTCCACATCAGCACAAGCCTTGGCTCCTCTGTCACAGTCGCAACTTTCACCGCCTCAAGATTCTCCTGTGCGGCATATGCAAGAAACTGGTCTGCATCCTTCGGATCCACGACCACTGCCATCCGCTCCTGTGACTCTGAGATCGCAAGCTCCGTGCCATCAAGACCTGCGTATTTTTTCGGAACCTTGTCCATATCCACAACAAGCCCGTCCGCCAGCTCTCCGATCGCCACAGACACGCCGCCCGCGCCAAAGTCATTGCACTTCTTGATGATCCTGCTGACCTCAGATCTCCGGAATAACCTCTGAAGCTTGCGCTCCGTCGGCGCATTTCCCTTCTGAACCTCCGCGCCGCAGGTCGTCAGAGAAGCGGTCGTGTGCACCTTGGACGAACCAGTCGCTCCGCCGCACCCGTCACGCCCTGTCCGTCCGCCGAGCAGGATGATAATATCGCCTGGATCAGAGTTTTCGCGAATCACACTTGCCCTGGGTGCTGCCGCCATCACCGCGCCGATTTCCATTCTCTTTGCGACATAGTTCGGATGGTAGACCTCCTTGACAAATCCTGTCGCCAGTCCAATCTGGTTTCCATAGGAAGAATACCCGCTCGCAGCACCGCGAACCAGCTTTTTCTGAGATAGTTTGCCCCGCATCGTGTTTTCCACTGGTACTGTCGGATCCGCCGCACCCGTGACGCGCATCGCCTGATAAACATATGTACGTCCTGACAATGGATCACGGATCGCACCGCCAAGGCAGGTCGCGGCACCACCAAACGGTTCGATCTCAGTCGGATGATTGTGTGTCTCATTCTTGAAGTTCACAAGCCACTCCTCCGTGACAACGCCTTTTCCGTCCTCCTTGTCGATCTCAACAGGGACAACGATCGAACACGCGTTGATCTCATCCGATTTCTCCATATCCTCCAGTTTGCCGTCCTTTTTCAGCTTTCTCATTGCCATGAGCGCCAAATCCATCAGACAGACATACTTATCCTTTCTACCGGCAAAAATTTCCTCGCGCACAGCCAGATACTGCTTGTATGTCGTCTTGATCGGTTCGGTATAATAGCCATCCTCAAACGCAATATCCTTCAATTCTGTGGAGAACGTCGTGTGACGGCAGTGATCAGACCAGTAAGTGTCGAGCACGCGGATCTCCGTCACCGTCGGGTCCCTGTGTTCCTCATCCCTAAAATACTTCTGGATATGCAGAAAATCCTTAAATGTCATGGCAAGCCCAAGCGAATCATAGAGCTCCTTTAAGTCGTCCTCCGCCATCCCGGCAAACCCGTCAAAGGTTCCCACATCAGCTGGCTCCTCAAAAGCCTGTACCAGTGTCTCTGGCTTTTCCAGTCCCGTCTCCCGCGAATCCACAGGGTTGATACAGTAGCGCTTGATCTTGTCAAACTCATTGTCAGAAATCGTTCCGATCAATAAATATGTAACTGCTGTCTTGATGATCGGCTGCTCGTCCTCCTTCAGGAACTGTACACACTGCACTGCGGAATCTGCTCTCTGGTCAAACTGACCTGGCAGATACTCCACGGAAAAGCAACGGGAATCCGCCGGCATCTCAATGGTTTCCATATATAAGTCGTCGACAGGCGGTTCTGAAAAGACACTCCTGCAAGCCTTCTCAAACACCGCATCTGATAGGTTCTCGATATCATATCGGATAAAGATCCTGACCTTCTTTAACCCGGTGATGCCCAGATAGCTCTTCAGCTCCTCCTCAAGTTCTCTTGCTTTTACCGCAAAAGCGTCTTTCTTTTCCACATAGATCCGTTTTACTTTTTCCATCTTGTCAATCCTCCGTTTTTATTTACCATTATCTCATTTGCCATAATTAGCAACATTGCTGCTGTCCACACGCTCAAAATCTACCCAGACAAACTTGCCGTCCTCCGTACTCCCCTCCACGTCCTTCACATCTTTGTTTTCTGCAAGCTGAATCGCCGCGTCAACTGCCGCATGTCCCTGTCCGCTGCCAGACTGATATACCGTAAATGCCATGTCTCCATTGCGGATCGCCTCACAGCCGTCAGCGGTCGCATCCACACCCAGAATCGGTAGTGCAGCGCAGTCGATTCCGCTGTTCTTGCAAGCCTCCATGACGCCAAGTGCCATGGAATCATTGTTGCAGATCACACAGTCCGCCGAAACTCCTGTGCGTAAAAACAGTTCAAACAGCTTTTGCGCCTGCGCTGTGTCCCAGTTGGCACTGTCCTCAAACACATAGTGAATCTGTTTACCGCTCTTTTCCAGTGTTCTCTTTACTCCTGTACTCCTGCCTTCTGTGGCGGAATGGCTCGCAGGCCCCTTGATCAGCACCACATTAATCTCCTGTCTGTCAGATAATTTGTCCAGCACATATTCCGCCTGAAATTCCCCCGCAACCTGCTCGCTGGAGCCAACATAGATATACTTTCCTTCCTGCAGGTACTTCTCATCAGGACAGCTGTTGACAAATACGATCGGAATATCCCCCGCGCTCATCTTTAACTGCACTATGGTATCTACCGAGACAGGACTGCAGATAATCACATCATAGTTCTCTGCCGCCGCTTTCTTCAACTGCTCTACCTGCTTCTCAATCGATCCCTGTGCATCCTCCATGACAAATTGCGCACCTTCCTGCGCCGCCTGCTCTGCAGCGCTGTCCACCAGTGTCTGTCGAAAGGTATCCATTTCATTTAAGGAAAAAAATATTTTGATCCCGCTTTTTCCAACAGTGGTATTCTGACCACATCCTGAAATTGTAACAACAATCAGGACAATCGCAAGCCATAACGACATCGTTCTCCCCATCACAGTCCAGCCTCCTCTCCGATCTTAAATCTGGCAACATGCTCGTACAGCTCCTCTGCCGATGCTGTCAACTCCTTTGCCCCTACAGAAACACGCTCACTGTTGTTCGTAATATTGTCCACCTGTCGCACCATCGCCTGCGAAGTTGCCAGGATTTCCTCCGAACTTGCGGCCTGCTCCTCCGAGATTGCTGCCACGTTCGTCGCCACATCGTCAACCTTCTCCACCTTCTTGATCATCTCACGCACAAGCGTACTTACCTGATCGATATTTCCAAATATGGAGTCAAATGTCTTTAAGGTATCACCCACCAGATCGCTGCTGTGATTGATATTCTCAACACTTTCCTTGGTCTGCTTAACAGTATCTCCTACCAGACCGTTGATCTGACTGATCAAACCTTCAATATTATGCACTGCATCGGCGCTGGTGTTGGCAAGCTGGCCAATCTCTGTCGCCACAACAGAAAAGCCTCTGCCCGCTTCCCCAGCGCGTGCCGCTTCAATAGAAGCATTGAGCGAAAGCAGGGCTGTCTGATCCGCAATATTTCCGATAATCTCTGTAATATTCGTAATCTCAACAGACGCCTTCCCGACCTCATCGATTGACTGCTGCAGCTGCTGTACAGATCTGTTGATCATGTCCATCGCACTGCTGACACGCTGCAAGTCTGATTTTCCGTTTTGGGATACCCTGACAGTCTCCTGCATTTTGCTGTCCACCTGCTCGCCATCCTCCTTGGTGTCAGATACCACCATCGCGAGCGTCGTCGCATGATCTGCAATCTCACCGACAGACATAGATAACTGCTCTACTGTTGTATTCAACTCCCGCATAGACTGCCCCTGTAGCTTGGACGCATCATACATTTCTTTTGAGATCGTATCGCTGTCACCCGCCTGCCTGCTCAATTTGTCAGACACCGTATGAATCGAGGCAATCATCTGCCGCATCGTCAATATAAACTGCTGCACATGACCGCTCATAATGCCGATTTCATCATTGCTCCTGGCTTCAATTGACACTGTGAAATCTCCGTTTGTCATCGCTGTGATCACCTTAATCAGCTCCTTGACAGGACGGATCACCATATGAACCACACGCTCTACCAATATAGCCAACAGGATCACAGACACCAGACCGATCGCCAACATCATATTCCGGACACTGTCAATGTCCGCATAGATCACCTTCGTGGGAATGTAAGATACCAGAACCCAGTCCGTTCCCTGTATCTGTGCAAATGCCGTCATATTTCTGTCTATCTCGACCATATCAAAGTCATACTGCGCTACCTTCTGCCAGATATCCTTCATAAAGGCATCCTGGGAATCGCTAAGCTTTGTCGAGATCAGATCATTCTCATGATGCGCCAGGATCGTTCCATCGGAGCTGCTCACCAGAAACGCCCTCGCCTTGTCCATCTCGATATAACTGTTTACAATGATACTGATTCGCTCCAGTGTGAGGTCTGCCGAAATCACCTTGATCGTGCCGGACTGATCATCCAATATGCCTGAAGCACTGATGACATTCTCCCCATGGGCATTCGTATACGCGTTCGTTAATCCCATATTCCACCTGGTCAAACCTTCTTTGTACCATACGGACTGTGTCGGGTCCGCCTCCGCTTTCTCCGACGCTGATGCTTTCATCAGACTGCCGTTCTCATCCGCAATATACAATCCCTCCGGAAAATTGTCATCAAACCCATAATAGCTGTCCAAAATCGCCTGCAGCTGCCGCCCATCTGGACTGGTCTGTTCGATTGCCTGCTTCACCGACCGAAACGCTGACAAGTTCCTGTCAAGCCACGCCTCGATCTGGTTCGTCTGGTTCTCGATCGACGAACTCAGCAGATTTTCCGAATAATCCTTAATAATATTTTTGGATATATAATACAAAATGCCCACCAACAATACCATAATGACAATCACCACTGGCAGTATGATACTAAGTAATTTCACTTTAATAGAAACGATTTTCATTTTTACGCCTTTCTACAAAACAGCTGTTATTTATTCCTTACCATTCCAACAATATGTACAGAGCTTACAATGTTCTAGTCCTGTCGCATCGAGCATATCGTCCAGTCTGTTAAAACGAAGCGATGTAAAATTTAGCTCCTTTCGAATCTCCTCAACCATCTGTTCATATTTCTCAGATTCCGGATCTGCATACTCCTCCAGAATCTCTTTGGTCACATTCCCATTTTCCAGCCGCTCTATGACGCGTCTGGTGATCAGATCCATCTCCGACGAGGAACGCGAAAAATTCAGATATTTACAGCCATATAACAATGGCGGGCACGCCGGCCTGATGTGAACCTCCTTCGCACCGCTCTGATATAGAAATTCCGTAGTCTCCCGAAGCTGTGTGCCCCTCACGATCGAGTCGTCGATCAGCAGCAGGCTCTTGTCCTTGATCAGCTCGTCCACCGCCAGCAGTTTCATCTTGGCGATCAGGTTGCGCTTGCTCTGCATCGTCGGCATAAAGGAACGCGGCCACGTCGGCGTGTACTTGATAAACGGTCTGGAGAATGGAATTCCCGATTCGTTGGCATATCCCACTGCGTGTGCAATACCAGAGTCCGGCACGCCGGCAACGATATCCGGATCCACATTGTCACGCTGCGCCATTTTTTCCCCACAGCGATAACGCATCTGCTCCACATTGACACCCTCATACGAACTTGCCGGATAACCATAATAAACCCACAGGAATGTACAGATTTTCATATCCTTTTGTGGATTCACGAGCGTCACACAGTTTTTCTCCGTCATCACCACAACCTCTCCTGGTCCCAGTTCCTTGTAATCTGTGTAGCCGAGATTCTTATATGCAAAATTCTCAAACGACGCACAGAAACCATCGTCCTTCTTTCCGATCACAATCGGCGTCCTGCCGTACTTGTCCCTCGCGGCATAGATTCCCGCCTTGTTCATCAGCAGGATCGACAGCGAACCGTCAATCGCTTCCAATGCAAAATTGATACCCTCTATCAAATTTTCCCTGCGGTTGATCAGTGCTGCGACAAGCTCCGTGGCATTGACTTCCCCGCCGCTCATCTCCTGAAAATGTGCGTGTCCCACATCAAACAGACGCTGAATGAGTTCGTCCGTATTGTTGATCTTTCCTACAGTCGTCAGTGCGTACGTGCCATGATGGGAACGAATAATCAACGGCTGCGGCTCGTAGTCCGATATACAGCCAATCCCATAGTTTCCATGCATCTCATTGACATCTTTGTCAAACTTGGTCCGAAATGGTGCATTCTCAATGTTGTGGATCGCCCGGTTAAACCCATCCGTCCCATAAACCGCCATACCGCCGCGTCTGGTTCCCAGATGGGAATGATAATCGATACCAAAAAACAAATCAAATACACAATCCTGCTGTGATGTTACTCCAAAAAAGCCGCCCATTTTTGTTTCCTCTCTGTTTTCATCATTATTCATAAATTTTTAGAACTCTATGTAACTATTAAGCCAAATTACCCGTTCAATGTCAACCAATTATTTTACCCAGCTTTATTTTTTAAAATACTCTTATTTGCATACATGGCAGTATCCGCCGCCATAACTGCCTCATCAATCTTTTCCCTGTTGATCGTATCGCAGATGCGAAACCCATTCGCGATCTGAATCTCGTACGTGCGTCCCTTTACCCTGTTTGCCTCCTCGATCAGTCTCTGAAATTCCGCAAGGCCTGTCTCATATTTTTCCTGGAGCGATATCCCTGTCATCAGGACACAGAACTCATCTCCGCCAATACGGTATGATTTCCCATATTTGCCAAAGCTGTTTGCAATGATCTTCGACGCAGTGGTGATCAGCTCATCCCCCTTTTCATGTCCCTGGTTGTCATTGACCTTTTTCAGATTGTTGACATCCAGAAAGACGATTCCAAGCTGCGATATCCCCGTTTCCCCGCTTGCATGCGCCTCAATCTGCTCCAGGTAAGCTGTCCTGTTGCCAAGTCCAGTCAGTCCGTCCGAGTACGCGAGACTGCTGATAATATCATACTTTAGACCATTCTCAAACAACCTGTATGTCTCAAGCTGACTACTGATTGCAAGACATATGACAAAGATCAGCATACCAACCCGCATATACTCCGCCCTGTCCATGTGGTCGGACTGGGAATAGCGCACCATCTCACACAGAGCCGAGATCCACAGCGCACCCAGTCCTGACAACTGCAGCGCATAGTGTAAAACGGACTGATGCCTCCGGATCATGCTGCTCAGTTCGACAACCACCCACACTAACAACACGACGCAGCTGACCACCATTGACAACATCGCCCCCGGAAGCACAACATGCAGATCACTGACTCCTGACAATTGCAGACCCACCGACACAAGAATATATACGATATTAAAATAGCAGAATAACTGCATCATTCTGTTTTTAAAGATCTGATACTCGCAGTCCAGGTACAGAAGCAGCGGCATACTGTCCAGGATCATGATGATATTGCCTATCAGTTGTAACACACGCATATCTGCCACAAAAAACTGCATGACATTTGTCTCGAGCACGCTCCACACACCGATCAACGACGAATACAGTCCAAGCCAGATCATACCATGGTTTTTCCTCGCATGGCTGTATGCCGGCATCAGGTCGACAGCGATCAGGATCAGACCAATTATGATCATGAGCATACTCACCGTAATCCCAAAAAGCTTCTCCTTTAAAAATGTATGAACAATATCTGCCTTGTCCCCCCATATGGTATTGTCAACAGTGACCGCATTGGTATCATATACCATGTAGATCTGCATCTCCACAAGCGCCCCGGAACACTCATCATGAAATTTGGCGATATTCCACAGATTTCCGGGAGAACGATTGTAAAATCTGGATTCATACACCTTCGTCTCATAGACAACTTTCTCATCGATCAGCAGCTTCGTATACACATCTTTGGAACGAAACACAAGACTCTCATCGCCATCCATAAGAGGCAGCCTGTGATAGATCGACAATACCCCGGTCTCCTCATCCATGTACTCGCCAAGACTGCCCAGATCGACCGGTTTTGTCCCCTCACTGTCAAGTGTCCATTCATCACTGATATCTGTATAGTCGGCCACCCTCTCGCCGCCCTCGCGAAACTCCCTCGTAATATATACTGCCACCACGATGACCAGCATCCCCAAAAGTCCCAGCACATACATAGGAGCGATCAGCTTTCTGGCCACTTCTTCTCCTTTTTTCATATCCCCACCTCGATTGTCCTATCTATTGACACTCCAGCAATATCATACAGTCTGCTCTACCCAACTGCTAATTCTATTATATTTCTTTACATCCAATACCACAAGAAAAATTTTAACCTCTGCAAATAAAACCGGGCAGGGAATCCATTCATCCCTGCCCGGTATTTCATTGCGCCATGCCCCATCTTGTCCGTATATAATAACTATAATCCGGCATCTCTTCTCCGCACATTTTCAGCTGCCGCTCATACACCTTATCATACTTTCCGCAAAAATATATTTCCAACAATGTCTTAAAATCAGGAAACTTTTTCTCGCCAGTAACCACACCCCTGTCATCAATATATCCCGCACCCTTCCAGTCAAATACCGTCTCGTCAAAACGACAGATCTGCCAGGTCGCCGGATCGTCCTCATGGATATCCGTCTGGCTTAGATCAATGCACAGTGGTCCGTCCCACTCACCGATCGGCACAAAATTCTTCACGCGGTCCAGTTTCAGATTGACCAGATTCCTGTCCGTACATATCCTGCGAAAACTCTCCATGTTCGCATACAGATTTTTGAGCGGCTCCTCCTTCGGCAGTGAGAGCAGTTCCACCCAGCACAACCCTTTCTCACTCTCCGGCCCGCTATGCTCAACGCCGTCCAAAGGCACTGGCGCGCACATCACTGTGAAATCATAACAATATGCTTTTAAATACGCCCGGAAGAGCGCCGGAAGCCTGACATCAAATTTTTTTTCAAACGCATCAAGCTCTCTGTCCGTCACGGTGCTGGGTGTCAGCATCGATTCACGCGCAGCCCCTCTTTTTATCAGTGTCCGAAATGCTTTTTTTACAATTTTTTCCTCGATTCGTTCCATATATCTTACCTCTTACTGTTTTTGAAATTAGATAAAATATATCATACGAAAAAAAGCTTGTGTGAAAAACGGCGAAATCCGTATATAAATTGGCGAAATCCATCGTTTTTTATCGTTCCTTTTTCAGGGAAACATACATGAGTATCCTGACTTCAAAAATGCCATCCTCATCGCTTATTTCCATACTTCCGTTGTATTTCTCCACAATCCGCCTTACATTCCTGATTCCCAGTCCATGAACCTGCGATTCGTTCGACCTGTCATAATCCTTGGTAGACAGATACTGGTCCTGCGTCTTCAACAATTCTCCACTGTAACTGTTCTTCAGTTCCAGAAAAATCATTCCCTTCTGGTAATGGACCTTGAGATGCAGCAGCTTGTCCTCCGACCTTCTGGCAGCTTCGATCGCATTGTCCATCAGATTTCCGAGAATAATGTTCCAGTCAAACGCTGATATATCCAGCTCCTGCGGTACACACACGCGGCATCGGACATTTCCCAGCTCCTTTTTTGCCCTCTCAAGCATCAGGTTCACCAGACTGTCGATCTCTGCATTACCGCTGCTGATATGCTCCCCTTCATTCTGCAGATCCGCCTGCATAGTTTGTACATAATCCGCTATTTCCCGCGCTTTTCCCTTGTCTGCCAGCATCAGGATCTCACTCAGATGATGCTTTAGATCGTGCCGGAGCCCGCGCACCTTCTCCTCAGATTTCATAACCACATTGAGCTGATTGGAATAACTCTCAAGCTGGCGGGCAACAAGAGCGCTCTCTTTCAATTTAATATATGCGCCGACCAGCTCGTCACAGATATAAAACACAATCAGGTCCATACAAAGAATACCAGCACTGACTGCAGAGCCTATATACCTGTTTTCCAACTCAAAAGTAATCAACACAAAGATGACAATCGCGCTGATCACTGGCAGAAAAATTAAGAGATCCCAATGTTCCAGCGATGCGTCTTCCTTAATATTCCTGATGCAGAATTTTTCCATCGCGCGCTCACAAATATACATGAATAAAAATATAATATAGTACATCTCCCGCCCGTACACTCCATCCACCCTGCAGTCGTATAACAGATAAACCGCCAATGCCTCACAGGCCAGATTCATACCTTGTATCAGCGATGCTGCCAACAGTTTTTTCCCCTGTTTTCCATGATAAATCTGCGCCAGCAGATAAAGGAAGAGCGTTTCCGTTATAAATTTTACTGGCATTACCGCAGGTAATGTTTGCATCGCTGCGGACAGCGCCTCAATCAGACAGACTGCCGCCAGATACAATACATAGGCCTCCAGATCCCTGCCCTTTTTGACGCGCACTGTATGAAAAAAACTGCGCATATACCGCAAAATAATATATAATACTGCACTATGAAATATTACCATCTCAAGAATCCTGTCCCCACGCATAATCCATAATATGTTTCCTCACTTGCTTTCTGTACGGCTGACTGATATTCAGCTCCGCGCCCCCGTTCATCCGCACCATCTCATAGCTGCACTCACTCATATGGTTCATGTTGATGATATAGGACTGATGGATCTGTATGAAATTCCCTGGAATAACGCCTGCCAGATCCTTAATCTTTCCAGTAAACTGTATCGTACCTCCCGCCGTGACCATATTAATCTTTTTATTATCACTGTAAAAATAAATGATATCCTTGTATGGAATCTTGCAGCTATAGCCATTTGACCTGTACTCAAACACGGTATTATTCCGATTGTACAGACGCAGCGCTTCATTGATCGTATCACTGATGTCCTGTGCTTTGATCGGTTTGATGAGAAAATCAATCGGATGAATCTTGAACAGTTCCAATGCATAACTGCTTTTGGAAGAAATGTAGACAATGCCAATCTCCTGGTTTTCCAGCTCACGGCGTATCAGTTTTCCAATCTGTATACCGTTTGTGGACACCAGCTCAATATCGAGAAACAGCAGATCGACAGGCTTGTTTTTCATCATATCCTGATACAATTCTTCGCCTGTATTCCAGATCGAAACTTCGATCCCAACTTTATTCCTGTTGTCATACTCGTATATCATATCCGCTATCTGAACACATGTATCCCGCTCATCATCACAAATACCTATATTGTACATATTGACCATGCCTTTCCATTATCGTTCCTGACGGTTCCCTTCCTGCTCTTTTGACGCTTCCTGTGCTTCCGCTTCATTGCCTTCGGATTCCTTCTGTGCCAGCACGATCCTTTTGGTATCCACTTTTATTGCCGGACGCACGCCGATCCCCTCCAGGCCCGCTGGCTTGTCATCACGCAGCAGTCTCTCTGTATAACCGTTATCGACAATATAACAGTTGCTTGTCATATCTGGTACCGGTTCGCGCAGCCACCAGTAATACGCATCAACGCCTGATTCGAGGGAAAACAGATGATACCATGCGGTTTGATCCTGCTCGACTGCCTGCGGCGTCGGCTTTGTACGGATATTGACATCCGCCTCAGTCAGCCATGACAGCTCTTCCATCGAGAGCAGGTATACCAGATCAGTACTTTGAATCTCCCCTTCATCCAAAGCATTTCCATTCGTGACGTGATCCGTTGGTATGATCGCCTCCCGCTCCTGCTCTGTAAAACCGTTGAGAAATCCCGGTTCATTCGCATACCCGTTCTTATGAGCGGACATTGCAGTTGCGACAGGACCGATTCCATCATAGACGACATTCTCCTTATCTGAATTTAACCATGCCCTGATATCCGAGTCCGCCCATCGGCTGTTTCCCCGCACATATGCCTGCAGTTCCAGATCCTTGTCCGCTGCTGTCTCAGTGACACCCCAATAACTGTTACCGCTGTCATCACAATTATAGTTTCCACTCTCTGCTGCACTGAATGCCTTCATGGTCAGAATATACTCAGCGATCAGCACCACCTCTCCGCCGTCCTCTGCTTTGATCACTCTCCACTCGATCGGTTCCCCAAGATAAGTTCCAAACAGGACATGATCTCCCAAAGATGGCAGCACATTCACACTGCTTTGCGCTGCCGCACCTCTTTCATGAAAATACATGATCATACAGATAGCCACTACTGCGACGATCTCTATGCCCTCGATCGCCTTTTTCCTTTTGTCTGTATTCCTTGTTTTGTCTGAATGTAACATGTACATAATAACCCTCACATATGTATAAGCTGACATACCTGCCTTCCGCAGGGAAACAGCCACAACTCAGTTTTTCAAGCAAAGTCTCACGATCGTCTCCACATTTGCTGTCCAGGGAAACTGATCAATCGCAACTGCTCTCTCCACCCTGTATCCTCCGTCCAGCAGTACCTCTAAATCTCTTGCGAGACTGGTTGGTTTGCAGCTTATGTATACAATCCTCTCCACATGATAGTCAATGATCTTCAAAAGCGCCTTGGGATGTACCCCGTCGCGCGGCGGATCCAGCACGATAAAGTCTGGTTTCTCATCGATCTCATCAAGCACTTTCAGTACATCTCCCGCAATAAATACGCAATTGTCAAGTCCATTCCGCTTTGCATTCTGTCTTGCCGCCTCGACAGCCTCCTCAACGATCTCCACACCGACCACTTTCTTTGTCACAGGCGCCAAGAGCTGGGCGATCGTCCCTGTGCCACTGTACAAGTCAAACACTGTTTTATCATGCTTTCCTCCTCCGGAAATATCACCCAAAAACTCGCGCGCAGTCTCATACAGCACCTCCGCTCCCAGTGTATTGGTCTGAAAAAAGGAAAACGCTGAAATCTTGAATCGAAGTCCTAACAGCTCCTCATATAAATAATCTTGTCCATACAGAATAACCGTCTTATCGCTTTGTACAATATCTGCCAGGGAATCATTCATCGTATGAAGCACACCTGTTATCTTTCCCTCTAACGGCAGAGCCAGCAACTGTGCTACCAACGGTTCCAACGCATGGTTCTCCTGCGTTGTTGTCACCAGCGCGATCAGTATCTCACCCGTTTTCTGCGCTTTTCTCATAAGCAAATGTCTCAAGTATCCCTCATGGCGGATTCTATGAAAATAACTGCAGTTTTCTTTTGTAAAATAATCGAGTACACAGCCAAGCACCATTCTGTAGTCCGCATCCACGATCCGGCAATCCCGCACAGATACAATATCATAAAAACTTCCCCGCTTGTGCATACCCAGGGCAAGCGGACCATCCTTATACGCATCCCCAAACGAAAATTCCATCTTGTTTCGATAACAATCCTGTTTCGGACTCGCCTTAATTCCCTCAAAGATCCGGTTCATATATTGCTCCACATCGGTGTCTGCACTGTCTAACAGCATCTGTCTTTCAAACACAGGATGCAGCAGCCGCCTCACCTGTATTTCCTTAATTTCAAGCTGCTTCTCATATGAAATACTCTGATAGCTGCATCCCCCGCATTCCCCAAAGTGAGGACACACATCCTCCACCTCACAGGACGCTTTCTCCAACACTTCGATCAGCCTGCCTTCTGTTTTTCCCTTTCGCTTTTTATTGACTAAAAAAGATATTTTCTGCCCGGGAATTACATTTTTCACAACTGCTGTCTCATCCTCACATCTCACGATTCCTTTGTTTGGAAAATCAATGCGCTCCACAAATCCCTCATAAACCTGTCCCTTTTTCATAATAACCTCCAAACAATGAAGGAGGGAGTGCTGTACTGCCAGCACTCCCTCAAATTTTTCCATTTGACACAGCCGTTATTTTACAGTTGTGTACTCATTTTCCTTTGCAGGCTCTTTCTCTTCCTCATCCTCTTCATCATCAAAGAAGTCGTCCTCGAAGTCATCATCAAACTCATCATCGAAATCGTCAAGGTAATCAGGTGTCATATAACGGTATACTGCATACGCAATAGCGGCCACCGCAGCTACTGCCCCGATAATGGCAAGTACCCAGAGTACTGTATTGCCTTTCTTCTCATTATCCTTCTTCAGATCACTCTTTGCACAGTATTTGTTTAGGATATCATTGCTCACCAAATTCTTATCCTGCAGATATTCTACTAATTCTTCCCACTTTTTCATTTAAAAAAGCCCCTTTCTGTTTTTATTTCATGCTCAACAAAACTCGGTTATATATATCATATCATCTTTTGAAATATTTTACTACCATTTTTACACATTTTATGATAATTTTTTGAATCCATGAGAAGAACGCTGCCCTTTGCGTTCTTCTGTGTGAAGTTTTAGATTTTCTTAGGTGAAATCTATTTCACCTTGCGGTCGTCTTTTGGCCGCTTAGAAAATCTCTTCACACTTCACACTTCACACTCTCTTCAGTTTTGCAAACGCTGCATACATGATTTTATTCCCATATGCATCAAACGCCACTGTCACTTTGAAATCCCTTACATCCTGAATAATATCCAACACAGTACCGTCGCCATATTTCACATGGCGCACCCTGTCGCCTGCTGCATAGCCAAGGCCATCTGCCGTTACTGCCGGCGCTCCCTTTGTGAGCCCGTCCAGAGACTTTGCAATATACGGCTTGTTCGCTGCCGGCGTTTCTTTCTTCTTGGCGACAGCCTTTGGACGGGATGCTAAAATCTCAGACAAATCCTTTTTTACAGTCGACGGACCAGCTGATTCTTTTGCCGCGACCGGCGGTATTGTTTTGTTCGCAGCTGTCCCATTTGTCCTGGCGCCTACTGCCCGTACTGTTGCTTCCCTTACACTCGTCTTCTTCGCCTGCTGTTGTCTTGTATTTGTCAGCAAATCTGCCGCGGCCTCCCAATTATTCTGCGGTTTGTCAAACACTGTGTCGCTTAGCGGTTCGCTGTGTTTTCCGATACCTGCCTGAAAAGGTTTTGCCTTGAAGACGTTTCGCTCATAAGAATCATCCTGATATTCTTCCTCTTCCCAGCGCCTCACACCAGGGATCCTGCTGTCAAGCAGTTTGTCCGGGATCTCTCTGACAAAACGACTGATCGCATTGTACTGTGTCTCGCCGCGGATCATGCGCGCTTTCGCATAGGTGATCGTCAGGTCCTCCTTCGCGCGTGTGATTCCCACATAGGCAAGACGCCTCTCCTCCTCGATATCCTCCGGATTATCTGAAGTGATCGTCATATAGCTTGGAAAAATCCCATCTTCAAGCCCTGACAGATACACGCTGGAAAATTCAAGCCCCTTTGCACTGTGCAGCGTCATCAATAACACCTTGTTGTCATCTTGATCCACACTGTCAATATCCGCTACCAGCGCCACTTCCTCCAGAAACCCTGACAGCGTCGCCTCCTCGCCAAGCTCCTCACGCTCCATCTCATAGCTCACCAGCTTCGTGATCAATTCATCGATATTCTCGATCCTGTCATCTGCATCCTCCTCGCCGGATTCCTCCAGCTCTTTCACATAGCCCGTCGTTTCTATAACATCTGTTATCAGGTCTTCCAGGGAACCTGCCTGCATCTTTGTCCGAAACATTCTGATCATTGTCGCAAAGTCCCTGAGTTTGTCCGCTGACTTGCTTTTTCCCAGCGCAGGTATCTCATCCACCCGCTGCAGCGCCTCATAAAAACTCAGTCCCATATGATCCGCATAATCCTGAACTTTGGTAATGCTCGCAGCACCGATTCCACGCCTTGGCACATTGATGATCCGCTTCACCGCCAGATCGTCTTTACCATTGTCGATCGTCTTTAAGTACGCCAGAATATCCTTGATCTCTTTCCGCGCATAGAAATTCACTCCCCCCACCACATTGTAGGGAATATTCAGCGCGATAAAGCTCTCCTCGAGAAGGCGCGACTGCGCGTTCGTCCGGTACAACACTGCGCAATCCCTGTAATCGCTTACGACTTCCCGCTTTTTACGTTTAATATCACTCGCTATGTATTCCGCCTCCTCATAAGCTGTGTCAAAAGCCCTGAAATGAACACGGTTTCCGGCACCTTTGTCTGTCCAGAGTGACTTTGATTTCCTGTGGGTATTGTTTCCGATCACTGCGTTTGCCGCATCCAGAATATTCTGCGTCGAACGATAATTCTGTTCCAGTTTGATCACTGCCGCCTCTGGGTAAACCTGCTCATAGTCAAGAATATTCCTGATATTTGCCCCGCGGAACTTGTAGATCGACTGGTCGTCGTCACCCACAACACAGAGATTTCTGCTGCGCTGTGCCAGAAGCCGGATCAATTCAAACTGCGCAGTGTTTGTGTCCTGATACTCGTCGACCATGATGTACTGAAAACGATTCTGATAATTCTCCAGCACCTCTGGACAGCTCTTAAAGAGTTCCACTGTCTTCACAATCAGATCATCAAAATCAAGGGCGTTATTTTTTTTCAAAGTGAGCTGATACTCCGCATACGCAGCCGATATTTTCTTCTTTACATAATCTCCTGCCGCCGCCATCTCATATTCCGTCGTTGAGATCAGGTTGTCCTTCGCGGAAGAAATTGCGTTCAGGATCGTCTTTTCCTTGAACTGTTTCGTGTCAATCTCGAGTTTTTTGCACACCTCTTTCATGACACTCTTGGTGTCGTCAGTGTCATAGATGGTAAAACTGTTGTCAAATCCCAGTCTGTCAATATGCCGCCGAAGTATCCGCACACAGGTCGAGTGAAAAGTGGACACCCAGATGCTCTCCGCGCCGTATCCCACAAGGCTGTTGACTCTGTCGCGCATCTCGCCCGCAGCTTTGTTTGTGAACGTGATCGCCAGAATATTCCATGGATTCACCCCCACATTTTCAATCAGATATGCGATACGTCTGGTAAGCACACTTGTCTTCCCGCTGCCTGCTCCTGCAAGGATAAGCACTGGGCCCTCCGTGGTGAAAACTCCTTTCCTCTGCTGCTCATTTAGTGTATCATAAATCCCCATTTTTCTTATCCTTCCTATATTATTACCATATTTTCATTAATATTTATAATGTCTTTATCCCCAGCTCTATTATAAGATACCATATGTTATTGGTCTGATGCCTGCTACGCGAAATAAAAATTTTTCATTAGATCCTTTACCAATGCCTCATTTCCGCACTCCGGACACTTGTATATTCCAAAATAATACGGCAGATGTTTTGCCAGTCTCTTTATTTGAAACAGCTCCAGAAAATCGCCAAACCAGAGACAAGTATCCTCGAAATCCCTGCCATCCCAGTGCGCTTCTGCCTGCGCTTTCGGTTTGATTGCTGACAGTGCTTTTTTGTCCGTAAACTCTATGCCCTCATTGCAGTGTTCACATTTGTCGCATGCAACAGTAATACTTTCATCCATTTCTGAGTTGATCATCAGAAACGCATCATCCCTGTTTCCAAACGCTGCGAGCACTTCCAATGCAAACATTGTCTGTTCCATACTGTCAACCTTTCTGAGGGACTTTGCTTTCTTTGAAAGGAACTTTTTGATCAAAAGCTGATACTTTTTGATACTGAGCTGATAACAACTCCTGACCGCCTCGTCTGCAATGTGATCCATACTCCTGTTTGTATCGCAGTCTGTTGCAAGGGTAATACCAAGCATGGAGCTGTTCATGATCCACTCCGCAGAATCGATCTGTCCAAAATCCTTTGCAAGTCTGTCCACCAGATACGGAAATACCAGATAGATTCCTGACCAAAATGACATCTGGTCCGATACCATGTCACAGCACTCACAAAATACATCCTCATCGCCAGCCATAAGCTTCGTCAGCAAGATCTCTGGATTTCCTGAACATTCATACTTTTCCCATCTGGGAGAATCCAAAGACTCCAGCGGCAGCTTTATACAATCCGGTTCCATCTCCGGATACATGAATATTTTCGTTGATCGATCCTCCATATAGATCCCCCTTTTCTGTATTGGCAGGAAATGCGCACTGTGAAAAAAATGAAAATCATATGGCAATTATATCACTGAACCCACGTTCTTTCAATTCTTTTCCCAATATTATATAATCAACGTGTAACAGTTCAGCCTTCGGCTTCCTGTTACAAGCATCAAGCCATGCAAAAACCGCTTCGCGG
>DKVL01000103.1:22073-49778 GCA_002491195.1 Lachnospiraceae bacterium UBA7179
GCATCAAGCCATGCAAAAACCGCTTCGCGGTTGGCTTGATGCATCTCAACCACTACACGTTCTTACGGACTTTGCAGCGTAGTGCAAAGTCCTAGGCTGAACTGTAACATCAACGTTACTGTTCGGACATCCACCAAAGTAGTGGGAATCATGCGCCAAATTGATGCTGTTTACGCCTTCAGAGAACAAAATTGTGCCAAAATCAAAAAGGGCGTAAACAGTAACCAATCACCGTTATCCTGTTTGACGCATATAATAATCAAAACGCTAATTGAAGGAGTATTATGAGAAAACGAAAACCATTTTCTATACTTTTAACAGCAGTATTACTCATTTCTATGATCGTCACTGGCTGTAACCAAAAAGCGTCCGTAGACGACTCAGCAAAAAAAGTGGTATTGAACGAAGTGGCGCACTCCATTTTCTACGCGCCCATGTATGTTGCCATTGAGGAGGGATATTTTGCGGACGAAGGCATCAATCTCGAACTCGTGACCGGATATGGTGCAGACAAGACTATGACCGCACTGCTTACAGGAGAGGCCGACATCGGCTTTATGGGAAGTGAGGCGTCCGTCTATACTTATCTGCAGGGCGCACAGGATTACGCTGTAAACTTTGCACAGCTTACCCAGCGTGCCGGCAATTTTCTTGTGAGCCGAACCCCCATTGACAACTTCGACTGGAACATGCTGAAGGGAACTTATGTCCTTGGCGGGCGCAAAGGCGGAATGCCCCAGATGGTCTTTGAGTACATACTGAAAATGAATCAGATCGACCCTGATCATGATCTCACGATTGACACAAGCATTGATTTTGGATCTACTGCTGCCGCGTTTGCCGGCGCTAAGGAAGGCGAAGCCGGGTACGCTGACTTTACTGTCGAGTTCGAACCCCATGCCACCTCCCTCGAGACGCAGCAGAAGGGCTACATCGTCGCCTCCCTTGGCGTTGACTCCGGCTATGTGCCCTACACTGCATTCAGCGCCAGAAAAAGCTATATTGAAGAAAACCCGGAAACGCTCCTCTCCTTCACCAAGGCCCTTCAAAGGGGCATGGACTATGTGGCGGATCACTCTGCAAAGGAAATAGCTGCTGTTATCAAACCACAATTTCCTGAGACAGAGCTTGACACGATCACCACAATCGTAACCCGTTACCAGACGCAGGATACTTGGAAAAAGGATCTGGTATACACGGAAGACAGCTTTCAACTCCTGCAGAACATCCTCATGGAAGCCGGGGAACTTGAGGACTATGTTCCTTATAAAGATTTAGTAACGAACACTTTCGCAGAACAGGTAAAATAAATAAAAAGGACAGCGTAACGTCTGTCCTTTTTATTTTACCTGTTTCACACTCTATATCACAAACAATGTCATATTCTTCTCCGTCCTGACACCCAGTCCGCTGACACCACGCACTGATATATTATAGATTCCCTGACGGTTTAAGTCATATTTGCCAGAAATATCAATGATATATTCCCCTAACCCACAGATATTTCCTGTTGCATCCATCAGACCAATCGCGTTATAAATATCATGCCAGGATGCACCGACGGGAAGCATTAACACCTCATTTGTCTCAACAGAACCTGTCAGATACAAGGTTGGCCTTAGCTCATTCCATGGGTTCATACCATTCATGTCTGTCGGATCCCACTGTCTCATGGGATTTTCCGCTGCCAGCTTCACTTCCACAGGTTTTCCCAAAGGCCCCGGATTCCCGGCATCATCATACACGATCACCTCAGTGCCCGCCGCACAGTTATCATAGATCCACTTTGCGTCCGCACACGTCAGCCGGACACAGCCAAGCGATGCAGCTTCCCCCAGCAGATTATATTGCTCCCACTCCATATTTCCGGCATTCTTTGTATAATATGGTACCGAGTGAAACATAATTCCCCTATTGAAACGAACCGCATACTGCCCATAGGAGCCATCTACCATCCGCCTCCATGTATAATAATCGCTCGTCTTAAATATTCCAAGTGGCGTTTCGTGTCCCTCCCGTCCGCAGGAACATACGAATGCCTTGACCGGCACGCCCACTTCGCCATTTGCATCCTTTTCGTACACCGTCACACAGTTTGCCGCGCGATTTACCATGATCAGATATGCCGGCTTTGCCTCCTCCGCCTCTGCTGTCAATACAGTACTCTCCATCAATATGCCAAGACACAGGCATACGGCAAGACAAAATACAGCAATTTTCTTCCCATAAAAAAAGCCCGAATGTTTTCCCACTACAATTCCCCTCCTAGTTTTAACAACCATACATTTTTCTACACAATTTAGACATCATACACTATTTTTCTATCTTTTGCAACAAAAAACACCCTCAACGGGTGTTTTTTAAGGATTTTTTTATAAAAACGGAGTAAATCCGGCTCCGTTAAGCTGATCTCTCAGCCGGTTCTGCAATCCCATCATTCCGATCGTATCATTCAAATAAGAAGCATAATCCGTCTGTTTTCCCTCGTCTTTCTGGGAAAGCATACTTTCCTGTATGCCAAGCATCTCGGCAAAATCACCGCTTGCCGTACTCTTCGGCGCATCCAGCTCCCCGTAGTCCCTGACATACATATCTTCTTTCTTCCCGGAAGCGATCACAAGCGGCTTACCAGAACGCCCGTTATCTGATCCGATCTTCTGTATGGCCTTCATGCTGTAGGGATTGCCATGTATCGAAGAGATCCTATAGCTGCCAAATCCTGAAAATCCAGCGACTGCTGATATCCCCATAGAATACCTCCTTTCCATTTACCCAGAAACAGTAAAAAATTTTACAGTTCTTTCTTAATTATAAGCCTATTGTCTGATAATTTCAAGTTTTTATCGTTGCTTTCATGCAATTCACTCTTTCTTTTTTTCTTCCGCCTTCAAATCATTCTCTTGAAAGCTGCCCTCTTTGATCTCATCAATTAGTTTTTCGATCAATTGTTTTTTCATATATACATCAAAACTCAGAAAACAGATAAAGGAAAACAGTTTTAAAAATTCCCTGCTGTCCTCCGGCGCATCCTCAAAGGTTCCCATCGCGCAGTCATACTCTGCCATGACGTGTTGTTTGAGTGCATCAATCTGGTCATATCCCACCTGAAAAACCTCTTCATAGATGGATTGTATGTTAAACTCGTCTTCCTTATGAAAAAAATTTTCTGTGATTGGTTTTAACAATGCCTGAATATCACTGATCGATAGGATCCCTTTATAATAATAAATAAAAATCAGAACCAGAATATGCTCCCTTGAATATTTCTTTTTGTTTGGCGGCGGCAGGAGATCATTCTTCGCGTAATTGTTGATCATGGTCTTTGTCATAATCTTATCGTCGCCGGGATAACGCGTAGTCTTTCGAAAATTCTTATCCATGAAAGTCGTCACCTGATCCATATACAGGTCAATATTAGGAATATCCAAAGACTTCACATAGTCAATTCTGTCAAAACTTTCCATAATACTGTTCAATAAATCTTTTGTGTCTATACGCATATGCATTACCATACCTTTCATTAATACCCTCTATTATATAGTATTCGAAACTACTTATCAAGACTGCTTTTACGCTTTACAGTGTCCCCTGAATATGTTAGAATATTTAAAACAGTAAAACTTTACAGTACTAAAGTTTCTGTTTTAATGGGAGGTAGAATGAAACGATGAATAAAAAAATAAAAACCGACGCAGTTGACCATCTGGTCGATGCATTGCTCTGTCTCGAAACCAAAGAGGAAAGCTACAATTTTCTGGAAGATCTGTGCACCGTCAATGAACTGCTCTCCCTCTCTCAGCGTTTTGAAGTTGCTACCATGCTGCGTGATCACAAAACATATCTCGAAATTGCAGAAAAAACAGGAGCATCGACAGCAACCATAAGCCGCGTCAACCGCTCCTTAAATTATGGCAGCGATGGATACGAACTAATCTTTGAACGGCTTGCAGATAGACAATCTAAAATCGAGTAGGGAGGACCTTCCCTACTCAGTTTTTCCTTAACCGTATGTCTCCATCAAACTTAATGGATCAATATATTTTTCATTCTCTATAATTTGATACCCAAGTTTCTCTTTGCCCGTTTCAATATCAAAGAGTTTTGTCGTTTTCGTGACAGCGTCCCCCTTCTCAACCTTGGGACGGGATGCATTTCTGTATACCGTAACATACCCATTGCCATGATCAATCATCACGACATAGCCCGCCCATACATCGCCAGCAATCGAAGTGACAGTGCCATTTGCTGCCGCAACCACACTTGCCCCCTGCGACGCATAAAATACTGCAATTGGATTTCCCTCCAGCTCGGTCTCATTCTCATTGTATGACGCTGAACCTTTCAACGGAAACCCCGTCGGAATATATGTCTGTGCAATCTCCGCTTCTCTCTCCTGTTCCTGCTGCACCTTGCCATTGATTGTATCACGAAAGATCTCAACCTTCTCCTGCAACTCCTTATTTTCTCTGACCATTTCTTCCTTCTCCGCAAGCAGTTCTTCGTTCTGCTTTGCAAGTTCCTCAGTGCGTTTGGTGAGTAGCTGAACATTATTATTAGAACGTTTTAACTCTCCCGCTAAAACCAAACAATAGGACAAAGCTGCTACAACCAGCAGCGCCACAGCGGCAAGAAAAGCTATAAATACACTCAGGCTGATCGAAAAATGTCTATTCGTTCCCTTTTCCTCATCTGACACAATCTGCACATTATAATGAATCTTCGCCTCATTGCCTGTCTTTCCATTATCCTGCAACACAGACACCTCCTCTTTCATTTACACTATAAACAGATCTCCGCACAATCCTGATTCTATTTTATCATAGAATTGATGAACGAAACACCCAATTTTGATACAATAGTAACAATATAGATTATTTTTCACACCCACGCCAAATTGATGCCCTTTATCAATTTGTGTGCAAAATACACTCAAAATGCGAATAAGAAAGATTATGGCGTACAGCAACACAAAAGCTTCGCAACAAACATCACGAAGCTTCTCCTGAACAAATGGAAAACAGTTCATTTTCGTGTTCTTTTTAGTACCTCATCAAAAGCAAGCTCTCCACCAAACAGATCAAGCGCACTCCCGATCGTCACGTGAATCCTGCCGCCCCCAAGCGCTCGCAACAGTTCAATATCCTTATAGTCATGCACTCCTCCTGCATAGGTGACAGCAATCTTACCCGGGCTGGCGCTCCACTCTCCAAGCTGTCTGACAAGCACCTCTTCGATCCCCTGGCTCTTTCCCTCAACATCTACCGCATGGATTAAAAATTCATCACAATAGCCCATCAACCGGTCAAGTGTATGCCCGTCAACAATTTCCTCCGTAAACTTCTGCCAACGGTCTGTCACAATATAATAACATCCGTCTTTTATTCGACAGCTCAAATCGAGCACCAGATGTTCCCTTCCCACTGTCCGGCAGATTTGATCCAGATGCTCCGTATTGATATGACCATCCTGAAATACATAGGAAGTCACGATCACATGGGAAGCACCTGCTTCAAGATATTCTAAAGCATTGTCGGCGTTGATGCCCCCGCCGACCTGAAGCCCGCCGGGATAAGCGGCAAGCGCACGCATTGCCTGGGCCTTGGTGGCCTCATAATACGGGCTGGACGCGGGATTGAGGAGGATAACATGTCCTCCCTTGATCCCCTTTTCCTGGTACAGCCGTGCATAGTACTCAGCACCTTTCCCCGCCACAAAATTCTCCCTGGCAAGGTCTCCCTGATCCTTAAGAGAACCGCCGACGATCTGTTTCACCTGCCCGTTATGGATATCAATACACGGTCGAAATTCCATCGAAACCTCCCTCACTCCGCTATGCAGGAACCAAATCCTTGCGGAGAATGCCCGCTCCTGGCATTCTCCTGTGTGAAGTTTTAGAATTTCTTAGTCTGCGTCTTTTGCAGGCTTAGAAATTCTCTTCACACTACATCCTTCATGTCATATCTGCCCGCAGGTTTTCCTTTTAGGAACTTCGCCGCCTGAACCGCACCTTTTCCAAAAAGCGCCTTGGAGTAAGCCCTGTGTGAGAACGTGATCACCTCGTCCTCACCGGCAAAGATGACATCGTGGTCGCCCACGATTGTCCCGCCTCTCACTGCGCTGATGCCAATCTCCTTGTCTGTCCGCTTTGCCCGCACCTGGCTTCTGTCATAGATATATTCATACTCGTTGTCAAACACTTCATTGATGCTGTCAGCAAGTGCAAGCGCCGTACCACTCGGTGCGTCAACCTTCAGATTGTGGTGCTTCTCCACGATTTCAATGTCAAAACCAGCAGGAACCAGTATCTCTGCCGCCTCCTTCAAGATCTTGAGCAGCATATTGATACCCAGGGACATATTGGCTGACTTGAGCACTGCCACCTTCCTGGAAGCTTCCTCAACGTGTGCCAGCTGCGCCTCGGAGAGACCTGTCGTGCAGAGCACACATGGAATCTGCTTTTCCACGCAATAATCAAGAAGCGCATCAACCGCCTGCGCAGCACAGAAATCGATCACGACATCCGCCGCAACATCACACTCCGCAATACCCGGATACACAGGATATGTATTTTTGATATGGTCCGACGCATCCACCCCTGCCACAATCTCGATCTCTGGATCAGATGCTATGATGCCAGTTATCATCTGGCCCATTTTGCCGTTACAGCCATGCATTATTACCTTTGTCATGTTCATTCTATCCTTTCCCCTTATCGTCCGTATACGGTCGCTCCCATTGTCATAGCAGACCGTAATTCTTCATCGCTGCCTCAAGCTTTGCGGCCGTTGCATCCTCCATCTCCGTCAACGGGCGTCTCAATGTTCCTGCCTCCAGCCCCATCAGGTTCATCGCCTTCTTGACCGGTATCGGATTGACCTCGCTAAACAGCGCTGTGATCAGTTCGATCGCTTCGAGCTGCAGTCTTGCGCTCTCCTCAACCTCTCCCGCAAAATACTTTGCGCAGATATCATGTGTCTGCTGCGGTGCGATATTGGACAATACGGAGATGACACCTTTTGCGCCCAGTGACAAAAACGGTACGATCTGATTGTCATTTCCCGAGTAGACATCTACTTTTCCTTTTGCGAGTGCCATCAGCTTTGCATACTGGATAAAATTATCCGTTGCATCCTTCACACCCACAATGTTCGGCTCTTCCTCACACAGTGAGACAATGGTCTCCGGAAGGATATTCACACCGCCCGTTCTGCCTGGAATATTATAGAGGATCATAGGAATATGAACCGCCTCTGCGATCATCTTAAAATGCTCCTTCAATCCCTTCTGTGTCGCCTTATTGTAATACGGTGTGACCACAAGCAGGCCGTCAGCACCTGCCTTCTGGGCCTCCTGCGAGAGATAGATCGCTGTCTGGGTACAGTTCGAACCGGTTCCTGCAATCACAGGGATTCTCTTGTTGACCTGCTTTACACAGAAACGGATACACTCCAGATGCTCCTCATGCGTGAGTGTTGATGCCTCACCCGTCGTTCCGCACACAATGATCGCATCTGTACTGTTTGCGATCTGGAACTCGATCAACCTCGCAAACGCCTCATAATTAACCGCCCCATCCGGTTTCATCGGTGTGACGATCGCAACTCCTGCTCCTTTGAATATCGACATAACAAAATCCTCCTTAAAAATTTTCCTAAAAGAAAACCGATCATCTAGCAATAGATGGTCGGCATCATATTCTCATGAAATACTCTCCGCTTTCGCTGAAAATGATAGCTCTCCATCTGTTGATGACAGTCATACAGCTCTTAACTGTATGCCCAAGCCAAAGCCCTCAGGCGGCTTCCGCTTTCGGCGCCTTTTCCTTTCCTCCTTACATAAACGGTGCCTGACACCACGAAACTGTTCAAAAACAGTTTCTAAATAAAAAGTACTGATAAAAGACGCAACCTCTACCCAATCTTTCAATCTTCTTTTATGTCTCTTTATTATATCTCCTAACATCCAGACTGTCAACCAGAAATCGCACAAAGGAGCCCCAGGGACTCCTCTGTTGTTACCAGCTAATAGATCTTGTAATTCACTGCCTCAATCTTATAAATCTCGTCTGCCAGCCGACATACCTCATCGTTGAGCCGTATCCCGGTCAGAATGATGTCCACATCGTCCGATCTCGCCTCCAGAATATGACTTAAATCCTCAATCGTAATAATACCATTGTCGATCAATCCAAGCACTTCATCCAGAATCAGCAGGCCGCATTCTCCGGTTGTAAGAACTTTTTTGGCAAAATTGAGACCATTTTTGATATTGCAGATCTCATCCTGTTTGCGTTCGTCAGAAAGCTGTGCAAATTCCTCTTCACTCTTCTCAAAGCGGAAAATCTTGATCTCCGGCTCCAGTCTTTTCAGGAATTCCTCATTCTGACAGCCCTTCAGGAAATTGATGATCACGACATCCCTGCCTGCGCTCGCCACCTGGATGGCTCTCCCAAGCGCCGCGGCAGATTTCCCATGTCCTTCCCCGCCGTATACCTGTACGAATCCTTTTTCCATCGATTTATACCTTATGTCCTTTCCTTATAACTGCACAGTTTGCGTACAGCTATGAACAATCATTGTAACAGTTCGGATACCGTCACTGTCACCAATCATCACTTCGAACATGATAGCATACCGCATGAGATTTTGCAACTTTGATTTCATATTTATTCTATTTTGGTATTTTTCATAGATCAGCTTTCTTTACAGTTCCTCTTCATCCTCGGGAATTTCAAGCTTACTGACAGAGACCTCATAGGCGATCCGTTTTTCCAGTTCATCCTCCGAAAGCTTCTTCATATATTCCCTCGACTGGATCCGCCCCCACACCAGGCAGCGCTCCCCCACTTCAAAATTGGAAGCATAGCGGGCATTTCTGCCCCAGCAGATACATGGAATATAATCCGACTTTCCATATGGACGATTGACTGCCAGCAGCAGATCTGCAATCTCGCGTCCAAGAGGCGTTTTTCTATATACAGGTTCCTTGCACACATAGCCATCAAGGAAGATCTGGTTCGTTTTGACGTTCTCGCTGATTTCCTCCACAAATTCAATCTCCCTTGCAAACACAGAGAGAACCAGCTTATTTTTGTGCTCCTCATGCCTGTTGTAAGAGCGGAACTGACCATTCACCACTACCATCATACCGCGGAAGTCCCCGCTTACATCGAGCAGCCTCTCCGAAATCATCACTGGTATAATATCCATAGACTCAGACAGCCTTGCCACCTGAATGTCAACCATATAGAAGCCCTCGCCAAAGATTTCATGACTGAACGAGAACTCACTGACGATCTCTCCCATTACTGTCACCTGATTATTTTCAATAACCTGCTCATGATACCCGTTTTTTGTCTTTAATGTTTCTTGCATTCTTTTCATTCTCCCTTCGTTCTTGTAGTTAAATCATATGCTACTTTATACGGTAAATAAAGCATGAAATATCGCAGAAAAACCGCTTATTTGCCAAATTTCGACACGATTCGACACATTCTGTCAGGTATCGGTATCCAATAAAGCCATATTTTGAGAAATGCCGTAGAAATGTTTTTTTAACATTGCAAAATATATGTACAAGTGCTATACTATTTTGGCGTGTTTGAGGAGCATAGCTGCTTCGTGATTTGTATGAATCGAGGATTATTATGGAGGATTTATTGATATGATACAGAAAAGAGAAGATGTCAGAAACGTAGCCATTATTGCCCATGTCGACCATGGCAAGACGACGCTTGTGGACGAACTGTTAAAGCAAAGCGGTGTGTTTCGCGAAAATCAGGAGGTTGCCGAGCGCATCATGGATTCCAACGACATTGAACGTGAGCGCGGCATCACGATCTTATCAAAAAATACAGCTGTTATGTATAAAAATACGAAAATTAACATTATAGACACCCCTGGCCATGCTGACTTCGGCGGCGAGGTTGAGCGTGTCCTCAAGATGGTCAACGGCGTTATCCTTGTCGTTGACGCGTTTGAGGGCGCCATGCCGCAGACAAAGTTTGTGCTCAAAAAGGCTCTCGAGCTCAAGCTTCCCGTTATTGTATGCATCAACAAGATTGACCGTCCGGAGGCGCGTCCTTCCGAGGTTGTTGAGGAAGTTCTGGAACTGTTTTTGGAACTTGACGCGGACGACTCCCAGCTGGACTGCCCTTTCGTGTATGCCTCCGCAAAAACAGGTGTCGCTTCATTAGAAGAAGATGGCACGGGCGTTGATATGACACCGCTATTCGAGACCATTCTTAACTATATCCCTGCACCGGAAGGAGATCCTGAGGCAGGCACGCAGGTCTTGATCAGCACGATCGACTACAACGAGTATGTAGGACGTATCGGTGTCGGCAAGGTGGACAACGGTACCATCGCTGTCAACCAGGAGGTCATTATCTGCAACCACCATGAGCCGGACAAGCAAAAAAAGGTAAAAGTCAGCAAGCTCTATGAGTTTGACGGACTGAACAAAGTGGAGGTGAAAGAAGCCGGAATCGGCTCGATCGTCGCAATCTCCGGCATCACGGATATCCATATTGGCGACACGCTCTGCGCCGTCGACAACGTAGTTCCCATTCCTTTCCAGAAAATCAGCGAGCCTACGATCGCCATGCAGTTTATCGTAAATGACTCACCACTCGCCGGACAGGAAGGCAAATATGTGACCAGCCGTCATCTGCGTGACAGACTTTTCCGGGAACTCAACACGGACGTGTCACTGCGCGTTGAGGAGACGGACAGCCCGGACTCTTTCAAGGTTTCCGGACGCGGCGAGCTACATCTCTCCGTATTGATCGAAAACATGCGGCGTGAAGGCTTTGAATTTGCTGTCAGCAAGGCGGAAGTTTTGTATAAGACGGACGAAGACGGCAAAAGACTGGAACCGATGGAACTTGCCTATGTGGACGTTCCTGAGGAATTTTCTGGCACTGTCATCGAGAAACTCAGCCAGAGAAAAGGCGAACTGCAGAATATGGGCAAAGCAAGCGGCGGATACGCTCGTCTGGAATTCTCGATCCCGTCCCGCGGACTGATCGGATATCGCGGCGAGTTTATGACAGACACGAAAGGCAACGGTATCTTAAATACGATATTTGACGGTTATGGGCCCTATAAGGGCGATATCCAGTACCGCAAGCAGGGTTCTCTGATCGCGTTTGAGGCAGGCGAGGCGATCACCTACGGCCTGTACAACGCACAGGAGCGCGGCACTCTGTTTATCGGCCCCGGCGAAAAAGTTTACTCCGGTATGGTTGTCGGACAGAATGGAAAAGGCGAGGATATTGAGCTCAATGTATGCAAGAAAAAGCAACTGACAAACACGCGCTCTTCCAGCGCTGACGAGGCATTGCGGCTCACTCCGCCCAAGATCTTAAGCCTGGAACAGGCGCTTGACTTTATCGATACGGACGAACTCCTTGAGGTAACACCCGAGAATCTCCGCATCCGGAAAAAGATTCTGGATCCCACCCTCCGAAAAAGGGCTGGCATGAAAAAATAATTGCCGTAACACAACGAAAATCCCCTGCATATATTATAAAAAAACATATGCAGGGGATTTTTATGTCTAATATCATGAAAGCCGAAACCCCGGCTTATTCTGGAGATTTAACCATTAGCGTTACGTCATCGCTGGGCTTTATCCCCATAAACAATGCAACTATTACAATATCTTACACCGGTGATCCTGACTCTGTCGTAGAAACGCTTACCACAAACGACTCCGGGCAGACTTCCACAATCTCACTTCCAGCACCGAGCCTGACTTACAGCACCGAGATCAGTGAGGAACAGCCCTACTCGGAATACAATATCTCTGTCACAGCGCCAGGATATGAACCAGTATACATCTCCGGAACCGAGATCCTTCCCGACGTCACTGCCGTCCAGCCAGTGACTATGAATCCGATCGAAACGGAACCTCCCGGAGAAACTGCGGAGGACATCATCATACCTGACCACACACTGTATGGGGAATATCCTCCCAAAATACCAGAGGATGAGATCAAGCCCATGGATGAGAGCGGCGAGATCGTCCTAAGCCGCGTCGTGATACCCGAATATGTCATCGTGCACGATGGCGTGCCGCAGGATTCCACCGCCCCGAATTACTATGTGCGCTATACGGATTACATCAAAAACGTTGTATCGTCCGAGATTTATGCAACATGGCCAGAAAATGCGATCTACGCCAATACACTGGCGATCATGTCGTTTACGCTGAACCGTGTATATACGGAGTGGTATGGGAGCCAGTAGTTATCCACTAATCTTAAACAGAATCTTAATCTTATCCTTTTCGATCTCTATCCTTTCAATCATCTTCGATAACAACACCTTCTTTAAATGGGTATCCGCCTCCATAAACTCCTGTTCCCAGTTCGGTATGATCTGTGAAAATTTGTCAATATCATGGTTATCAGGTTCTGTCGCCTGATACTCCTGTTCTTTCTCCTCCAACAACTGTTCGAACTCTGCTTTTTGCTTTTCTTTCTCCTTTAATAATTCAGACAATTTTTCTGCACTGAATATCCCCTCACCTCGCAATGCCTGTGGAATTTGTGATTCTAATGTAGCAATATCCTTCTGTACTGCGTTCTGTTCCTTGCGGATATCCTCAATCTCCTTGCGCATCATCTTTCGCGCCTTCTCCTGCTTTTTGAGGATATCCGTATAAACATCACTTTGTTTTAGTTTTTCCATATACTGATTCACTTCAGCAAAGACAATCGGCTCAATCTCATCCGCACTGTACAGAGCCGCCCCCTGACATTTTGTTGACGCGTTCGCTCTCTGCGTGCATCTGTATCTGCGGTTCATTTTCTTTACCTTCGTGCCATCTTTTAACGTCCACTGGTCATATCTTGATCCATTGGTCAGCCTGCACCCACAGGAACCGCAATAGAGCAGTCCCATCAATGGCAGACTTCCTGTCGTCGTGACCGGATACGATTCCTTTTTGTGATTGATCTTTGACTTGCGCCTTTCCCGTATCTCCTGCGCTTTATGCCATATAGAAGGACTCACAATCTGCAGTTCTTCACACGGTTTTTCGGAAAATACCCACTCTTCCACAGGGTTTCTTTGATAGGATTCCCTGTGAGAACGCCTGTTATAAGTCAGATATCCCATGTAAATAGGATTTTTTAATCGGTCCGATACAGTACAGGCCTTCCATTCTCCTCCATTGATTGCCGGAATATGCTGTTCATTCAATCTTTTTGCAATTGCATAAGAACCTAAATTTTCCTCAACTGCCAGACGGAACATCTCTCTCACAACACCGGCCTCACGCTCCACAATACGCAGTTCTTTCAGACTTCTTCCATGACTGCCGCTCTCCCCATTATATGCCAGCTCATAGCCGTAAGGGGCATAGCCCCCTACATGCTTTCCCTGTTTGACCATTTCCTGCTGCGCGGCTTTTACACGTTCCCCAGTCTTGCGCGACTCTCTCTCATTTGACCAGAACTTAATAAAAAGAGTGAGACGGTCTGTATCCTCCTGTGTATCCAGCAGTCCCTCTTTAATTGTCCAGACTTCTATGCCAAGCTGATTGAGCGTCGCGATATACATGTTATACTCTTCTTTTCTGCCAATCCTGTCTGACATAAACGTAAGCAGTACATCAAACTGATGCGCTTTTGCATCTTCCAAGATCTGCAGAAGGACTTCCCTGTCCTTAACT
This sequence comes from Lachnospiraceae bacterium UBA7179, assembly GCA_002491195.1. GTDB lineage: Bacteria > Bacillota > Clostridia > Lachnospirales > Lachnospiraceae > COE1. The sequence continues at coordinate 35,754 of DKVL01000103.1, forward strand.
GTGTTTTTGTATGCGCTGACTGCTTTCTCGATGTATTCCCTGTCAAATTCCCAGTCAGGGCGACCTGCGATATAATTTGCGATCTCCGCCCTCTGGACTGGAATATCATCATCATGCAGCTGTTGTCTTGACGATACCCGAAGCAGACTCCGCACACGTTTCTTCCTCTCCGCCATATCCATTCCCTCCGGTTTCTTAACTTTCTTCTGCTTCAGAACTTGGTTCTAACGCCACAGACTCCGGATTACCAACCGTCATTTTAGCCAGAAAGTTTCTTTTTAATATAGCAACTATTTCATCTTCTACCTGCTGGTCATCTGCAGTCCCAAGAAAGGATACTTCCACCTGATACTTTGGTTTGGCTGTCGCTGTCACAAACTCTTTTGGCTCCATAGGATTCTCCACCACGTGGTCAGTTGTTGTTTCTACCATATGCGGGGACAATTTTCCATATTCGTTATAATTATTCCATTTTTTCCTCCTCGCCGATAAGAACACTGTAAATTATATGGTATCCTCCAAAATAATTCAGGCGCCGCATTCCGACATCACTGCTACCTTGTCAAATCCTGCACCCACTTATATTTGCGAAACCGCATCATCACCCATGGGATTTTCCCCACTTCATCCAGACAGGTGCAGGCATAAACCGCAAGCGGGGACCAGTGCAGGACAAACGCTCCGGTAAGCGCCAGGGGAATAGCCATTAACCACATGCAGACAATCAGGCTGTACATGTCGAATATAGTATCACCGCCGCCATCCAGCACTCCGTTGATCGTGACGGTATTTACACAGCGTCCGATCATGTAGACGGACATAATCACCATCATCCCTGTAAGGTATCCCCTTGCCTGATCTGTCAGGATAACCATCCTCACGACCAGCGGCGTCACTGCAAGCACAAGTGCTGTAGAGATAAATCCAATCACAAAGGAAATATTTTTGAGCTTTATTCCATACGCCTTTCCCAGCTCAAGACGCCCCGCCCCGAGTTCATTTCCTACCATAATCCCCGCTGCACTGCCGATACCGTTACACATGCAGCAGATCAGATCCCTGACAACTGCTGCCACAGAATTTGCCGCTGCAGCGTCAGTGCCCATATGCCCCATAATTGCTGTGTATGACGTAAATCCTACACCCCAGCACAGCGAACCTCCCATGAGAGGCAGACACTGCTTAATAAAATCGGATCTCAGCTGCCCAGACGGCTTCATAAATCTGTCAAATGCCGGACGAATACAGGATGTTTTCAATGATACAGCTATACATAAAGCCAGCTCGACAATACGGGAAATTGTAGTGGCAAGCGCAGCTCCATTAGCCTGCATCGCTGGCGCCCCAAACAGTCCAAATATAAAAACTGCATTCAGACATATGTTCAGCACCACTGCACAGGAGCTGATGAATGCCCCGGGCTTTACATGCTCCGACACTTTCATCACGGTCAGATAACATTGGGAGATACCAGTCAGCAGATACGACCAGCCCGCAATACGCAGATAAGAACTGCCAACGGCAATCAACGGGGCATCATGCGTAAAAATGCGCATAAGCTGCGCCGGCACCAGTTCACATGCCAGAAAAAATATGACCGACACGCCTCCGCAAACCCAAAGCATGATGTTGAAAACATCCTCCAATGTCCGTCTGTCACCTTTCCCCCAGTACTGCGCTCCAAGAATTGCGCCTGCTGCTGTGACTGCTGAAAGGAACATATTCTGGACAAACTGAATCTGTGTTGCCAGGGAAACGGCTGTCATCTCGTTCTGTGCAACTTTTCCAAGCATCAATGCATCGCCGGCAGCGACTGATGCAAGCATCAGACTCTGAAGCGCAATTGGAAAGGCAAGCCTTGCCAGATTGTGATAAAATCGTTTTTTATCAATCAATACTTCCTGTTTCTTCCGTTTCATAAAACCGCCCTCACATCTGTCGCCGCTACACTTCATGATGCGATCCACGCATTCAGCAGAATAAGCGCCGCCAGAAAACAAATATTTCCCAGTGTAAAAAGTAAAATATAGGCACCCTTGCGCCCCTCTGTCTCTTTTGCCACATACTTATAAGAGATCAGGCTTGCCATGGATGCGATCAGGGTTCCCAGACCTCCCAGATTCGTACCAATGACCAGACCCGCAAAATCATCCGTAAATCCCGACAATAGCAGTGCCGCCGGCACATTGCTGATAATCTGACTTGCAATGACAGATGTGTAAACCTCCCTGCCCATAATAATATTCTGCAAAAAAGCACAAAAAGCAGGGATTCTTCCTATATTCCCGATAAAGACAAAAAATCCAACAAAAGTAAAAAGCAGGGAATAATCAACTCTCGCAAGCACCCGCCTGTCTGCCACAAATATCACGGCAAAAACCACAAAAAAGACTAACTGCCACGGCAATATATGTGCTACTGTAAGTAAACAGAGTAAAAACAACATAAGATAAACCGCAGGCAGATATATGACTGCTTTTCCACCCGTCCTATGCCAGGGCTCCTCCTGTATAGATGCCGTTTCCAGTTTCAAATCCCGTGGACAGGTACCGCCCTGTATCATCCCCCATCCGATCAACAGTACCAGGGACAACGCTGTATACGGCAGCATTAGTATCAAAAACTCCCTGATCGAAAACCCTGCTTTCCCATACAGATATAAATTCTGCGGATTGCCAACCGGAGTCAGCATACTTCCCAGATTTGCTGCGATCGTCTGCATCACCACAACTGGCAGGAGCAACCGCTTTTTCTGTTCTTTTCCCAACAGATTAAGGACCGTAAACGTAAAAGGCACAAAGGTAATCAGCGCAACATCATTTGTAATAAGCATACTGGAGAAAAAACAAAGCAGAACCAGTGTCAGAACAAGACTCCGCCCGCTCTTTACATTTCTAAGGAGCTTTTGGGCTGTCCATCTAAATACCCCGATCTTTTGCAGTCCTGCCATGACACTCATAAGGCAGAACAGTACTGCCAATGTCCTAAGATCAATATATCCCAGATACGCTCTGTCCGGGGGCACTATAAATGCTGAAACTGCCGCGAGCATAAGCGAAACGCACAATACGGTTTCCTTTTTCAAAAATATAGCTATTCTGTTTATCATCTCAGACCTCTCCGTTGATCCTATAATCCCCTTTTAATATCTTTTTTCATTATATCAAAGTCTACCGCTTTTTCAAGCACCGCCACACATTCTCTCACTGACAATCACCACTGCTTACCCATGATTTCAGCCAGCCCCGCCGTACCGGAACCAGGGCTATAACTTCACCATCACTTCCTCCACTGCCTACGACCAGAAATGGATTCACGGCCGAAACATCTACGAAAACATCAGCCGCATCGTGGACTCCATCTTCTCAAACTACTTGTCGCGCCCGGGCGTTCGCCAGCCGATCTTTACTTCCTACTGCGACGGAAACCGTGTCACCTGTGACGGACTCTCCCAGTGGGGAAGCAAATATCTGGGAGATCAGGGATATACGCCAATCGAAATCATCCGTTATTATTATGGAAATGATATGTATATCAACTCCACTACCTACATATCAGGCGTTCCCTCCTCCTGGCCGGGCTACGACCTGACCATCGGTTCCTCAGGACAGAAAGTCCTGCAGATGCAGCAGCAGTTAAACCGCATTGCGCAAAATTATCCTGCGATCCCGCGCATCGTTGAGGATGGCATCTTCGGAACTGCTACGGCCGACACGGTTCGTACATTTCAACGCATCTTCGGCCTTGCTCCCACAGGAATTGTAGACTACCCTACATGGTATAAAATATCCGAAATCTTTGTGGGAGTTTCACGCATCTCTGAGCCGGGCTGACTTAGGAACGGATATAATACAGACGTTCTATCTCAGCAATCTCTGCCCGGGCACTTGTCGCTTCCATGATCTCTTTACACAGGCGGTCATACTCCTCGATTGGCGCTATGACCGTCATCTCTACATCTGCAGCATAAACACTGTCCTGGATGTTAATACTTTTACTGGCAAGGATATACTGAATCTTTCCGATGGTATTGTAATCCGTCCTGATGGTTAATCTGACGCCAAAATGCAATCTTGCTGTCTCACACTTAGCAATCGCCTCCTTCAGCACACCTGAATAGGCTCTGACAAGACCGCCTGTCCCTAACAAAGTACCACCAAAATACCGTGTGACTACCGCCGCTATATTTCTGATCTCACTTCCCAGCAGCACCTCCAGCATTGGACGCCCCGCAGTCCCGCTTGGCTCCCCGTCGTCACTGCTTCTGGTAATCTGCGCCCTGCTTCCTATTACAAATGCGGAACAGTTATGACGCGCATCATAGTACTTTTTTTTCATTTCTTCTATAAAGGCGGCTGCTTCCTCCTCACTTGCTGCAGGACGAACTGTTGCGATAAACCTTGACTTTTTCTCCACCAGCTCCGCCTCTGCCCCTTTCGTGAGCAGCAGGTAATCTTCATACTCCTGACTGTTCGTGTCCATTTCCATACGATGTTGACCTCCATCTTAAAATCTGTCTTCTCTTGATTATATCACAAACCAAACCTGTATAAAATCAAAAACAGAGGATTAAACTATTATAAACTCTCAAAAAATCCTTTATTTGGGCAGGGTAATTTGCTATAATGAAAAGAATGAAATTTGTTTAGCGGAGGTGATTCTATGAATTACGGGAAAAGAGGAATCGTAAAAGTCCAAAAATCCCTTACTTCAAAGTCGATAAAATTTAAAAAACTGTTCCTTGTAACTGCGTTGAAGCTCATCTTAGTCGGAGCCTTATCGCTGATGGTTGTCGGTGTGTGTTTTGGTATCGGCGCATTCAAAGGAATATTAAGTTCTGCGCCTGATGTCGATCCTGCTGCTGTTCTTCCGCGTGGATTTGCCACAGTTGTATATGATGCCAAGGGCAACGAACTGACAAAACTGGTAGCGGCCAATTCCAACAGAAGTTATGAAGAAATTGACAAAATTCCCCAAAACCTATGTAATGCTTTTGTCGCAATCGAAGATCAGCGCTTTTATGAACACAATGGTATTGATATCAAACGTATCCTGAGCGCAGGTTTTATGGTACTGCGTGACAAGGAACTCTCACAGGGTGCATCCACCATTACGCAGCAGATCATCAAAAACAATGTTTTTGATAACTGGACAAATGAGAGCGATATTCAGAAAATCAAACGTAAAATCCAGGAACAGTATCTTGCCCTTGAGCTCGAAAAAAAGATGTCCAAAGAACAGATCCTGGAAATATACATGAACACGATCAATCTGGGTCAGAATACCCTGGGAGTTAAAGCTGCAGCGCTGCGCTATTTCAACAAACAACCCTATCAGCTCACGCTCTCAGAATGTGCTGTGATCGCTGCCACTACATCCAACCCCTCCAGATACAATCCGATCTCCCACCCTGACGCCAATAAAACGAGACGTGATATTGTTCTTAAGAATATGAATGAGCAGGGATATATCACACAGGCTGAATATGATGAGGCGATGGCCGATGACGTATACAGCCGCATTTTAGCTGTCAATGAGGAGACTGAGAGCAACTCCGTCTATACATATTTTGTAGATGAGGTTACAGAACAGGTTCTCAATGATCTGATGGAAATAAAGGGATTCAACGAAACACAGGCGCACCGTCTGCTGTTCAGCGGCGGATTAAGCATTTATACGACGCAGGATCCTGATATTCAGGCAATCTGTGATGAAATATACAATAATGAAGAGAATTATCCTGAAACAGTAAAATGGCTGTTAAGCTACGCCTTAACGATCGAGAAAGCAAACGGTGAAAAAGAAAACCATAGTACAGAAATGTACAAGGCATACTACAAGCAGCAGAATGCATCGTTTGATCTGCTATATAATACCCAGGACGATGCCTATGCCGCCATCGAGGCATACAAAGCAGCTGTAATGGAGGAAGGTGATAAGGTTGACGGCGAGCGCATCTCGCTGACGCCACAGCCTCAGGTGTCCATCACTGTTGAGGATCAATCAACCGGATATATTGTAGCCCTGGTTGGCGGACGGGGAACCAAGGAGGCAAGCCGTACTCTCAACAGAGCTACAAACACGACAAGACAGCCTGGTTCTACTTTTAAGGTCGTATCAACTTACGCGCCAGCACTCGACAGTGCCGGCCTGACGCTGGCCGATGTACAAAATGATGCCCCCTTTAGCTACACAGGCGGCCGTCCTGTGAGAAACTGGTGGGGAAACAGTTATAGAGGACTTCTCAGTCTCCGATATGGAATTGCCCAATCTGCAAACGTTGTAGCCGTCAAAACGCTCACCCAGATCTCACCACAGCTTGGATTTGATTATCTGCAGAACTTCGGTTTTTCCACACTGGTTGAAAAACGTGTGGAAAAGGATGGATCCGTTGTATCTGATATCGGTCAGCCGCTTGCACTTGGTGGTATTACTGACGGTGTTACCAACATGGAGCTTAATGCCGCATACGCAACAATCGCTAATCAGGGAACTTATATCAAACCCAAACTTTATACCAAGATTGTTGACCATGACGGAAATGTACTGATCGACAACACGGCACCAGAATCCAAACAGGTGATCAAGCAAACTACTGCATGGCTGCTTACCAGTGCCATGGTCGATGTTGTCACTACCGGTACTGGCGGTTCTGTCAATTTTGGCAATATGGCGATCGCAGGTAAGACTGGTACTACTTCTGATTACAAAGATGTCTGGTTTTCGGGCTACACCCCTTATTACACAGCCACAACCTGGACTGGCTATGACAACAATGTCAGCATGAAAACCTCAGCAGAGAAGAATCTGTCCAAAACCATGTGGAAGAAAGTTATGTCAAGGATTCATGAAAATCTTGAATATAAGTCCTTCCCTATGGCAACCGGAATTGTTACCGCTTCGATCTGTTCAAAATCAGGAAAACTTCCGATCGCTGGTGTATGTGATGCACAGGGATGCGTAAGAACCGAATATTTTGCAGAGGGAACTGTTCCAACAGAATACTGTGATGTACACTACTTTTCAAATATATGCCAGTACAGTGGACTCACAGCGACAGAAGAATGTCCTTTCAAACAGCCTTCCATCATTGAACAGGTACCAGCGCGGCTTCAGGACAACAATCTTGCATCTGCCCTCACACTTCCTGAAGAAAATCCAGTGACAGAGACACAGATGTGTCCCCATGACAGTACATTTATGACTGCGCCAAATGCACAGGAGGTCTTACAGCTGCAAATATTTGAAATGCAGCAGCGCGCAGCCGCTGCCGCTGCCCCTCCCACCACGGAAGCTCCTGCATCAGATACAGATTAAAAGATTATTCCTAAATCACAAAAAAAAGAATATCCTAAATGGATATTCTTTTTTTAAGCTGCTAACCGGAATCGAACCGGTGACCTCAACACTACCAATGTTGCGCACTACCGACTGTGCTATAGCAGCATTACCGAAAAATATAATACCATAATCAATATGACCTGTCAACCTGATCAGCAAAATTTCAATACTAAAATTTCAAACTCAAATTGTATTAAATATTACAATTGTATTAATAAAATATTAGAATAATAAACGAAACATGCGATTTCTTGCCAACTCACCCAACATAGGATATACTATGCATAAACAGATACGCTTATTGATGCATAAACCGAGGTGACAATATTATGAAGAAAACGACAATCAATGTAATACTAATATCCATCATAACCATTATGTCTGTCTCGATCTGCTTTCTTATCTTTTGTATCGTAACAAGACCGCGTTATGTGATCGTCAACGAACCAGAGACAGCAGCTATGATTACAGAAGCAGCCAACCTTTCTGAGGATACGCAGCAGTCAGAAGGTCTGATCTCCAATAACAATATCGGAACATCATCGGGTGAAGAACAACCTGCAAGTACTGTACAACATGGCAAAACTTCAACCAGAGTAAATATTCGTGATGCAGCTTCCGATCAGGCAAAGGTGTTAGACACCGTTGACGAGGGGACTACTTTTGACATTCTTGAGATACAGGACAATGGTTGGACCAAAATTCTTTATGAAGGTACTGAAGCTTATATCTCATCAAACTTTGTAATCATCACAAACGAATAAGCAGTCAGCCGCCATCCTTCTTTCCCTCTTCCGCTCTTTTTTTTGCCCTGAGTCTCACCACGATCCCCCTCTGCCGCAACAGTTCACCGTGGTATTTGTCCTTATAATACTCATATGCCCTTTTGTAATTATAACCATATTCTGCAAACTTGCGGAGAACAACATTCATCTCCGCACCCACAAAGATAATATTCATCGTTCCATACAGCCATAAAATGAAGATCACGACTGTTGCAAGGCTTCCATAAGTAACCGAATAATTGGCAAAATTGCTGATATAAAACGAAAACGCCCACGAAAACACCAGCCACGCAATGGCGGAAAATACTGCTCCAAATAGCTCATAGCGTATCTTTGATCTCCTATTGGGAACATTCATGTAAATCATTAAAAAGAAAATAATTAAAAACACCACCATACACAAATATTTCCCATACCGGAACGAATCAGAAAACACAGCCAGGCCTGGCGCAAACTGCAATAACCAGTTGAAAATATTGTTTCCAAGTACAATCAAAATCATCATCAGGCTGATTGCGGCAAAAAAAATCACCACATAAGAAACCGCAAGCGCATACAACAACGGCATACTCCTTGTCTCCCTGATACCGTATACCGCATTCATACCGATGATCACTGCATACACGCCCTTAGATGCACAAAAAAGCATCACAATGATTGTAAATGACTTCATCATCGTCGTGCTCTCCGCATAAGCCTCCTCCAAAATCTGGTTCAACAGCGGTGTAAATCCTTCTGGAATAATATTCATCAGATGTCGTGTAAAACGCCCTGTATCAATAGGGAGATAACTGAACATCGAGATACAGAACATCGCCATCGGAAATAATGACATCAGTAAAAATAAAGCCGCGTGCCCTGCAAACGAGGACACGTGGTCGTATTTTACTTTTGTTACAAAACTGTATGTTATCTCATATACAATTTTAATATTTTTTCTGGTTATTCGCTTCTTTTTATGCATTCTTACTGTTGTCCCTTTTCTCTTGCTTTCCTGATCAGAAACAGATCACTGATCGCCTTGCCAAGATCATGCGGATATAATTGCACAACCGGGCTGTCAATAATATCCCCGATCTTCATCTTAAATCCTACCTTCACAAAACGGTCATCTTCTGGAAACTCATAGGCCAGATACTCACCGTCCTCCATAAATTTTGCCTCTGGCGTTGATATATCAGTCTTTCGCTCAAGCATCACACTCATAGAAGTCGCTGCCGCTCCCATCATCTGATTCATCGCTTCTGAGACTGCACTCATGTGCAATTCACTCAAGTCCATCCTGGCAAAATCGCCTTTCCCGTCACTTCCCATCATCAGGTCAGCGATCGCCTTGGCATCCTGTTCCTCCAGCATCAATATGCTGCATCCTTTGACGCCCTCCACATAATTTACCTTCACAAAAACTTTCTTGGAAGACACATTTTTCGTATATTCGCTCTTCTCCACAATCTCAACTCTCGGCGGCGTTATATCTACCGTCTGACGCACCAGCATACTGAGTGTTGATGCGGAGTTCCCTAAGCATATGTTCGATATTTCTCCAATCGCATCTATTTCCATTTCTGTGAAAAAATAGCTGCCCATTCACATACCTCCCCCTCTGCGCAAATCGTTACTGCATCAATGTTTCCGGTTCACATTCCAACGCTCTGGCAAGCTTACGTACAAGCTGCTCTGGCTGTCTCGTCAAATCGCAAAAAGAAGCTTCACAATTTTTCACAGCAGATACACTGTACCCCATCCGTTCAGCAATCTGCTGTCTTGATTTTCCCAGTTCAAGCCTCCGCATTTTCACTGGAGAAATCTTGGCAAATCGAATATACATATTTTTGCCATCATAGTTGACCGTGTTGACCAGCTGGACAATCTCCCCGGAATTTCCCATAGTATCCTTATCAACCTTATACACCGACGCAATCGCTGTCATCATCTTTCTCATCAGAGTCTCATCCTCATAATACGCCAATTTTTCCATTGGTATATACACATCAATATACAGCGCCTTGAGCTCCCTGATCTGTTCCTCATCGAGTCTTAAAATATAATTATTATCCTTTGACTCATGATACAAAGACAATATTTTGAGCCAAAACGCGTCCTTATCAAATCCCGACATTGCTACTCCCTATCCCCCAATACAATTCATAGTCTGCTGTCAATTGTCTATACGATTTTATTATACGCCTTAGACAAATTACTGTCAATCAATATCTCTTTTACACAGCAAAACCGCAGCAAATTATCCAAATTGTCAGAATTTTAGTTATTGACGCATTCGCACTATATTGCTATAATATAATTGTTTCTTAAAATCATTTTATTGTCGTATATTGTGAAAGGAGTTTTTATGAGTATTTTTAAAGAAGACCGTTCCTCATTAAATGAAGCTGCTGACAGCCTGGATACTGATCTTTCCGGTACAGGTTTTGATGCGGCGCTCCAGAAGGCATTTGACGCTGGTTTGAACCTTGACGAAATCCTGTACGTTGTCTCCGCGCACACTGACCGAATCGTAAAACGGTATATTGTCCAATACCAGTTAAAAAAAGCTGCAAATAAGGATAAATAGCATTTTACAAAAAAATGAATAATTTTCATTTTTTGCTTGCTTTTTTATCCTGTTTTGTGCTATACTATAATTCGTCAGTGAGTAATTGATTTATATAGGCTGACTGAAGGGGCATAGTTCAACGGTAGAACAGCGGTCTCCAAAACCGTCAATGCGAGTTCGATTCTTGCTGCCCCTGCTATTATATTTTAATTGTGAGAATGCCTACAAACCTATTATTTAAAGGATTTGTAGGCATTTTTTGTTATTTGACATCATCTTTTTTATATGATATAATTTAGAACAAAAGTTCTTAATTTCAATTTAAATCCGATGTATTTGGAACTAATCCGAACTAAACTTGTCACAAGAGTTGTCACAAAAAACTATCTGTGACAACTTTACATAAAATCAACAATAGTAACAAGACTCATAAAGGAGGTTATTATGAAAAACAAAGAAATAATTTTACCAACTTTACCATATGGAGAAGGTAATTTTTCTTGGATGGACAAAGAACACACGAGAATTAGATTTAGAAAAAAAATTAATGGAAAATATAAATCTGTGACTGGACATACTGTACAAGAATGCAATAAAAAAATGAAAGTTATCGAATCTGCCAGTATAAGAGAAGAAAAAGAACGACAGCTTAGAAATCCTCAAAACAATACTCTTACTTTAGCTCAATCTGCTTTAAATTGGATGGATACTTTCAAAAGACCCACCTTAAAAGGCAAAGCTTATGATACAATGGAATCAACATATAATAGCCAAATTAAAACCGCACCCTTTGCAGATTATCAAGTAGCAACTATACTAGACACTGATATTCAAGCTTACCTCGAAGATCTTGTGAGTGTTCAGCATAAATCATTGTCTACAGTTAAAAAGGCTCATTCATTTTTTTGTCAATATTTTGCATTCATTTATAAAACAAGACCATATGAAAATCCTATGATTAATGTAAAAATGCCTAAACCTCAAAATAATATAACTTTAGATACTTATGGGAATATTAATAATGCAGAAGAAGTTTATGGATTTAATAAAGAATATGAAATTATGGATGACGATGAAATTACAAGATTTATATATGCTGCTACTATTCCACGTATACAAGGAGTACAAGGGTACAGACACGGTTGGGGATTGGTATTTATGCTTTGGACATTTATTCGAAACGGTGAAGCTTTAGGACTCCAGTGGAAAGATATTGATTTTGAAAACAAAACAGCATTAGTATACAAATCATTTAGCCGTATTATTGATCGAGAAAATAGTACTGAAAATGACAGAAAATATAAATGGGCTTTATCTACTGTTAAATCTGCTAAAAGTGTAAGAAAGTTTTACTTGTCCGAACAAGCTATATATGCTTTAAATGAATACAGAAAAGTTCAAAAACCAAAATCCGAAAATGATTTTATTTTTCAGACAGAAAATAAACTTCCTATTAACAATAGTAATCTTAATTTGATGATGAAGAAAATATTAAGCAATGCGGGTATTGATAAGCACATTACTATACATGGGCTTAGACATACTGGAATAAGTTACTATATTAGACATGGAGTTGATAAAGAAATTGTTGCAAAGATGGCTGGACATTCTAATTCTAAAATCACGGAAGATGTATACTATACTATCTTAAATGAACAAGAGCTTGCGCAATTAGACAAAATTAATAAAATGGTAAAACAGTAATTTAATAAATAAAAACGGTTGTTATCGCGTTAAATAACAATCGTTTTTATTTATTACATAATATATTGATTATAAGAATACTTTCTTATCCATTTATTAAATTCTTCTTCTGGAATTCTGTATTGCCTACCGATTTTCAATTTTGGAAATCCTGGTGACTGTATAAGTTCATATGTTTTATCCATAGATATTTTCAAAATTTTAGAAATTTCTTTAGGTGTTAATATCTGATTACCTTCCTGTACTTCCAAATCCACCATCTCCTCTCTTGGTATTCGACAGTTCATCTACTTCTTCAAACTCCACATTTAAATAAGGCATCACTACAAGCTGGGCAATTCTATCTCCCGGGGAAACTGTTCTTGCTTCAATGGAATCATTATGCAATGCAACCATGTATTCTCCTCGATATCTCGAATCACACACACCTACACAATTTGCCGGTCGCAAACCTTCATTAGTTGCAAGTCCACTTCTGGCAAATATTGCACCAAAATATCCATCAGGTATCTCGATTGCTATTCCTGTATGTATAAATTCTGTAGTATGTGGTTTAATTATTACTGGCTTTTGGATATCCGCATACAGATCATATCCTGCATCGCCCTCATGTTGTCTCGTTGGTATCGTTGCTGTATCAGTTAGTCTCTTTACATTAATTTTCATTTGTTATATCCTTCTTTCCATTCGTCTTTGTAATTTTCAATTTGCTGAACTCATTTAAAATCGCTTTATTGATCTTATTTAATATGACATCATAATTACCACACTCTATATTGTAAAATGATGCATACGGAACACCATTATTATCTACGATATCTATTTGTATCTCATTTGTGTCTGTGTATGCTGTAATTTTGCCACGAAGAACAGTCGTTTTTTCATGTCTTAGTACAGGGAAATTATATACATATTTTTCTTCGTCATTATCATACTTAAACCCAAAATCTATTAAATGCCCTGCATTATTGTCAGAAATTATGTATTGATTTTCATGTATTGATTTTACTTTAGCCATAATCAACTACTCCTTTTTTAAAATACTTTTTTACTTCTTTATAGTCACATGGAATGCACTGTCCCCAATAATATGTTTTATCCTTAACACGGCAGTATACTTTTACCCTTGCTTTATCTTCTTCATTAATTGTAGAGTGAATGCATTGTTCACATTCACTCGTTATTATCATGTCTGCCATAATACAATTTCACCTTTTTGTAATGATTCCTGAATTCTAATAACTCTCTGATTTGATGAGCCAGCCCATGGAATTGTGATATCGCGTTGCGATTCTACATATTTCCCATCTATCAATACATCAATATTATTAATAATCTCTATTCGCTTTCTATCCTGTTTAATAAAATACGCTTTATCATCCACTTTGATAGGTTTTCCGTTTAAAGGATTAAAATGATAATATGATGGATGAAATGTAAATATAATGTCATCAAAATATTTACATGTAGATATTGTATATCCTGTATATAGCCATATGGATTTTTGTGGACGTAAAAGACGGAATTCATTGACTAAATTTAAAGTCTTATCCAAATTATTTTCTGATAGCGGATCGTTTTCTATATAGTCATTAACCACTACTCTTTCATCATTACTCTTTAACATATAATCCACAATGA
>DKVL01000086.1:0-23970 GCA_002491195.1 Lachnospiraceae bacterium UBA7179
TCTCGTTCATGCGTTTATTCTGCACATGTCCCGTATGTGTGTGCATAGGATATGACTGCACGGAATCCTGATAAGAAACAAACACAATACGGCTATTTTTTCGATAATACGTCACATTTCTCTGCATTGTCATTCTTCCAATCTTATAAGGAATTGTAGGAAAATAACTGATGCAAATTGCTATCGGAGAAATAGACAAGCAAGATGTGTCAGTTATTTTTCTACAGTTCCTAAGTACTTACAAAGAAAAAGGACATTCACCAGTATTGCTACCGAAAATGTCCTGTACCTATCAATATCTTTGTTGCAAACTGTCACATGTGTGTTGTATTTGATGTTAAATCCAACACATCTGGCAAGTTTCCACAATCTCTGCAACCCTTGTAAAATAGTATTTTCTTGATATTCTCGTTTCCGAAAGATTATCTCTTGGATAGTTTCAAAATACCGTTTTATAAGCATTTCAAGGCATTTTGTAAGCAACTGGTAAGAAGTTCAGTTCTCATGCAAATTGAACAAAATAAACTAATCAGCCCCGCATACAATGAATTATAACACCTTCTTCCACCGCTGACAACTCATATAAACCCCATATAGCTACAAAAACACATTACTTGATAAAGTGTAAAGGTAAAGAAAAACACCGCCTAAATGACGGTGCTATCAATACTATTTGGATATGTTGCTAAGTATCTTCTTAATTTTCTTTTCAAGCACCTTTGGAGCAATCTTTTCAAGTTCCTGTTCAGATATGGTCATCATGAAATGCCCTTTGACCCATCCCTTATGGTCTGCTGTCCTGTGACCGTATTCCACATAGGATGCATATTCAACCGGGTTGATGATGTCAATTTTATAGACACCCCCTTCTTTTCGGATTTCTCCAATAGTCCAACCTCTGCGGAGTGTACCGCCTACTTTGCCCGGCACTTTATGCCCCTTGTGCTGTTCACCTGATGCACAAGTGTATGAATCGCCTGAATAATCGCCTACTGGTGTACGCTTCACAACCAACCGAAGCAACCGGGCAGCAAGTTCTTTTGCACAATCTTCAATTATCGCATCTGTATTATCTTGCAGATTGTTCAATTCTTTCTGCAATTCCTCTAAACCCTTTATCTTGAAATTTCCCATTTTTGCCATATTATTACCGCCTATCATGCCCAACCGTCAAACAGTTCCAACATGATTTCCTGATGTGTCGGATATACTGCCGGGACACCGCTTGACTTGTATTCTGTTGTAACCCCTGTTTGGGTCACTTTAATTTTTGAACCGGGCTTAATTATAATGTCAGGTGACAGGAACAACTTGACCGCCTGTGAAACGGTTGCCACTGTTCCGGTCTGTACCGCTGCTGCAATACTTTCAAAGGACAGGCTGCAAGGCTGATTCTCCAAAACAACCACTTCTTTATAACTGGTCAGGGCAGTGTTAGGGTCTTTTACCTTCTTGTATTCAGAAACCGTCATCACCCCGGCATAGGTTGATTCAATAGCTTTCCTTGCTGCTTTCTGTGCTTTTCCTAAAGCATTCCCCATTATTCAGCACCGCCCTTCAAAAGTTCAATGACACGTTCAAAAAGTTCAATCATTTCCTGATTTCCCTTATTCGCTGCCAAATCAATAGTGACCGTCTTTCCCATGTGTACCCCTTCACTGTTCGACCATGAAGGTTTCGACACTCCCAACCGCTGCCCCTCTTTGTAAAGTCGCAATTCCCCGCTTTTGACAATTACAGTTTCCGGCTGCTCTTTCTCATAGAATTTATCATAATCTTTTTTCATGCCCCATCAATCCCTTTCGTTTAGAATCTGTTCCACTTTCCAAAAATGCCCCGGACAATCGGAGGATAGAAAGCCCGGGACACTTTATCAAATTATTGGTCTGTTTCCTGTTCAGGTGGCGTTGTCTGCTCTGCTGCCTGTGCATGGTAATAGATGGCTTTCGCCTTGTTCTCCAATACAAAGGCATCATAGGCAATACGCCCTTCCACCAGTGAACCGCTGATACCGGGCGGGTCTTCATGTATCTTGTAGTCCTCTAACTTGGTAGGGGCTACTGTCGCACAAGCGTGTGCAATCATGAATCCGAAGTTTTTAGGCAAGCGGTTAGCCGGAACTTTGATTACCATTGCACCGTCAAGGTTGGAAATAACGCCTTTCAGCCTTAAATCATTGCCTATGTCGGTTTCCATTGTGATGTCCTTGCACTGCTTCATCAGCACATACACATCAGGGGTCACGACTATGACACGCCCTGTTTCCGGCACTTCCGCATTGTCAAGGGCATTGTTCCCGGCAATGATTTCAGTGTAAATGTTGGTCTTGGTCAGTGCCTTGGGTTCTGCTTTCTGCCCCGCATTGCTGCACATCACGCCGTAAGTATAGGCATCCACTTCCGGGATTACCACTTCCCTGACCTGCCTTTCCAGTGCCGAAGCCGCCTGCACGTTCCGCACCGTTTCATCGGAATCCAGCTTGTCAATGACGAATGTGAAGGAACGGTCTTTTTTCAGGGTAAATTCCTCTGTGGTTGCATCAAGGTCTTTCACCACGCCATAGCGTGAGCCTGTCATACCTTCAGGAGTGTTCCTCTTGTAGTCATTCATCTGTGATGTGCTGACCTTGTACACCTTTACGGTATGCGCCCCTGTCCAGTCAAAATCCTGATTGGTCAGAAGTGATTTCTTGCTTTCCGTACTGAATTTTTCATCAACATACGGTAAAAATTTTGTCGCTAAATTTATAGCCATGTTTTACGCTTCCTTTCCGTTAAGTGCGAAGCCCCATAGCCTTTCTAATCTCCAAATCCCCCACATCCCCGGCATCAGGCATTTTATTGCCTGAACCCGGCTGAAAGCCTTTGAACTTTATATTGCTTGTGGCATTCGCCTTATACTCATTGAATACTGTTTCTATGGTTGCAATGCTCTTTTCCAGGGATTCCTTGTCGGTGCAGTTGAGAGCATCAAAAAGCTGCACTGGCAATCCTTTTTCTGATAACAGTTCCTTAGCGGTCATGTGGAGTTCCCGCTGCGCAAGTTCCTGTTCCCTTTTCGCAAAATCCGCTTCGCCGCCGTTCTTGGCTTTCTCTTTTGCAAGACGCTCCTGAACAATGCGGTTCACCTCTTCCTGCGTGAAGGTCTTTCCCCCTGTTCCCTGTCCGGCTGCCGGGTCTGCGTTCTGGTTCTGGTTCATTTGTTCATCCATTGTTCAATTCTCCCTTCTTTTTACGCCCGAAGTGGGCTGATGCTGACAAACAAAAAAGGCATGAGCAACAACTGACCAAACAATCAAAATCAGTTATTCCCATGCCTTGAATCCAAGACTAACACCACCCAAGAAAACAATTAGAGAAAATAAGCGGTGCGGTACTCATGCCTTATTCCGTTCTGCTGATAGAATACCACATATAGGGGGTATAGTCAAGCAAAAACCGCCTATTTTGTGGATTTTGGCGGTCTTGGCACTGTCAAAACCGTATGTAAAAAGCCGTCTTTTGCAGCAGTTTCACGCACTTTCGTATCAGGAAACAGCCCTTTTACAGCTGCTTCATGCTGTGCTTTCCTGTCCTTTTCGTTCTCCGAATATGCAACTCTAATCTTCATTTCGTTACCTCTCTGCACTCATATAACCGCCATATAAGCGTTGTAAATTGGTACTTGATAAAATATAGCCCCACATGGTAAACTGTGATTGTTCAGGTCATGTGTTTACCATGTGGCAAGTCCTTATTTAACTACTGGTTATGTAAGGGCTTTTTGCAACCCCAACCGGGAAAGTAGGTGTTCATAAATCTAAAGAATGATTTCTTTGTGAAATAACTCCCGCACAAAAATTCTGCTTCACCGTACTTCTCTACAATGAAACCAAGCACAGCCATATACAGACGGTACAGCTTGTTTTTCCCGATACTATCCAAATCAAACCTCTGCTCCAAAATAACCAGTACAGCAATACAGTCAAGGGCTACCTCATCAAATGTCAGCCCGACCGGGAGCAGTTCCATCAGCCCGCCATCCTCATACACAAGGTTATCAAATTCCTGCACCGCCTTATCATCCAGTAGCTTAACTATCTTTGTCATAATCTTTTACCTATACCTTTCTCAACCTTAACAATTCTTAACATCCTGTTCTGACCTCTGCCTGATATTTCTGCAAATCGCCTGTACCTGTTCCAGTTCTTCATCAGTGATATGCTTCAATGCGGTTTCGCTCAACCTCAAATCTGCATCTGTGATTGAGATAACCGGGGTCACTTCTGCATCCTCTCCAATCAATGCCTTGGCATGGAAGTAAATCAGTCTTAGCTTGCGTTCATCCGCTCTGTTCAAAAGTTCAATAATTGCATTCCTCATAATCTGTCACCTGTTCCCTTTCTCTGTTTTTTGATAAACTCTATTTCTGCATCCGCATCACCAACCAAAGAATAAAACTCTTTGAATATTGGCAGCAGTTTCATAAAGTGTTCATTGCTGCAAGTGCATAGTTCTTCTGCTATATCCAACACAATCATAAATGTTTTTGTGCTTTCAGCGGTTGCATTTTGCAGCAGAAGAAAGTGCTTTTTCTGCCTTTCAATATACGAATGTTTAACAATAGCTTCATAATGTTCCATTTTTCCACCTTCTTTCTATGCTTGGCACTGTTTGGTGCAGTTGGTGCAGTTGAAAAAGAAAATTATATTACTTTTATATTTTCAACTTATGTAAAACAACGCATAAAACATATATAAAGAAGTTTAATGCAACCGCACCAACCACGCCACCACTTGTTTTTACTGCTTTTTAACTGCTCCACTAAACCGCACCAACCACGCCACCACTGCACCATTATTCAATAAATATCTTGAATGTTTTTCTGCCTTTACCTTTTCCAGTATGACTATCAATCGTTTTTGTACCCAATGCCCGGTTGATGCTCTTTGAAAAGGTCAGGTTACTTCCCGGCTGAAAACCGTTGTCAGCACAAAATACCTGATACCGCCTATATACATCAGCAGTCGGTTCATTGATGATGCTTTCCTTGCCTACATCATCAATAAATGCAAGAATGGGGTTGTTTTCCCTCTCATAGCTTTCCTTCTGCTGCTCTGACTTTGCCGGAATTGTAAAAGCCTTGTTTTTCAGCACTTCCACAAGCCCATCTAAAGCACATTGTATGAAATATTCCATGTGTTCAGGCTGTTCCAGTTTGTACCTGATAAAAGGGTCATAGCCGGGGGTATCTTTCGTAAATTTCCCATTCAGAGGAATAAATAATAACCTTCTAAGTGCTGCCCCGGTAGGGTCTTTCATGTGCGGTATGTCATTCGCTGAATAAATGTGCATTGCATAGGATGCAAAGTTAATTGGCGGTTTGCCTTTTTCCTCTGCCTGAACTTCTTCACCAGTCACCAGTTTTTTGAAGATTGAAGCATCTGCAATATACCCATTTGATATGTCATCACCGATATTTGCCAACATACCATATAGCGTGATTGTAATAAACCTGTTCCCAAGAGTACCCATATCAGCAGCGGAATAATTATCTTTCCCAAGCATACTTTCTACCATGTGGATATAGGTGCTTTTTCCGTTGTGCTTGTCACCTACCAATATAGCAGCCATACCGCCACCAATGGCAGCAGACCGATAAAGGCAAGCCCCGGCAACTTCTTCCAGTGAATACCGTATATCTGTATCACCACAGGACAGCTTATCAAGTACACTGTCTACCAAGTCCGATTTTGCATCAGGGTTATAGTTCCAAGGTATTTTGTTGGTGATTATGTGCTGCGGGCTGAACTGCTCTAAACTGTCAGTGTTCAGGTTATACACACCATTGTTAAACGCTATCAGGTTCAGGTCTGCGGTTCGCCCTTCCTCAACACACACCACATTCAGATATTTCAGCACTTCATTCCTTTGGTTGGATGTCAGGGAAGATATTTCACTCACCATTGCCCTTTCAATTGCATCATAGCCGGGTACATAGATACCGCCCTCGTAGATGTGAAGCTGACCATTGATTTTTTTCACATGGTACTGCGTTCTGATATGCTCTGCAAATTTATCATGCGAAAACTTATTCTTTGGGAAGAAAACCGACTTTTTAAACGCTTCATCCCTTAAAATTACATCCAGTTCTTTTTCTTCCAATGGTTCAGCAAGCACATACTGGTTGATTATCCTGATTGTGTCCTTAATATCTTCTTCATCAAATCCGGCATTCTGCAATGACAGGATATAGGCGTACAGTGTGCTGTTCCTACCGTCACCCTCACCCATATTTGCAAAATCTATACTGCACTTTGGCAGCGGTGTAAAATATTTTGGTAATTCCTGATATGGCTGCTCATTGTAAATTGGTGTGCGTTCAACACCGTTAAACTTTAAGCACTCTCCCGGCAACGAATACCCCGGATGGAAGTCTACAACGATACCACAGGCAAGCATCACCTTATCAGCTTTTTTCAATGATGTATTGCTGTTAATCATCAGGGCATGGACACCCCTACCGCTTTCCCTGTCGGTCATATAGCAAGCCAGTCCTTCCCCCTTGATGATATTCTGCAACTTCTCATTGTGGGGTTCTTCATCCGCATCTATCAGTACGACATTGGGGTACATGATACCGCTGAAACTGTCAAACGCATCCACTTCCGGCAAAGTCAAAAGCTGTGGATTCCTACCGGGGAATTTCTTTCCCTTCTGATTCTTCACAAAGCCTTTGTAAAGCCCTGTTTCGTCAAAATCTATCACCTTCTTTCTCACTTCCTTTCACTTAAAATTTTCTATACTTTCTAACACCTATTCCTTGCTTGATTTGGTTGTCTTGGGTTACATCTTCATAGGTTGCTGCAACAACCTTTCAGTACAGAGTAGCCAGAAGTTCCATTGCTTTTTCAAATCTGCATTGGCTGATAAGTTTTTCCGCTTCTTGCTCTACTTTGGTTCTGCGGTCAATCTCTTCCTGTAACTTCTTGATTTCAGCAATCTTTGCATCAATCTTCTTCATAGGCATCCCCCCTCAAAATTCAAATGTAGGGTAGACCACGGCTTCATACGCATGGATTTCTTCCACATACTTCTGAATCTCTGCCATGCCGTCCAGACTGTTATAGAAAATCTGTGCCTGTTCCATGGTTTCAAATTCCACATAGCTTTCCTGTCCGTCCTGTTCCCAGTACCTTACCCTATAATCCTTCATTCGCTCACCCCTTTACATCAATCAGGTTTTCAACCGGTACATTCAGAGCCTTTGCAATTTTTCCTACTGTTGCGGGCTTGCAGTTATTCCCGGCTGAAATCCGTCTGTATGTCTGATACTGGATATTTACCGCCTTACATAAATCATAGGGGTTCATACAGGCAGTTGCCAAAGCAATCTGCAATTTTGAATTGTTGATTGTCATGTATCGTATCTCCTTTCTTAGATTTTTATTGACAGAAGCCTTTTCTTCTGTTATCATAACTTTATCAGAAGTTTATTCTTCTGTCAATATCCCAAAAGAGAATTTTTTTCTTCTGTTATTTTTTCATGTTCTATGCTATACTGTTTTTCAAAGGTAGGTGAGAAAATGACAGTTGGTGAAAAAATCCGAAAAGTTAGGAAAGAAAAGGGCTTCACCCAAAAGCAATTAGGAGAATTATGCCAAATGAATGAAGTTCAGATAAGGCAATATGAACTAGGTAAAGCCAATCCTAAAATTGAAACGGTCAATAAAATTGCATCAGCTTTAGGTGAACCTCTGAATTGTTTTTTAGATATAAGTGTAAAAGAGGTCAAAGAAGATACAACCAAAGCAATCTCTTTTAAAGAATATTTAGGTATTTTGGGATATGAAGTACATGAAAGCCCTTATAATGATAAATGGGTTATTCATATCAAAGATTCTGATGCAGATGTTTATATCAGTAGTGAGGAAATGAACACCTTAGAGCGGACTACCATAGAAAACATTGATTTAAGAATTAACAAGTACATGAATGACGGAAAACATAATCAATAGGGTCTGTCCGAAAAACGGACGGTTGCGGACGAATTTCGTTCGCAACTCATAACGCTAAAAACCGCCCCGGTTGCAGCCGGAACGGTTTGAATAGATGTAACCCATAAACCCATATAAAGGAATATGCTGTTACTGTCCAAGACAAATACAGTATAGCACATTCCTTTGTTAAATGCACCTATTTTTAAGAAAGGAATGAATTATTGATGAAATTGCCAAATGGATATGGCAGCGTTTACAAGTTGCCCGGTAACAGGCGTAAACCTTGGGCTGTCCGTATCACTGTATCAAGAAAAGAGGACAAAGACGGAAAAATTCACTGGAAATACAAATACTTGGGGTATTATGAAACCCAAAGTGAAGCACTGGTTGCCTTGGCACATTATAATGAAAATCCCTATGATATGGATGCCAACAAGACCACCTTTGCAGAAGTATTTGAAAAATGGTCTGCGGAACATTACCCCAAAATATCAAAGTCCAATATCAATGGCTACAATGCTTCATACAAGCTATGTGAAATGTTGTATTCCATGCGGTTCAACGATATAAGAAAAAGCCATTTACAGGGTGTTGTGGATAATTGTGGCAAAAACTACCCAACACTGCGGAAATTAAAGGTTCTTTTCACTGTCATGTATAAATTTGCTTTGGAGAATGACATCTGCTCAAAGGATTACTCCCAGTATGTTGACATTATCCAGTACAAAGACCAAAACCCAAACGCTTACAACAGAAAGCCTTTCAGTTCTGCGGAAATTGAAACTGTTTGGAAGTGGAAGGATACCAACGAATATATCAGCGTTATCCTGATGCTGATGTACTGCGGTTGCAGAATCGGTGAACTGCTTGACCTGAAAAAAGAAAATGTAAACATAGCGGAACGGTGGTTTGACATAACGGCATCAAAGACAGAATCCGGCATCAGGAAAGCACCCATTGCCAAAAAGGTATTACCCTTCTTTGAATACTGGTATAATAAAAATGATTGCGAATATCTTTTATCCACTCCTGATGCAAAGCACTTTGTATATCGCAATTATTATGATTCCTATTGGAAACCCTTTGTTGACCAAATGGGGATGCCAAATCACCGCCCACATGATACCCGGCACACTTGCATTTCACTCCTGACTGCTGCCGGAGTAGATGACAAAATCATCAAAAAGATTGTCGGTCATAAAGGGCAGTCAGTAACAGAAACCGTCTACACCCATTTTGAAATTCAACAGTTGATTGATGCCATTGACCTGATATAAAAAGAACCCCCGGCATAATTCCGGGGGTAAAATTTTGCTTTTTTGTGTAAGCAACCTGTAAGCAACTTGTATATTTCCGCATACCGTCTAAGCAAGTCGCACAAGGCTTTTAACACTGAACTTTCAATGTTTTTGCAATATATGATATGCAATTTATTATCTCTTGGAGAACTGTGGTGCACGACGAGCTGCTTTCAAGCCGTACTTCTTTCTCTCCTTCATACGAGGATCACGTGTCAGGAAGCCTTCCTTCTTGAGCACTGGTCTGTAATCGGAATCTGCCTGCAATAAAGCTCTGGAGATACCATGTCTGATCGCACCTGCCTGCCCTGTGTAGCCGCCACCCTTTACGTTTACAAGCACATCAAACTTGTCAACAGTATCGGTCGCTGCCAAAGGCTGACGAACGATAACCTTCAGTGTCTCTAACCCGAAATAGTCATCAATTCCCCTCTTGTTGATCGTAATGTTGCCTGTACCCGGTGTCAGATATACTCTGGCGATCGATTTTTTTCTTCTACCTGTTCCATAATATCTTGAAGCATTTGCTGCTTTTGCCATTTTTGTTTCCTCCTTTATCTATACACTGATTAAAATGTCAATGTCTCTGGCTTCTGAGCTGCATGCTTGTGCTCAGGTCCTGCATATACGAAGAGTTTCTTATACATCTGACGACCTAAAGGTCCCTTTGGAAGCATCCCTTTCACTGCGTGCTCAATTACTTCTTCCGGTTTCTTGTTCAACTGCTCTCTCAAGGTCGCTGACTTCATACCGCCAACATACTCTGAGTGGTGGTAGTAAACCTTCTGATCAAGCTTCTTGCCTGTCACCGCAACCTTCTCCGCATTAATGATAATCACATAATCACCTGTATCAATATGAGGAGTAAAAATAGGTTTGTTCTTTCCTCTCAATACGCTTGCAACCTCTGATGCCAAGCGTCCTAATGTCATGCCAGTAGCGTCTACTACATACCATTTTCTATCAATTGTAGCTGGGCTAGCCATAAATGTTTTCATTATGTTACCTCCATATATTTAGCCTGTCGGCTCTCCTTTGATGGTTATTCCTGTCTCAATCCTCTGATGTGGAATGTCCGGACCACACTCTACGGATTCACAAGTCACCTAGATACCTTGGCTGACACCTCTGTCAATATCGGGGCTTTGATATTGTACAATCATATGTCACCACATTGAATTATTATATTATACGGTTCCTGGTGTGTCAAGACCTAAATTGTCAAATTTATCCGCAATTTGTATCAGTTGTTCCTATTCACACAGGACTTAACATTTACTGCTAATTATAGCTTTACAAGTTCACAATCCCCCTCCAATAGAACCGTCCTCACGACAGATTCCCCCCTAAAAACTCATATTTTACCAACGTCAGTCCGCATGCTGGCGCTGTTGGTCCTGCCTTCGCCCGGTCGCAGGCTCTTAAAATATCAACCATGTTATCAGGAACCAGATTCCCTCTCCCCACTTCGATCAGCGTACCGGCTATGATCCGAACCATATTGTACAGAAAGCCCGAACCGGTTATTCTGATTGTGATCATGTTCCCCGCTTTGTCCAATACAATATCATAAATCGTTCTCACTGTCGTATCCGCTGTCGAATGAATGCTGCAAAAACTCTTAAAATCATGCTCTCCTGCCAGATAATCTGCCGCTTCCTGCATTAACACAACATCGAGCGGCGCATACGTAAAGTGTGAATAAAGTCTGTACACCGGCATTGGAAACGCACTGTTCCATATTTTGTATTCGTATGTTTTCCTGCTGTCCTGTCGCCTTGGGTGAAAATCCAGCGGTACTTCCCTCGATGCCTGGATTCGGATATCTTCCGGAAGTCTTTGGTTTAATGCGTATGAAAACTTTTCGGCAGGCATTCGCGCCTGTGTATCAAATACTGCTATGTTTCCAAGTGCATGCACGCCTGTGTCAGTTCTCGACGCTCCAATCACCCTGACCTCTTCGTTTAATAAGGCACTCAATGTTTCATTAAGTACAGACTCAATCGTCGTCACATTCGGTTGAAGCTGCCACCCATGATAGTTCGTACCGTCATAGGCAACAGTTAACATTACCCGTTTCATTCTACCCTGTCTCCCAATCCATGTCTTATGCCATAATTTCCATACACATTCCAACTGATGCAATAGATTTTATCATAATACTATGACACTTCGTATCAACACAGGCATCAGCTTTCCTGCCGCAATGCCGCCCACAAGATAGCAGACCACAATCATATAGGCAATATAATCTCTCTTTTCATAGTGAAGCGGTTTCATCTTGGTGCGGTGTTCTCCTCCCCTGTAGCAGCGCGCCTCCATCGCCATCGCAAGATCATTCGCGCGCCGGAACGCCGATATGAAAAGAGGAACCAGCAATGGTACCAGACTCTTTGCCTTCTTGATCAGATTCCCACTGTCAAAATCCGCACACCTTGCCAGTTGTGCTTTCATGATTTTATCTGTCTCCTCCATTAATATCGGTATAAATCTAAGCGCGATCGACATCATCATAGCAATCTCATGCACTGGCACCTTTATCTTATTCAATGGATGCAGCATCTTCTCAAGGCCGTCTGTAAGCTGATTCGGCGTTGTCGTGAGCGTCATCACCGAAGAGCCTATAATCAGAAATCCCAAACGTATCGACAGCAATATTGCAAGCCTGAGTCCCTCCTGCGTGATCGTGAGCTTCCAGATCTGGACAATCGGTTCGCCCGGTGTCAGGAACAAGTTAAATATCACTGTGATCGACAGCAGAAAAACGATCGACTTCATGCCCTTTACCATGAACTTAAACGGAACCTTTGACATTCTGATCACAAACGCAAGAAACAAGGCCGCCACCAGATACCCCCAAAATCCATCAAAAATGAAAAGAGAAATGATAAATAGAATCGTTGTCCCAAGCTTCACCCGGGGATCGAGTCTGTGTATTACGGAGTCCGCCTGATAATATTGTCCTAATGTGATATCCCTAAGCATAATCCGCCACCTATCTCCCCTTTCGCACTGCCACAAGCTTCGTAAAATAGCTTTTTATTTCATCTCTTGCTTCCTCAATCGTTGTAACCTCATCGCTGACATCATAACCATGATCCCGCAGCTCTTTCATAATATAAGTCACTTGCGGAGCTGCAAGCCCGATCTCCTCAAGTTCCCGATAGTGTTTGAACACTTCCCCCGGCTCATCATCATACATCACGCAGCCCTTATTCATCACGATAATCCTGTCAACATATTTTGCCACATCCTCCATACTGTGTGATACCAGTAGAACCGTAATGCCAGTTTCCCGCTTTAGCTTGGAAATCTGATCAAGGATCTCATCTCTTCCCTTGGGATCCAATCCGGCTGTCGGCTCATCCAGGATCAGTACCTCTGGTTTCATGGCAAGCACGCCCGCGATCGCAACACGCCTTTTCTGTCCGCCTGAGAGATCAAAAGGTGACTGATAAAAATAGTCGTCCTCAAGCCCCACCAGCTTCAATGCCTCAAATGCGCGCAATTCAACTTCCTTTTTTGATAATCCAAGATTTTTCGGTCCAAAGCAGACATCTGCAAAAACATCTGTCTCGAAAAGCTGATGCTCTGGATACTGAAACACAAGCCCGACCTTACTGCGCAGCATTTTTTTATCAAAATCTTCCGCATCAATGTCTTCTCCATTGAAATAAATATTCCCCGAGGTCGCTTTCATCAGTCCATTAAGATGTTGAACCAGCGTGGACTTACCTGAACCCGTATGACCGATCAATCCGATAAACTGTCCATCCGGTATCACCAGACTGATCTTGTCCAAAGCCTTTACCGCCATAGTCGTATCCTCTCCATATATATGACTTACTTTATCCAATATAATCGGCATATCGTCCACCCTTTCCTCTGATTCATCGCAAAATACTGCTAGTACTCCATCCGACCAGTAACTGCATCGATACATCGGTCAAATGCTTCCAGAAATTCCTGGTTGGTGAGCACTCCATCCGGCATGGGAAATCCATCCTTTTTCAATTCATGCGCCAACAAAGTCACCTGCGGCACATCGAGTCGGAGTTCCTTTAACCGCTCCACCTTAGAAAACACCTCCCGTGGTGTCCCCTGGAGCGTGATCTGACCTTTGTCCATCACATAAACCTTATCGGCATAGATTACTTCCTCCATATAGTGCGTGATCAGTATCACTGTAATATGTTCCACATCGTTCAACGCCCTGATGGCACGTATCACTTCCTTGCGTCCTTTCGGATCCAGCATTGCGGTCGGCTCGTCAAGTACGATACACTTCGGATGCATGGCGATCACCCCTGCGATAGAAACTCTCTGTTTTTGCCCTCCGGACAGTTTGTTTGGTGAGAATTTCCGAAACTGATACATTCCGACTGCCTTCAGGCTTTCTTCAACGCGCTCCCAGATCTCTTTGGTTGGCACACCCATATTCTCAGGGCCAAATCCCACATCCTCCTCAACAATCTGACCAATAATCTGATTGTCTGGATTCTGGAAGACCATTCCTGCTGTCTGCCTGATATCCCAGACTGCCTCATCCTCTCTGGTATCCTTTCCGTCTACCCACACAGTTCCCTCCGTGGGATATAGAATCGCATTCAAATGTTTTGCCAGTGTCGACTTTCCCGAACCATTATGCCCTAATATAGCCACAAAGTCACCCTGATTAATATCAAGATTCACATTTTCCACAGCAGTGATGATTCCCTCCACATTGCCTTCCTCATCACGTCTTATATACTCATAAACCAAATCTTTCACTTTGATTATTTTCACATTTGACCTCCATGCATCTATGAAAAATGCTGCTCTTTGCATTCTTCTATGGAACTATTGACACCAATCTGTAAAAATCGTTCATACACGTACTAATCCACATCTTTTGCAGGCTTAGAGATTCTTTTTGCACTCTCATCCTGCACCTGTTGCTGCATAAACGCCTGATAAAGTTTCCTCCGCTGCAGCACCTCTTTATGCTCTTTGTCCAATTCAATCTGCCTTCTGATCGTCTCTGCAAGCCAAATCGCCCGTATCTTTTCGAGAATTTCATCCTCCTTGCTCTTGGAAGTCCCTGTCATCTTGTCTGTATACTCTTTACCATAGAGCTGCGTCTGCTGCTGACGCCTCTTACTACTCTTGTATTCCTCATCCCACTTCTGTATTTTTTGGCGCTCTTTCTCCTTCTCCTTCTGCTTTTTATAGTTTGCTTTTGCCGTCGCCGTACTGGCATAAACCTTGGCAGGTCGAACATTGACTGTCTTTGCGCCAGAATAATTTGGGTTAAAATTACCTGCAGAATTTGCCATATATGGATTCCCATACATTGTATTGGCAGCTGTACCTCCAAACGGATTATTTACATTCCGATTCATCGCCTGACCCTGCATGGTATTAGCAGAACCATTTGATGAGAGAATATCATTGGGTGTACTCATCAAATACTCATACGCCTTCTGCACTTTAATGTAATATTCCTTTGTATCCATATTGGGATTCGCATCGGGATGATACAACTTTGCCTTATATCGATATGCCCTCTTAATCTGTTCCTCGGCAGCATCCTCACGAATCCCCAGATAATAGCACGCCTCTTTTCTTGTCATATCACATACTCCTCCGAAAACCGTAAAATAACTTGATATTTTCTGACAGTTCTTGTGTATCGACCACTTCCGTAACTTTAATTAACCCACTATACAGCAGCGCAAATCCATCCAGATCGTCATTCAAAAGTACAGGAATCACATCTGAAAACATTCCTGTACTTTTGAATAAATACCAATATGAATTGATAAAAACGCTCCCAAACTATGGGAGCGCCCAAAAATACACTTTTCTGTTATACCAGTTCCAGTACTACCTGCATAGCACCATCGCCCTTACGCTGACCAACCTTGATGATTCTGGTATATCCACCATTGCGTCCAACATACTTTGGTGCAATTTCATCAAATAATTTTGCCACAAGATCAAGCTCCTTTGTGTTTGCCTTCCTGCCAGCATTCTTTGCCGGAACTTCCTTGACTGTATATAATACTTTGAGCATCTGTCGTCTCGCATGGAGTCTTGAAGGTAGATCTTTCTTGATTTCCTTCTCCACTTCATCATAGACAGTAACTCTCTTACCATCTTTCTCCTCTTTCACTCTCTTGCCATCTTTATCTTTTCTGGCAACCTTGGCTGTAACTTTCACCATCTCATAATTGTCTTTTTCCTTTACAGCTAACGCGATGAGACCTTCCACAATCTTCTGTACTTCCTTCGCCCTTGCCTCCGTCGTGATGATTCTGCCATTCTTGCTGGCGATCAACGATGTAACCTGGCCTCTTAATAATGCCTTTCTCTGACTCGATGTTCTTCCGAGTTTTCTATAACCTGCCATAATAGGCTCCTTTCATTGTGAGGACACCTCACCTGCAAAATGCAGTAACATACTGACATTATGTAGGCTACCCTCATTGGTGGAACAAATGACAACGCCCTTTGGACTTACTTATCAAATGTTAATTAATATACTCCATCTTTGAGCACAAATGTGAACACTTTGGAATTACCACATTTGCATATCTGTTCAGCCCGCAACTTCATCCATCGAATACGTAATCACCCTGATTAATCTTCGATCGGATTCAACTGTAAGCCCAACTCCTTTAACTTAGCCAATACCTCGTCCAAAGACTTGCGTCCCAGATTGCGGACTTTCATCATATCCTCAGATGTTCGATTCGTCAACTCCTCGACGGTATTGATACCTGCCCTCTTCAGGCAATTGTACGAACGAACTGATAATTCAAGCTCGTCAATGCTCATCTCGAGCACCTTCTCCTTCTCATCATCCTCTTTCTCGATCATAACTTCTGCGTTCTTTGCATTTTCAGAGAGATTAATGAAAAGTTTTAAATGTTCGCTCAATACCTTGGCTGCCAGGCTGACTGCTTCGTCTGGTGCTAAGGTAGCATCTGTATATACATCCAATGTCAATTTATCATAGTCAGTTATCTGACCTACACGGGTATTTTCTACGGTAACATTTACCCTCTCTACAGGAGTGTATATAGAATCCACTGCTATGACACCGATTGGCAAATCCTCGCTCTTATTTTTGTCCGCGCTGATATAACCTCTACCCTTCGTAATGATGATCTCCATGTAAAGTTTGCTGTCCTTGCCGCCATTCAGCGTCGCAATAACCTGATCAGGATTCATGATCTCAATATCCTGATCAACCTGAATGTCAGACGCTCTGACAACACCTTCACCCTCAAAATCTATAATTGCCTTTTTCACTTCATCCGTCTCACAACTGTTTTTGATGGCCAGACTTTTAAGATTCATGATAATCTCTGTCACATCTTCTTTCACACCCGGAATCGAACTGAACTCGTGTAGGACGCCATCAATCTTAACCTGACTTACAGCTGCACCAGGTAGGGAAGCAAGCATAATTCTTCTAAGAGAATTACCCAGTGTAATTCCGTATCCCCTCTCCAAAGGCTCCACGATAAATTTACCATACCTTTTGTCCTCAGAGATTTCTGCCACTTCAATATTTGGACTGTCAAAATCAAATGCCAACACTGTAAATACCCTCCTTTATATGGACGTGTTAATAAGTGCAACAATAGAAAGTACACCTATGCGCACTTCCTACTGTCAATTTCTTATCTCTGCCCGATTGTGAATTACTTAGAATATAATTCGACAATAAGCATCTCATCTACAGGAACATCAATGACCTCTCTTGAAGGAAGCTCTTTGATCGTACCCTTGAAATTCTCCTGGTCAACATCCATCCATTCAGGAACAAGTCTGCCATTTGTTGCCTCGGCAATATCTTTGTATCTCTGCAGGCCCTTGGACTTCTCTTTGATTTCAACGACATCTCCAACGCTGATTAAATAGGAAGGTATGTTAACACACTTTCCATTTACCAACACGTGCTTATGACCAACAACCTGTCTTGCCTCTCTTCTTGTCCTGGCAAATCCCATGCGGAAGACAACATTGTCCAGTCTTCTCTCAAGAAGAACCATCAGGTTCTCACCAGTCATGCCCTTCATTCTGTCAGCTTTCTCGTAATAATTGCGGAAAGGCTTCTCAAGGACACCGTAGATAAACTTTGCTTTCTGTTTCTCTCTGAGCTGTAAACCATACTCACTCATCTTCTTGCCAGCTCTCGCAGATTTTCTTTTAGACTTCTTATCATATCCCAAAAACACAGGATCTAAATCAAGAGATCTGCATCTTTTCAGTACAGGAACTCTATTCACTGCCATGCTATTATCCTCCTAAATCTGTGCGCACAAAACATACCCGCTCTAGCGCATATATGCCACTATTCTATCTAATATCCTAACCACTAAACCCTGCGGCGCTTTGGTGGACGGCATCCGTTATGTGGAACCGGTGTAACATCCTTGATACTGGTCACCTCAAGACCACATGCCTGAAGCGCCCGAATCGCTGCCTCTCTTCCTGAACCAGGTCCCTTAACCATAACATCTACAGATTTCAAGCCATGCACCAAAGCTGCTTTCGTAGCTGTCTCGGCTGCCATCTGTGCAGCATATGGAGTAGATTTCTTTGAACCTCTAAATCCCAGACCACCAGCACTTGCCCATGAGAGTGCATTACCCTCATTGTCAGTCAATGTAACAATTGTATTGTTAAATGACGATTGGATATGTGCCTGTCCTCGTTCAACGTTTTTCTTTACACGCTTTTTTGTCACTTTCTTGGTAACTTTTTTAGCCATTTTAAACTAACCTACTTTCTCATTCAACTTATTGTTCGCAACTCAAATATGAAACCTGTTATTTCATATTTGTAATAATTCGACATTAGCCGAAACTATATGTCCAGCATAAGCTAAGACTATTTCTTCTTATTTGCCACTGTTCGCTTGGGGCCTTTTCTTGTTCTTGCGTTTGTTTTCGTCTTCTGACCACGAACAGGAAGTCCCTTTCTGTGACGGATACCACGATAACATCCGATCTCCTGCAGTCTCTTGATGTTCAGAGCGATCTCACGTCTAAGATCACCTTCCACCATATACTCCTCATCAATGATCGCACTGATTTTCTTAACGTCATCATCTGTCAGATCCCTGACACGGACATCAGGATTCACTCCTGCCTTC
Organism: Lachnospiraceae bacterium UBA7179; assembly: GCA_002491195.1. Taxonomy (GTDB): domain Bacteria; phylum Bacillota; class Clostridia; order Lachnospirales; family Lachnospiraceae; genus COE1. Next base: position 18,425 of record DKVL01000086.1, read on the forward strand.
TCAAGAATTTTGTTTGAGCTTACTCTACCAATACCATAGATATAAGTCAACCCAATTTCTACACGTTTTTCTCTTGGTAAGTCAACACCAGCAATACGAGCCATGTTAAAATTCCTCCATTTTGCTTTGTGATAAGGTTCTATACGCCATCTTATCACTGATTAATAGTAAACTAATTGATTGGGGTAATCACTACCCGACCGAATAAAAATCCGGTTTGTCCGATACTAATCGGGGCAGAATTATCTTGTTTTTTCTGCCACTTCAATGATTGAAAACATCATTAAAGTTCCTAAATGCGAAAATTTCGCGAAACGTTTCTCGGTATCAAGAAGTAAACACACAACAGACCAAAATCCATTATATATTCATAGCACATATTCACTTTGACGGATTGGAATATATGCCTCAGCCGCTCTTTTTACACAAGCTCCACATGAGTCATAAAGATTATTTAACCCTGTCTCTGCTTGTGTTTCGGATTTTCACAGATAATTCTGATCTTTCCTTTTCTCTTGATCACTTTGCATTTCTCGCAAATAGGTTTTACTGATGATCTAACTTTCATGTTAAACCCTCCTTTCAAAAAGACCGTTTTACATTATATCATGCAGTCTGGGCAAATGCAAGCCCTATATTAAAATATTTTCCAAAATTTCATTCATAAGAAAATATTCCAATCAGATTTATTTATCTCTCCATATAATTCGTCCCTTGGATAAATCATATGGCGATAACTCCAATGTCACCTTGTCACCCGGAAGAATACGGATAAAGTTCTGCCTTAACTTTCCGCTGATATGTGCAAGCACCCTGTGACCATTTTCCAGCTCCACCTGAAACATCGTATTGGGAAGTTTCTCTACTACAGTTCCTTCGATCTCAATTACATCGGACTTTGACATTATTTTACCTCCTTAATGTCTTTCAAATATAACTTAATAAAATGTTTAATCTCCTCATTTGTCACAGACGAGATCTCAATCCTTTGGTTCTCCTTTTTAATGATTTGTATATGCTTTTTATTTTTTTTCTTAGGCCTGTCAAGCATGCGCACTGCCCCATCTACAACATATACAAAGTCTCTTGTTTCTTCTATAATAAGATACAGTTTACCTTTATCATGTCCTGCCAGCGAATAAGCTAAAAAACCAATCATTCTTACCTTCTCCTATATTTTATAAAAGAGTAAGAATCTCAGGCTCACCGTCAGTAATCAGGATTGTATTCTCATAATGCGCAGATAAGGAACCATCCTCAGTGACAACTGTCCAACTGTCATCCAGCCATTCAACGTCGCCACCTCCCATGTTAATCATGGGTTCTACCGCGAGCGTCATACCTGCCCGAAGTTTCATTCCACGCTTTTTCTGTCTGAAATTCGGAATCTCCGGATCCTCATGAAGAGAAGTTCCTATTCCATGCCCTACCAAATCCCGGACAATACCATATCCAAACTGTGACACATAATTGTCGATCGTATTTGATATATCGTGAAGGTGATTTCCTGCTGTAGCTCTCTTTACTCCCTCAAAAAATGATTTTCTTGTCTCGTCTATCAGTTTCTGTGCCTCTGGACTGATTCGCCCTACACCATGCGTTCTGGCTGCGTCAGAATGGTAACCCTTATAAATCAGCCCGCAGTCAAGACTTACAATATCACCCTCCTGCAATATCCTGTCTGCCCTGGGTATTCCATGCACCACTTCATCATTCACTGACACACAGATTGATGCCGGATAGCCATTATAATGCAGGAAATTTGGAACACCGCCCATCTTCCTGATCAATTTTTCTCCTAACTGGTCAATATAAAGGGTAGATATCCCTGGCTTTATTGCCTGCCCAAGTTCCTCATGTACCTCTGCCAGGAGCCTGCAGGACTCCCGCATGAGATCAATCTCTCGCTGCGACTTTATTGTAACGGCCATTTTCTTCTATTCCTCCGCCCGATCCAATCTCTCATTACGACAATATATTGACGATTGCAGCAAAAACATCTTTCATATCCACTGTGCCATCCACCGATTTCAAGACACCCTTTGCCTCATAAAAATCAATGAGCGGCTGTGTCTGCTTATGGTATACATCAAGGCGGTTCTTTACTGTCTCTGGCTTATCATCATCTCTCAGGATAAGCTCTGAATTACATTTGTCACAGATTCCCTCTTTCTTGGGCGGAATGTGCACAATATGATAAGTCGCACCACAATTCACACATGCACGCCTTCCAGACATCCTGTTGATAATATTCTCATCCGGCACATCGACATTGATCGCATAATCAATCTTATCGCCAAGTTCTGTGAGCGCCTTGTCAAGAACTTCTGCCTGTGGAATTGTTCTCGGAAAACCGTCCAATACATATCCGTTCTTGCAGTCATCCTGCGCCACTCTGTCAAGCAAGATCTTAACCGTAAGCTCATCTGGTACTAACAATCCCTGATCCATATACTTCTTCGCTTCCATGCCGAGTTCAGTGCCATTCTTAATGTTTGCCCTGAAGATATCGCCGGTCGATATGTGGGGAATCGAAAATTTTTCTGCAATCATTTTTGCCTGTGTACCCTTTCCTGCTCCTGGTGCACCTAACATAATAATTTTCATGCTGATTTCCTCCTTTAATTTTACTAAAATAATCATACAACGATGCTTTATTTTATGAAACATAGCTTCAATTCAATTTATCCTGCATGCAGGATACCCTCAATTCAAGCTATTACATAACGGACAGAAGCAAAGCGCACGCTTTGCTCCTATCTGATTATTTGTACGCTGATTGTCTGCAAGTTTTTAATCATTCAAGAATCCCTTATAGTTTCGCACAAGCATCTGTGATTCAATCTGTTTAATTGTCTCAAGTACAACGCTGACAATAATGATCAGACTGGTTCCACCAAAAGAAACAGACGCATTGAATACACCATTGAAGAAAAACGGTACAACTGCTACAATCACCAGACCGATCGCACCAATAAAGATAATCGCATTGAGTACTTTAGTCAAATAATCACTTGTCGGTTTCCCGGGTCTGATACCTGGTACAAATCCACCCTGTTTCTTCATATTATTAGAAATTTCCAAAGGATTAAATGTCAATGATGTATAGAAATAAGCAAAAAACACTGTCAAAATAACATATACCACAAGACCAACAGAATAAATCAGCTGTGATGGGTTGCACCAGTTATCCTGATTCAAACCGTTCAGTATTTGCCTCCACACGCCGGTTCCCTTGTATCCAACCAGAGTTGAGATTACAATAGGGAACTGCATTAATGAGGAAGCAAAGATAATAGGAATCACACCCGCTGTATTCACCTTTAACGGCAGATATGTCATCTGACCTCCAACCATTTTATTTCCCTGGATTTTTTTCGCATACTGAACAGGGATCTTTCGTACTGCACTGTTGAGAATGACAACAAATACAGTCATTGCCAAAATAATTGCAATGATGATCAATGCCGCAACTACCGCAAGAGGAATTGATTTTCCCTTACAAAACTGTTCATACAATTTTGCAAAATCATCCGGCAGCCGAGAAATAATATTGATAACGAGTACGATTGAAATACCATTACCAACGCCTTTCTCAGTAATGCGCTCACCAATCCACATCAGAAATGCGCTGCCTGCTGTCAACACAGCAACTACCGTTATAATTTCAAGCGGACCGAATTTCTGAAGCAAGCCCTGGTTACCAAATCCTATTGCCATCATCGTACTCTCAAGCAACGCAAGTCCCACAGTAACATAACGCGTGATAGAAGCAATCTTCTTTCTTCCATCCTCCCCATCCTTCTGCATCTCCTCGAGTTTCGGAATTGCGATCGTGAGCAGCTGCATAATGATGGAAGACGTGATATATGGTGTGATATTCAATGCAAATACAGACATTCTTGAAAAAGAACCACCTGTAAATGCATCAAAAAAGCCAAATGCTCCACCAGTTTGAGCATCAAACCATGAGGAAAAATAATCTCTGTTCACACCCGGAATCGGAAGTTGGGAACCAAAACGAATCACCACCAGCATAAAAAAGGTAAATAGCAGCTTTCCTCTGATTTCCTTGATCTTAAACGCATTCTTTAGCGTAGAAAACATTAGATCACCTCTGCTGTTCCACCAAGTGCCTCAATCTTCTCCTTTGCAGATGCGCTGTATGCGTTTACCTGAACATTGAGCTTCTTGGTTAATTCTCCTCTGCCTAAAATCTTTACTCCATCTCTAGGGTTTTTAATGATTCCAGTCTCGATTAATGTGTCCACTGATACTGTCGCGCCATCCTCAAATCTCTCTAACACTTCAAGGTTGATCGCAACGATTTCCTTTGTATTTCTATTGTGGAAGCCTCTCTTAGGAATACGTCTATATAAAGGCATCTGACCACCTTCAAAGCCTGGTCTCGGAGCTCCGGAACGAGCCTTCTGTCCCTTGTGACCTTTTCCAGCCGTCTTGCCATTTCCCGAACCATGACCACGACCTCTTCTAAAATTATCACTATGCTTAGAACCTTCGGCAGGTCTTAAATTAGATAATTCTAAACTCATTTTCTGACACCTCCCTTATATTATGCTTCTTCAACTTTTACTAAATGATTTACTTTGCGAATCATACCTCTGGTTGCTGCATTGTCAGGAAGCTCTACTGTCTTGTGAAGCTTTGTCAATCCCATAGCCTCAACAGTTGCCTTGTTCTTGGGAACAGCACCGATTGTTGATTTAATTAAAGTAACTTTTAACGTCTTTGCCATCTTCGTCTACCTCCTTAAGCCATGATCTCGTCGATAGATTTACCACGATTTGCAGCTACCTGCTCGGGTGTCTTCAACTGTGAAAGACCAGCAATTGTAGAAAGTACGACGTTCTGCTTATTGTTAGAGCCCAAAGACTTTGTACGAATATTCTTAATACCCGCAAGCTCACATACGACACGCGCAGGACCGCCAGCGATGATACCTGTACCTTCAGGAGCCCTCTTTAACAAAACACTGGAAGAACCATAGTTACCAATAAAATCATGTGTTATAGAGTTGTTCTCATCCATGGCAACAGTGATCAGGTTCTTGATTGCGTCTTCCTTTCCCTTGCGAATCGCCTCAGGGATTTCTACGGCCTTACCAAGTCCGGCGCCTACGTGACCATTACCGTCACCCACAACGACCAGAGCGGTAAAACGCATGTTACGTCCACCTTTAACAGTCTTGGTTACACGTTTAATTGTAACAACCTTATCTGTTAATTCAAGCTGACTAGCATCAATGATTGTACGTTTCATGTGATTTTCTCCCTTCCTAGAATACCAAGCCAGCTTCTCTTGCTGCCTCAGCTAAAGCTGCAATTTTTCCATGGTATAAAAAGCCGCCTCTATCAAAAACTACTTCTGTAATACCCTTATCCATTGCTCTCTTTGCAATTACTTTACCTAAATATGCTGCTGCTTCAACGTCATTGGTCTTCTTAAGTTCAGCCTTTACTTCCTTCTCCACAGTAGAAGCTGCCACTAATGTATTTCCAACGGTATCGTCAATAATTTGAGCATAC
>DKVL01000086.1:24247-44149 GCA_002491195.1 Lachnospiraceae bacterium UBA7179
ATAATTTGAGCATACATATGATTATTACTTCTGAATACTGCCAGACGTGGTCTCTCAGCTGTACCGCTTAAACGGTTACGTATTCTCATGTGCTTCTTTGCACGCAGTTCTGCTCTTGATCTCTTACTAACCATTTTTTACGCCCTCCTTATTTACTTCTTACCAGTCTTACCAACTTTACGTCTGATTGTCTCATCAGCATACTTGATACCCTTGCCCTTATAAGGCTCTGGTCTTCTCTTATCTCTGATTTCAGCCGCGAATTGTCCAACTTTTTCTTTATCAATACCCTTTACGATGATAATATTCGTACCCTCAAGCACGGTCTCAATACCTTCTGGATCCACCATCTCAACCGGATGTGAATATCCCAAAGATAATGTTAACTTCTTTCCTGCCTTCGCTGCCCTGTAACCCACACCGTTTACCTCAAGCTTCTTCTCGAAACCTGCAGTTACACCGACAACCATATTATTGATCAGTGTTCTTGTAAGACCATGTAAAGACTTCATTTTCTTTAAGTCATTCGGTCTCGCAACAGTTACCTCTGAACCCTCAACCTTGATCTCCATCTCAGCTGGAAGCACTCTCTCAAGTGTTCCCTTTGGACCTTTTACAGTCACTTTATTATTTTCTGCAACCTCCACAGTAACGCCTGCCGGGATCGCGATTGGCATTCTTCCTATACGTGACATGCCCGTACCTCCTAATATTTATTAAATTCTTTCCGCAAAACCTCGTTTTCTATGACAGCAAAGGACACTTCTACCAGATAAACGCCAATACCTCGCCGCCTACCTGAAGACGTCTTGCTTCCTTATCTGTGATTACGCCCTGATTCGTAGAAATAATGGCAATACCAAGTCCGCCGAGAACTTTTGGAAGCTCATCCTTGCCTGCGTAAATACGAAGACCTGGCTTAGAAATTCTCTTCAGGCCTGTGATGATCTTCTCGTTCTTGTCTGCACCATATTTTAATGTAATATGAATCGTTTTGAACGAACCATCCTCCACAACATCAAAAGCCTTTATATAACCTTCATCCAAAAGAATCTGTGCGATAGCGAGTTTCATCTTTGATGAAGGAACATCTACTGTATCATGCTTTGCAGTGTTCGCATTACGAATTCTTGTAAGCATATCTGCAATAGGATCACTCATTGTCATTTCAGTTTCCTCCTTAAATACTTTACGACGAAGAATGCGCACGCATTCTTCAAAATGGAACTTCGTTTTTCTAAGATGCTGTCCTTTAGCACCTTAGAAAATCTTTCCATTTTACCAACTTGCCTTCTTCACACCGGGAATCTGACCCTTATATGCTAACTCGCGGAAACAGATTCTGCAAATTCCATATTTTCTTAAGTATGCATGTGGACGGCCACAGATTCTGCAACGACTGTATTCCTGTGTAGAAAACTTCGGTTTACGCTGCTGCTTGATTTTCATTGCTGTTTTAGCCATGGGAATTTACCTCCTTATTACTTTGCGAAAGGCATATTAAACTGCGCTAACAGCTCACGTGCCTCCTCATCACTCTTGGCAGTTGTTACAAAAACAATATCCATACCTCTTACCTTGTCAACCTTATCGTACTCGATCTCTGGAAAGATAATCTGCTCCTTAATACCAAGTGCATAATTTCCTCTGCCGTCGAATCCATTGGGATTTACACCTCTAAAGTCGCGCACACGCGGAAGTGCAAGGTTTACAAGGCGGTCAAGGAACTCATACATCTTCTCACCGCGAAGTGTTACCTTGCAGCCGATTGCCATACCCTCACGAATCTTGAAGTTTGCAATTGCCTTCTTAGCCTTTGTGGTAACAGCCTTTTGTCCTGTAATGATCTCCATGTCCTTCACAGCTGACTCCAGAGCCTTTGCATTGTCCTTCGCCTCACCGACACCCATGTTGACTACAATCTTGTCAAGTTTTGGAACTTCCATGACATTCTTATATCCGAACTTCTTAACCATAGCATCTATGATCTCGTCTTTATATAAACTTTTAAGTCTACTCACCAGTCTGATCCTCCTTTCCTAGAATTAATCAATCACTTCGCCTGTTGTCTTTGCGAAACGTACTTTCTTATCTCCATCCATCTTAAACCCAACTCTTGTCGCTTTTCCCTTATGAAGATACATTACGTTTGAAATATCAATAGGAGCTTCTTTCTGGATAATACCGCCATTCTGATTGGCAGCGGAAGGCTTTGCATGCTTTGTCACCATATTGACACCTTCCACCAGCACTTTGGAGTTCTTGGTGTCAACAGATAAAACCTTGCCTTCTTTGTCTTTATCTTTACCAGCGATCACTTTGACTGTATCGCCCTTTTTAATCTTTAACATTCCAGCACCTCCCTATAATACTTCAGGAGCTAAGGAAACAATCTTCATAAACTGTTTCTCGCGAAGCTCTCTTGCTACTGGTCCAAAAATACGTGTTCCTCTTGGAGTCTTATCATCCTTGATGATCACAGCAGCATTTTCATCAAATTTTATATAAGAACCGTCCTTGCGACGGGCACCCTTTACGGTACGTACAACTACAGCTTTTACTACATCGCCTTTTTTTACAACGCCGCCTGGTGTTGCATCTTTGACGCTAGCAACGATCACATCGCCAATGTTTGCATATCTTCTCGTAGATCCACCCATAACCCTGATGCAGAGTAACTCTTTCGCACCGGTATTATCAGCGACTTTCAGTCTGCTTTCCTGTTGTATCATGCTTATTCTCCTTCCAAGACCATGTTATGCATCGTCTTTAAAATCTATTTTACTCTTTCGATAATTTCAACAAGTCTCCATCTCTTGTCTTTTGACAGTGGTCTTGTTTCCATTACCTTCACGGTATCGCCAATATTACACTCGTTATTCTCATCATGAGCCTTTAATTTATAAGTCCTTTTAACGATCTTTCCGTAAAGAGGATGCTTAACATGATCTTCTACAGCAACCACGATCGTTTTCTGCATTTTGTTGCTCACAACCTTGCCTGTACGTGTTTTTCTCAAATTTCTTTCCACGACCATTCTCCTCCTACTCTGCACTCTTAAGATTTGCAGCAATCACAGTCTGAATCCTTGCGATATTTCTTCTTACCTCTTTGATTCTTGCTGTATTGTCTAACTGATTCGTTGCATTCTGAAATCTCAAATTGAAAAGTTCTTTCTTTGCAGAAACTAATTCCTGTGATAATTCTGCGGCTGATTTGGTCCTTAAATCCTCTACATACTTATTAGTTTTCATTTACTGCACCGCCTTCCAAATCTGCTTTAGAAACGATCTTGCACTTGCAAGGAAGCTTGTGTGTTGCAAGACGTAAAGCTTCTTTTGCTACATCCTCAGCGACTCCGCTGATCTCAAACATTACACGACCAGGCTTTACTACTGCTATCCAGTACTCGAGAGTTCCCTTACCTGAACCCATACGTGTCTCAGCAGGCTTTGCCGTCACAGGCTTATCCGGGAATATCTTAATCCATACCTTACCACCACGCTTGATATAACGTGTCATGGCAATACGGGCTGCTTCGATCTGATTTGACTTAATCCAGCATGGCTCCAATGCTATGATACCATACTCACCGTAAGTAATTGTATTACCTCTCTGCGCCTTTCCTGCCATCGAACCGCGGAACTGTTTACGACGCTTTACTCTTTTTGGCATTAACATTATTTATCGCTCCCTTCCTTGTTTTCCTTTGTAGGAAGTACCTCGCCTTTGTAGATCCAAACCTTTACGCCAAGCTTGCCGTAAGTTGTATCTGCCTCTGCGAAACCATAATCAATATCTGCTCTAAGTGTCTGAAGAGGAATCGTACCCTCACTGTAAAACTCTGTACGAGCCATATCTGCTCCACCAAGACGTCCTGAAACTGCTGCCTTGATACCCAGAGCACCTGCTTTCATCGTTCTGCCCATGCAGGATTTCATAGCGCGTCTGAAAGATATACGATTCTCGAGCTGCTGCGCAATATTCTCAGCTACCAGCTGTGCATCTCTGTCCGGTTTCTTAATCTCCTTGATATCTACCAATACATTTTTGCCTGTCAGTTTCTGCAGTTCTTTCTTAGTGATCTCGATTTCTGCGCCTCCCTTGCCAATCACAACACCAGGTTTTGCTGTGTAAACGATAACTTTTACCCTGTCAGATGCTCTCTCGATCTCAATCTTGGAAACGCCTGCACTGAATAATTTCTTCTTTAAAAACTTTCTGATATTATAATCTTCCACTAAATAGTCAGCAAAATCAGCATCAGCATACCATTTTGAATCCCAATCCTTAATAACGCCGACTCTCAGTCCATGAGGATTAACTTTCTGTCCCATTTTCTTCCTCCTATCTCTCGTCAAGCACGATTGTAATGTGGCTCATTCTCTTTTCGATTCTATAAGCTCTGCCCTGTGCCCTTGGTCTAACTCTCTTCATTGTAGGTCCCTTATTTGCATAACACTCTGCAATATAAAGGTTCTCAGCGTTCATACCGTTGTTGTTTTCAGCATTTGCGATTGCTGACTCCAGCAGTTTCTTGATAATGCTGGATGCATATCTTGGATTGTATGCCAGGATACCCAAAGCAGTCTGCACATCCTTGCCTCTGATTGCATCTAACACGAAGCACGCCTTCTGAACAGATACTCTGGCATAGGAGAGCTTTGCTGATGGTCTGTTTTCTCTATTTTCTGCATTTCTCTTTCTCTTATAACTTGTTCTGCTATATTTCTCTGCCATGGTTGAACCTCCTTTCAACTGATCGATTTATTTCACCTTAGATTTCTTTTCGTCCTTGCCATGTCCTCTGTAGGTTCTGGTTGCAACGAATTCACCAAGTTTATGTCCAACCATATCTTCTGTCACATATACAGGCACATGTTTTCTTCCGTCATGAACTGCAATCGTGTGTCCCACAAAAGAGGGGAAAATTGTAGAGCGACGTGACCATGTCTTAATTACTGATTTGCTTCCTGACGCATTCATGGCATCAACCTTCTTCAAAAGGCTTGCGTCTGCGAAAGGACCTTTTTTTAATGACCTTGCCATTAGGTAATTCCTCCTTGTTTTCCGAAGGAAAATGCGAGCTGCCCTCAGCGAGCAGAGGAATTTTCCTCCTTATACCGATAAACTGTTATCTGAAGGTAGGGCAATTTATTTAATCGCCCTGCCATCCCTTCTTCTTACAATCAGCTTGTTAGAAGCTTTCTTGCTCTTTCTCGTCTTCAGGCCAAGTGCTGGCTTGCCCCACGGTGTAGACGGGCCTGGTCTGCCGATACCAGTCTTACCTTCACCGCCGCCATGTGGATGGTCATTCGGGTTCATAACTGAACCGCGGACGGTAGGTCTGATACCCATATGGCGCTTACGCCCTGCTTTACCGATTTTAATAAGGTTATGGTCGCCGTTGCCCACAACGCCAATTGATGCTCTGCAGACAAGCGGAACCATCCTCATCTCGCCGGAAGGAAGTCGGAGTGTCGCGTACTTGCCTTCCTTAGCCATAAGCTGTGCACTGTTTCCTGCTGAACGCACAAGCTGTCCGCCCTTGCCAGGATATAATTCAACGTTGTGTACATTTGTACCAACAGGGATCTCAGAAAGTGGTAAGCAGTTTCCGACTCTAACCTCCGCCTGCGGCCCATTCATAACCTTCATGCCATCTGTTAATCCTTCCGGCGCAAGGATATATGCCTTCTGTCCATCCTCATAGCAGATCAAAGCGATGTTTGCTGATCTGTTTGGATCGTACTCAATGCCGACAACTTTCGCTGAAACGCCGTCCTTATTTCTCTTAAAATCAATAATCCTATATTTTTGCCTGTTTCCACCGCCACGATGTCTGACAGTAATCTTACCCTGATTGTTGCGTCCGGAATGCTTTTTCTTTGATACACAAAGGGACTTTTCGGGAGTCGTCTTTGTGATCTCGGAGAAATCAGAGCTGGTCATATTTCTTCTCGAAGGTGTATATGGGTTATATTTTTTAATTCCCATGATCTTTTCTCCTTTTCTCTTTTATTATCACACTTGATTGTGTATAGTCTGCATTGTCACAGTCGTCTTATATGATATCCTATAAACCAGAGTAGATTTCGATATCCTTGCTATCCTCTGTCAACTGCACAATTGCCTTCTTGGTCTTCGCTGTCCTGCCGTACACCATGCCGCGTCTCTTCTTTTTGCCGTCAAGATTCATTGTGTTAACCCTTGCAACCTTTGTTCCCTCGAACATTTTCTCAACGGCTTCCTTGATCTGAGACTTATTTGCCTCTGTATGAACCAGGAATGTATATTTCTTCTCGCCCATGCCAGCCATACTCTTCTCTGTAATAACCGGCTTAAGGATTACGTCATAATATTTAATGTCTGCCATTATGCGTACACCTCCTCAATCGTCTTTACGGCATCCTTTGTGAGGATCACTGTGCCGCCTTTCATAACATCATACACGTTAATTGTGTTTGTCAACGCTGTCTGTACATTAGGAAGATTTCTCGCTGACATGACAACTTTCTCATCATTATCATTCAGGACAACATATGCTTTTGCCACTTTCAGATTATCCATAACAGCCTTAAAATTCTTTGTTTTGATCTCGTCAAACCTAAGTTCATCGATCACAATCAACTTGTTCGCCTGAACCCTGCTTGTAAGTGCAGACTTGAGTGCTGCCCTTTTCTCCTTCTTGTTTAACTTGAAGGAGTAATCTCTTGGTACCGGGGCAAATACAACGCCGCCGCCTTTCCACTGCGGAGCCCTTGTAGAACCCTGTCTTGCATGGCCGGTTCCCTTTTGTCTCCAGGGCTTTCTTCCACCGCCTGATACTTCAGAACGGGTCTTTGCCTTCTGAGTACCCTGACGCTTATTTGCAAGCTGTTGAACGACTGCCATGTGTACAAGATGCTCATTGATTTCTACACCAAAGATATCGTCACTCAAATCGATCGTATCAACTTCCTTGCCTTCCATATTGTAAACAGATACTTTTGCCATCTGTATGGTCCTCCTTTCACCTACGCATCCACTCTGGTAGTTTCCTTGAGTGTCACCAATGCTTTCTTGGATCCCGGAACAGAGCCTTTCACCAAAAGCAGGTTCTTCTCAGCATCAACTCTTACGATCTCAAGGTTCTGAACAGTTACCTTTACGCAGCCCATATGTCCCGGCATACCTTTGCCCTTAAATACACGGCTCGGTGATGAGCAGGCACCATTGGAACCCTGATGACGATGGAACTTGGAACCATGTGCCATTGGTCCTCTGTGCTGACCATGTCTTTTGATCGCGCCCTGAAACCCTTTTCCCTTAGAAATAGCGGATGCATCGATCTTATCTCCAACCGCAAAGATATCAGCTTTGATCTCATTCCCCAATGCATACTCTTCTGCATTCTCAAGTTTTAATTCTCTCAAAAATCTCTTAGAAGAGACACCAGCCTTGTCAAAATGGCCTTTGAGAGCCTTGTTAACACCATGTCTGTGGATAACTTCTTTCCTGCCGCCTTTATCCTTGTTAACAATCTTATCCTTCTTGTCCACAAAGCCAACCTGAACGGCCTTGTAGCCATCGTTTTCCTCTGTCTTGATCTGTGTCACTACACACGGACCAGCCTGAAGTACGGTTACAGGAATCAAAGAACCGTCTTCGTTGAAGATTTGAGTCATTCCGACTTTTGTAGCTAAGATAGCTTTCTTCATTTTCTTTTCCTACCTCCATTGTTTCTACAGCGGAACGCACTTACAGCCTGCGCTCATACTAGTAGAAGGCTTACTTATTTTTCATTTTGATATCAATATAAACACCAGCCGGCATCTCCAATCTCTGCAGTGCATCGACTGTCTTTTGTGTCGGTGTGATGATATCGATCAGTCTCTTGTGCGTTCTCTGTTCGAACTGCTCTCTGGAATCTTTGTACTTGTGAACCGCCCTGAGAATCGTCACTACCTCTTTCTTCGTAGGAAGTGGAACTGGTCCGCTCACCTGTGATCCATTTTTCTTTACTGTTTCGATTATTTTTTTGGCAGATGCATCAACCAGCTGATGATCATAAGCTTTTAATGTAATTCTCATTACCTGATTTGCCATAAAAAAAGTCGCCTCCTTTTCGCACTTTTTATGAATAAGTACGACAAGCGGTGACTGTACACTTCTCCGGGTGTGTCCTGTTGTTTTCTCATCGGCACATATTGCCGACTGCATTCTGACACATCGTTTATTCGGATGACCTTATGGTCTGACCTTTGTACAGTGACTTGTCGCCAGTTTCCTAACTTGACATTCGCTCCACGGAAAACCTGCTCTATGCTTTCTTGATTCACATAAGCAGCAACCTCGCGTTTCATCGCTATCATGTCACAGCACTTAGAAGTATATCGTAGCATCTGCGCTTTTGCAAGCACTTTTTTTGTTTTTATTGTTTTTTTTTGAATACAATCATTTATCTTATATTATTTCTTGAAAAAGGAAATGTTTCTATAGTATACTAATTTCTATGTTGTTGATTCTAATAGTTACTTTTTTATATTTTATGGAGCTGTAAAGACTACAGTTTCTAAAATTATTAACACGAAAGGATACCTTATATTATGTGGATTTCTGATAACTGGAAAGATTACGAGGTCATTGACTCCTCCTCCGGCGAAAAACTGGAACGCTGGGGAAATTATATATTAGTGCGTCCGGATCCGCAGGTAATCTGGAATACAGAAAGGGAAGATTATCGATGGAAAAAGCCAAACGGTCACTATCACAGAAGTTCCAGGGGCGGTGGGGAATGGGAGTTTTTCAAGCTGCCGCATGAGTGGGAAGTTGCTTATCATGGACCTGACATGCCAAACCTCACATTTCATCTGAAGCCGTTCAGTTTCAAACACACAGGGCTTTTTCCAGAGCAGGCCGTGAATTGGGACTGGTTTACTTCTATTATAAAGAGGAAACTAAACAACAATCCAACTCGCGAAATCAAAGTGCTCAATCTGTTTGCCTACACAGGCGGCGCCACCCTAAGCGCGGCGGCGGCGGGGGCATGTGTGACACACGTCGACGCATCAAAAGGTATGGTAAGCTGGGCGAAAGAGAATGCCGCATCATCCGGGCTTTCCAACGCACCAATTCGATGGCTTGTCGATGACTGTGTCAAATTTGTGGAGCGTGAGATCCGTCGCAGAAATACATATGATGCCATCATAATGGACCCACCTTCGTACGGCAGAGGGCCGAAAGGAGAAATTTGGAAAATCGAAGATTCTGTCTATCCATTGATTGCGCTTACTGCAAAACTTTTATCCGATAAACCACTTTTTTTTCTGATCAATTCCTATACCACTGGACTGCAGCCCGCAGTTCTGACTTATATGCTTGAGACTGCGATCGCGTCAAAATTCGGCGGATATGTCCACTCATCAGAGATCGGTCTGCCTGTCTCGTCAAACGGACTCATTCTCCCATGCGGCGCAAGCGGGCGCTGGACAGCGGAGTGATACAGGTAATCCTGCACGCAAAAACGACAGTGGTCTGACACACTGTCGTTCCTGTCTGTATCCTCGGATCATGAGGTACCCTGTTTAATAATAGTAGTCTGGAAGCGCTGCAAGGCTTATGCCAAATATCACTGACAGAACAATGGCCAGCACGATCGCAATCGCCGTCCATGCCAAGGCTGCCTTGAAATAATTGGACTTGCTCTTCTTGGTGTTGGAACCAAACGCCCACACAAACATCATAATAATATTTACACAGGGAATGTACATGAGCAGCATTGAAACCATCCAATCTGCAAATGTTACCGGCTCCTCCATGTCACTGTCTCCTGACTGATAGGGCTGCTGGTGATAAGGCTGCTGGTATGACTGCTGTGGTTGATATGACTGCTGGTATGGCTGTTGTGGTTGATAAGGCTGCTGTTGATAGGGCTGCTGGTATGGCTGTTGTGGCTGATAAGGCTGCTGCTGGAACTGTCCCTGCTCACCATTTTGATTGTCTTTGTCAAATAAATTGTTGTTGTCCATCAATATCTCCCTCCGATATTTCCTTGATAAATATGAAACGCATCACGGACATAATCATATCACAGGACAATACCTTTGTGCAACAAATATTGACAAAAAACTTTTCAAATAACTCAAAAATACACTGCTTTCCTATCCTCGTACAAAAATTCTACGCAAAATATTATTTCTATAATAAACCAGTGGCGGTTCACCCGGGAAAAAATGGAACATCCGGTACAGATAGATTCCCAATGTAGCTGCGCATACAATGCTTAACCACAGGGTTGTGCTTTTAGGACACACGCCCCTCAGATACCTGTTTATCAAAAACCAGACCAGAAACAGGATCCAGAATGGTGCTGCGGGATTAAGCCGCATCCCTCTCACAAACTGACCGGTCAGAATGTAAAATACAGCACGCGTCATTCCGCAGCCTGCACAGGGAAAACCTGTGAGGATCAACTGCGGACAGTATGCATGAAAAACACTTCTTGTGGCCACATTATATAGGATCAGCGCCAGAATTGCGACCCGAAAATTTTTTACATCTTTCCATATTCTTTCTAAAACTGCCTGTATCTTCCGCATCTTAATCGTTTCTCCTGTACTATATTCCATTCTAAAAATCACCTGCTAAATCTTCTGCCGTCTGTCACAAGCCAGCGTGTATCTGAATATCCATTTCTGCCATCCGCGTAACAACACGAAAGAACTGCGGGAAAATAACTGATGCAGATTGCTCAGGGTATTTCTTCGAGAGTGCCGCTCCACAATCAGTCGCACAGTAAGGATCTGTAACTGATTGTGGAGTGGACATTTTCCAAAAGAGTTAACGTTGATCATTGATCTTGCTGCTTGCATATGCCCTTGAAAAATTAAACGTCCTTACCACTCCCAGGAACTCCTTCTGCTGCCTTTGGTATCGATCTACCCTGTTATCATAAATACTGTCCTCATCCTGATAGATTTCCTCCGGAAGCGCTGGTACGGCATCGAGAGAGAGTCTCCTTCTCAGATAATAACTGTCATAATCCTGTTCGTCCCCGCTTGCCATAATATTATAGGAAGCAATCCAATAATCCGGATGTGCAGCCGAAAAGCACAGCCAGCCTACTGTCAATGTTATGAGAACAAAACGAAAAAGCGAAAACTTTTGATTGTAAGTATATACCAAAACGCCCGTCATGACAACTGCAATCATCACTAATCCCCACAACACAAGCAGGCGCAGAAAAGTCAGCTGGTAACTTGCAATATATAAAAGCATTCTGTATGCGCTCGACATGGTCATGACATATGTGCAGACACATATGATCGTCAGAAGCATTCTCAAGAGCCGCGAACTCTCAAAATATGCCAAAGTACACAACACCAGCATGATATTAAAGAGACAAACAAATACCAGTTCAAAAAATCCATGTCTTGCGTAGGAAGAATATGTGTAACCTTCCGGCAGTTTTCCAAGAAACAGGCTGACAAACTGTATGCCCGAAAACACTACATACATCACGCACATCACACCGTTCACAGTCACTGCGATATAGGAATCCCAGTTCGTTTTCTCTGTTCTTGCAGCATTGTCTATTTTCTCGATATTCTGCGGCGCCATATTATAGGCAAAAAGACCATAGCACATCACAAATACCACCATGATCAGCAATGTGATCCTGACAAAATCTCCGACCGCATCAATGTCAACAGAAAAAGTGAATATATCATGCAACAGTATGCGAAATACCTCATCCGCACTCGCCAGCAGTATCCCGATCAACATCGCCATCGGGATTACGATCAGCAGTCCGATTCCCACTGACTTTGCAAGGCGCCCGCGCGCAGCGTTCTTCTCATTATTTTCACTGTTGCAGTGTCTCAGCTGCCAGCACGCGATCCCATCATAAACTGGTGCAATCGTGCTGGCGATCCCGCCAAGGAGCATTGTCATGCCGCCCTTGATATACGCAGTCACACTCCAGCCGGTCAGGTCATGCCAGCACTGCAGAAGCAGCACGCCAAACAGCACCAACATCAACAGTTTATTAAAAAATATTAAGACTCCGGAGTCCGTCGCACAATTCAGGCTTCCCGCTATCACAATCGAAAGCATCAGGAAGATTTTGCTAATATGCGCTTTCGTCTTCTCTTTCTTCCCGTCTGCGGAGCTGTTCTCTGACTTTCTGATAAAGTAACCAAAAAACAAGAGGGTTCCGCCCACGAAAAAAGGGTAGGTGATGCCTGATGTATTGCGGTACAAACAAAATGTATAGAACAGCGCATACAGAAAACTGCCTATTCCAAACATTTGAAATCGTTTTACTTTTTTCTTCCTGTCATTCGTCTTCGCCTCTTGTGCGGACAGATTGACCTGCGGCATCGTGATCAATACCTGCTGGTTTGTCGTGATCATATTGTTATCCATTTTAATCCTCCTCCAATCTTTCAGTCCCCACATATTCCAGAATGTCTCCCGGCTGACACTGCAGCGCTTTACAGATCGCGTCAAGTGTCGACAGCCGCACTGCCTTTGCCTTGTTATTTTTTAAGATCGACAGGTTTGCAAGTGTGATGTCCACTTCCTTTGCAAGCTCTGTGAGCCCGACCTTTCTCTTTGCCATCATCACATCAAGATTTATTATTATCGCCATCGCTATCTTGCCTTTCTTTCCTAACCTATTTTATAGAATGCTCCTATTCTTCACGGCACTTCCAGGCCATATCGCCAATCTCCGTTTTGCCGTATGACTAAGAATCTGTTCGAAAATCACCTATCTGTCCTTACTTGTCAAAAAGCCCCGCCGCATTCTGCTGCACCTGCGTTTTTTTGACATACATCCTCAAAGAGAACAGTCTTCAAATCGTCAGGTCATTTTCCAGCTTGTATTCCACTGCCTTGTCAAACACGAAAGCAAGTACTTTGCTAAACAGGCCTGCGATGACGAACACAAGCACGAGCACCAGCATGGCAATCGTCATGTAGAGCACTGTCCGCAGCAGACAGATCACTGCGATCATGAAGCTGTAGGTTCCCATTCTATGCAGGCTGACTACATTTTCCTTCACAAAGCAGTCATCCTTCAGGACGGTTCTGAACATTTTGCGCAGTTCGCCGAGGATCAATACCGCCAGTATGCCCAGCACGAAATAGATCACGATAATCTCCATGTAGCGCCCTTCAAAATCGTGGAAGTCAAAAAACTCCACTACTTTCTGCAGCAGCCCCGGAAAAGGGAGCAGTACCGTCACAATAATCCCTGCAAAATACATAAAATCCAACAGGTATTTCGTAAAAATAGTCACCGTTTCTTTTTTCATTCTCTTTCCATCCCTCTCATTTCTTAGAAATGTTTTCCAGAAAATTCTGTATTTCCATACTAGCACAGCATTAATCGAAATGCAACAATTTTTTATCGTTTTTCAATAAATATTTATTGAATTTGAGTATAATAAAAAGACCATTACCCAAGCAAAGGCAACAGTCTTTTCAGAACAGTCTTATCATTGAACATAGAGAACTTCTCACTTCGCCACCGAAAGCAAAGCTGCAATATCTCATCTCTTCTATTTTACATCAATTCCTATGAATTCTTCGCTGATGATGGTCACATTTCCCTCCTGATCGCGTTCCGCCTCCACACGGATACTGCCCCTCTGGAACACACCGCTTTTCGTACTCACCTCTGTCGTGATAATGTATGTATTTTCAGTATCTCCGTCAGAAATCTCCCACTTGCCAATCAAATTTCCAAAGTGCAGCTGCGGATACTCCTGTTCAAGCATGTAAGCTACGTTCTCCTGACATTGTTCTCTCATTTCAGCACGCTTTGTATTGTCCAGCATCTGCACAATTACCGTAATAATAAACCCAGCCATTCCCCCGAACAGGATCAGGTTGAAGATTCCGTTGGCAACCCGCCCCCTTTTCTGCTGCCGCATCTGCACGCGTCTGTCTCGTTCGTTTCTAAGCATGGCAGACAGTTCCCTCCGGACAGAATCATCCAGGTGTGGAACATCAAACTCGTCAGAAGCAGTATCTTTTATCACATAAAGATCACACAGCGCACAGAGCACCTTGTCATCCGCTTTGGCTCTGTCTTCTGCGATCATGTATTTGACCATAAGCATTGTGATCTGCATGGTATCATCCAAATCCCTGATGCGTGAAAATTCCGTTCCTTTCAGAAATTGAATCAACGCTGATGCATTCTGACGATTTCTGTTTTCAAGATAAGTGTCCCACAAAGTTGTCAGCTGTTCCCACGCACGCTGCTTTTGCTGGTTATTTCTTGCGAAAATCATTTGCATCCCAGGCTGGGAAGTTTCCAACCCGTCCTCCTGCATGGCCGACTGACTCATTTCCTGTTGTGTCTCGGGATGCACTGGTTCGGAATGTAACGTTTCTGAATGCAAGGTTTCTGAACGCAGTGTTTCCGGATGCTGCGTTTCCGGATGCTGCATTTCGGGACGCAGGGTTTCTGAATGCTGCGTTTCGGGATGTAGTGTTTCCGAATGCAGTGATTCGGGATGTAAGATTTCCGGATGTTGCGTTTCCGGATGCTGCGCTTCCTGCCGTGATACTTCTGAACGCAGCGCTTTGTGCTGTGACGTTTCTGAATGCAATGTCTCCTGCTGCAGTGTTCCAGCTGACACACCGCGCGGCGCTCTGTTATCTGCCGACAGACTGTTAAGCGCTGCCTGATACGCCTCATACAACTGCTTAAACTCTTCGGGGCGTTCCTCGGGATGACAGGTTTTCACTGCCTCTGCATATGCTTTTTTGATTTTCCTTTTGTCTGTAGTTGGCTCGATTCCCAGCACCGCCCAAATATCACTCATCGATCATGAACTCCTCGTTAACATACTCTTCCTCGAAATACTTCCCACAAGGAAATTCTCATTTGAAATTTTCTCATCCAAAAACTCTCATTTGGAAATTCTCATCTTGAAAACTCCTAATAGGAAAATTCCTTGTCAACATGTTCCTCATCAAACTACTCCTCATCAGGAAATTCCTCGTCAATGTGCTCCTCGTTAAACTACTCCTCATCAGGAAATTCCTTGTCAACATGTTCCTCATCAAACTACTCCTCGTCAGGAAATTCCTCGTCAACGTACTCCTCGTTACACTACTCCTCATCAGGAAACTTCTCACTCAGAAACTCCTCATCCAGAAACTCCTCGCCCAGAAACTCTTCATACGCATCAAACAGTTCCGCGAACTTCTGGCGCATCACACGAATCGCGTGCCGATCATTCTCCGACAACGCATATGCATACGCCTGCAATGCCATCCCCACTTTTTCCCTGTCCGCTCCTGTCAGTTCCTGATAGATGCGGTTGCCTCTCTCCTGCAGCAGTCTGTCCCTCTCGTCGCCGTTCGAACTGATCTTGTACTTTTTAAGCTCCTCGATCTTCTGCTTAATCTCCTCCTCGGTCAGGTTCGCCCCCTCGCTCATAAACACCTGCTGTTTCCGGTTCGGTCCCTTATCGTCCACCACATCCACAACGAGGATCCCGTTGATATCATAGGAAAAGGTGACCGATACATGCGCCTCCTCTGCCTTTGACGGTCCGATTTCAATCATGATCTTGCCCAGACACAGATTTTCGGAACAGTCGAAAGCCTCCCCCTGGTAGATGGGGAACGCAATTTCCTTCTGCCTGTCATGGACGTTGGTGAAATATCTGGTTCTTGCGACAGGCAGCACGCTGTTGCGCTCTATGACCGGCGACATGATACTCTTCTCGTGATCGTTTGGATTGTACGATCCAACGCCAAGCGTAAAGGGGCAGATGTCCGTCAAAAGCACGTCCTTGATCTCCTCATTTCTCGCCTTGATACCCGCATAGATTCCTGCTCCCTGCGCGATTACCTCGTCAGGCGAACCGATCATCACAGGCTTTTTGCCAAGCATTTTTTCAAGGAAGCAGGACACTGCGGGCATCTTACAGGAGCCGCCCGCCATCACGACCACGTCAATGTCGTCTGCGCAGTATCCGCTGTCTCTAAGCGCATGCACCACCGCGCGCTCCATTCGGTCAAATAAACCTGTACAGCACTCGATCAGTATTTCGTTGTTTAAAATGACGGCTTTGTCCTCGCCGTCAATGTTCATGTGGAGAAATGTACGCTCTTTCTCTGTGAGCTCCCGCTTGGCCTTCTCCGACAGACGCTTTAGTATAGCCTGCTTTTGCCTTGGAAGCGCGCCGAAGTCAATCTGGTGGCTTTTGCAGAAAAATTCTGCGATCTGGGTGTCAAAATCATTCCCACCAAGGTGATTATCGCCGCTCACCGCCACAATCTCTATGATATTCTCAAAACAGTCGACCACAGATACATCCAGTGTACCGCCGCCAAAGTCAAAGACCAGATAACTCTGCTCGTCCTCGTCGCTTAGCATACTGCTTGCAAGCGCCGCCGCGGACGGCTCATTGACCAGACGCTCCACGTGCAGACCGGCAATCCGCCCGGCTTCGAGCGTCGCGGCACGCTGGTTATTATTAAAATACGCAGGCACACTGATCACTGCCTCTGTCACTTCCCCGCCCAGATACTGCTCGGCGTCCTGCTTTAGCTGGCGCAGGACAAACGCCGAGAGCTCCTGCGGGATGAACTCTTTTTGCCGCAGTGTAAATGTCTTCTTGCTGCCCATAAAGCGTTTGAACGAAGCTGCCGTATCTGTTGGATTCGACACCAGACGTTCTTTTGCCACCGCACCCACGATGACCTCTCCACTCTCATCAAGACTCACAACGCTTGGAGTCAGGCTTTCGCCCAGCCGGTTTGGGATCAGCTCCGCCTTTCCATTCCGGTACACGCAGGCAAGGCTGTTGGTCGTTCCCAGGTCAATTCCTATAATCATATTTATCCGTTTTCCCTTTCCATAAATGCGATATATTCCGCAAGATCCAATCCCTTGTTCATCTTCTTAGCAAGCGGTATGAGATCTGCGGGATGGTCCTCCTCTCCAATATATGGAAATACATAAAAAGACAGAAACTTCTCTTTCCTTAACTTTGCAACCACATCTGCAAAGATTTCCTCGATCTCCTCGTTCTGTTTCTGAATTTCCTGATACATTCTTTCCTCTTCATCAGCGTTTTCAATCCTCTCGCATTCATCCAGGTCAAGGCAGCAGTCACGCAGGTACTCCTGAACCTTACGAAATCCGTCCTGTCCGGTTTCCGTATATTGGTACTCTTCCGGCAGGTACTTAAAGGCAGGAAGATATGCAGTATCATACTCCTTGCCGCTTTTCTTCAGGCTTTCTTCGTATTCTCTCATGCTTTTCTCATAGCCTCTTACGGTCTGCGTGATCACTTCACACAGATAGCGCCACTCTGCGTCCTCGTCCTCACAGTGCATCCGGAAACACATTGCGTAGAGCTTATCCCCTTTTTGTTCGAGTTTGTTTTTTACCTCTCTCACCATCTGGCGGACTGCGAAATCCAGCTTCTCCTTCAAAACGCGCTTGTCCATTTTCTTCCTGCTCTGTTTCCTGTCTTTCTGCTTTTCCTCTGGTTCTGGCACAGGGATTCCAAGTTCTGTATATCGATGCGCAATCAGGGAAACAATCTCTGGCGTACTCCAGCATTGCGCATATTTCAGGGCATCGACCTCACCATAACTAAGCTGGTATCTCACTGTGATATCAATATCCTGCTCTAAGATCATACTTACGATCTCCGGTTTTTTCGTGTTGATCGCTGTGATTAATGGATTCTTTGAAATATCATTAGTATCCATATGGGCACCATGTTCTAATAACATTTTTACAATGTCGATTCTTTCCATAAACACTGCTTCGTTCAACGGCGTATATTTGCCGGCACCGCCATCATTGATGTCAACGCCTTGGGAAAGAAGGAATTGAACAATATCTTTTTTTCCCAAATCGACGGCAATATACAGCCATGTTCCCGATGGTGTTTCCTCTTTTAACATCCCCGGATTTTTCCCAAAAAAGTCCCTGAGATCATTCATATCGTTTTCTTCCATAGCTTTCCGGACTCTCTTTTCCGTTTCCAGACTGATTCCATTCATTTCATTGTTCCTCCTTCCGCAAGCGCATTTTATTTCATCAGGAAAAATATCGTCCACTTATAATTGCAGCAGCTTTTCAATCTCATCCTGAAACGGAATTTTCAGGTTCTGAAACCATTGCGCATTGATATATTCCTTCAAATAGTTTGGTATCTCCACAATATTCAGATCAACATTCATACCATATTTTTTCGCCGTCTTTTCCAACCCTATCGTCGTAAAATCGATTACAGTCGCATAGTCTATCATGTTTTTCCTATATTTTCGCACTCTTTTGCCAAGTTCATCCTTCAACAACTCTTCCTCCTGATCGAGCAATGCATTGTAGATCTCTTTTAAAAACTTAGGCCGTATATAATAAACTTCCGGCCTTCTTTCATCAACCTCCGGCAATTGTGCTATTTGTTTCCTGGCTTCTTCCTTTTTACCCAAATACAGACTGGCCATAATCGTATCGTCATAACAATCTATAAATTCATCAAAACAGTCAATTGCGATTGCTTTGCATAGATAATCTTCCATATCAGAAAACAGATTGGTATAAGCCTGCTTTGTCGGAACGCAGGCTTTTTTCATTCGATACGCATAAAAGTACGATTTCACTGCCAGGTATGTCGTCTCTACTAGCTTTCTGCCATTACCTTTGACAAAATACTCCCAGGTCAGTATGTTATAGTCTCTGGTAATGCATACACACATTCTATAATAATCAGAGGTCTCTGCACACTCTTCTGCAAGCACATTGATCTCACGCTGATAATCTGCACCGCTCTCCTTCTCTCCCGCAAGCACATGTGCGACCACCTTCTCCCATTTTTTGCTCTGATACTCTAACGCTTTCATAAAATACTGCCTCCGCCTATGATACTGTTCATAAATAAATGGCTTACTCTGTCCTTACCACACAACATATCCTTTATTGCCAGTATTCCGGTCTGGAAACGCACACGTAACGGTATCGCCAATCTCAACCTCCCGCCGATCTTTTTCCCGCTTCCCATATGCATGCACGACGCGCATGTCTGGCCAAAAGGAATACCACTGGTCAGGAAGCTCCACCGCAAAAAGGATTTCCTTCGGTGCCTCAACGACCGCTTTGACAACGCAGTCATCGACAATCACTGAGCGTTTTCTGGAATATACATCAGCGCTATACCTGATGCCCATAAAACCGATCAGGGGAGAAAAGATAAAGAGCAGCCCCAAAAACAGCCCGATTGCCTGCTTCAATCGTTTTCGCCCGTTCCCTTTGTCATGCGTAACGTTCACACAGCATCCCTCCAATCAATAATGGATATCACCTTTCTCTTTACTGGTATATCCCAATTTACCCGTATCCCCGTCCTTCCATCTGCACCGGATCAAATCTAATTTCGTGATAAAGGGATGATCCGGAGCGCTTCTGTATTTATAAATGGTCGCGTCAACGATTGCAAACTCACCGTCAGGCAGCTGCACAACCACCAACATCTTACTGCCATCATAGCTCGTTCCCCTCACAATACATGGATCAATCACCAATTCCTTTGTCTTGACCAGGTATTCGTCATAGCATGCTATCCCGATCGATATGGCAAAAATAATATAAGGAATGCTCACCAGAATCCAGAATACGTTTTTTTTCTTTTTATTTTCCATGCTTTCGCCTTTCTACCTGTAGTCCTGCTGCTCTTTATACTGTGCAGTTCCTTAGAGCGTGTTTGAAAAATGCTTTCTGCCAGATGTGCGTCACAGTTTGTGGGAGATTAAATCATCTTACAGATGATTGGCCAAATGAAGGGCGCATATAGCGGGCTATGTAACCTGAATTTGGCGCAAATATCACGCAAAATGGGGCGTGCAGATGGTAGGAATGATTTTTCAAACACGCTC
>DKVL01000097.1 GCA_002491195.1 Lachnospiraceae bacterium UBA7179
ACCTGAATTTGGCGCAAATATCACACAAAGTGGGGCGTGCAGATGGTAGGAATGATTTTTCAAACACGCTCTAATATAGTTCATAACCATTTCATGCAAGAAAAATTAGTGCTCTATCCAGTCAGGAATTAGACTTGTGGACTGTATGGTTTGTGCCAATGCCAGGCAAATGGCAGGAATAATAACAAAGCCGCACCGCCTTTGCCTGAATGCTTGGATAAAGCTCTTTTCCATATCCTATGATACCGTGAGCTGCCTTACGCCTTCCGTCCTACTTGATCGCAGCGATCACCGCAAATTTTTGAGAGGAGTAGACACACTCAACAGCCTGAAACCCACATTTCCTTAACATCGTTGTTTCCCATTCGACAGAACATTCCCTGTCGAGTTTTCTGCGCTCTTTCCACAGGGCTATATCCTGCTCTGTCAATCCGCTGTTCATCAACTGACTTTCCCAATAAATGTCATACCACCAGTTCATTTCTGGCTGTGCTGCGCAAAACTGGTCATAGTTTAGAAACAATCCGCTGTTTGGCAGTCTGTCGTATATCCTCGCAAACAATTTTATCTTACCCTCATCTTCCAAATGATGAATGGATAACGCAGAGATCACTGTATCAAACATCGTCTCTGGTAACTCGTTCATGTAATTTTCAGCTTGATACGATATGTTTTTAATACCATCAAATCTCTTTTGTGCCACATTTAGCATTTCATCCGCAATATCCACGAGCACATACGCGGCATTGGGATACTGCTGATACCAATAATATGTTAATAATCCTGTTCCTGCGCCCAGATCAATGATTCGTTTGGGCTCATTGATATTGAAAGTGATAAATTGAGTTGTTTTTATATAGAAATCGTCAAAACATGGGATAAATTTTTTACGTTTGCCATCATACTCTTCCGCGATCAGATTAAATTGTGCCTTAATATCCATTTTGTTCCGCCTCCGCTGCGTCCATCAAAGAACAAATCGTTTTTTATTGTCAATCAGCAGCATCTTTTCCCACATAAATAACTCATTTTCATGATCAGTTATCCACTGATCAATTTCTTCGGATTCCTCAATCCACTCCTCTGGATAATTCCAATTACCATCATATTTGGAATTTTGATAATCATGTGCCCCATAACGTAACTTAGAGGCTAATTCTGCATCGCCTTCCAGTTCCAGGAACTGTATCGTTGATTCAATATCTTTCGGAGCTGTTGCTTCATAAAAGGTCCACACGCCGCTTCTCTGGGACATTGCAAACCAATTTGATACTGTGAATAAAGCAGTTACACATAATGGTCTCTTCTCAGTTGGAACACAATGATACAATTCCAAGATAAACTCTCCTTCTATTAAATAGAATTCTTCGTTATCAATTTCTGAGAGTTTTTGATAAAGTTTCTCAATATTCTTCATTAACTTTTCCCCCCTCTTTTCATAGCTCCTTTCCATTCTCTGAGCGGCTCCCTCCCCCATGCCTCATTCTCTGTCTGGTTCTGGTAACTTCCAGGAAAAAATTTCTAGTTCATGGCTTGATCGGCGATCTCACGCATCTTCCATTTCCATGTCCGCCAGATAGTCCAAAAATTCTGTTCCATGGCAGCCTTGGTCCATTTCATGGAATGTTTGTACTATTTCTTCATATTCAATATCGCACTCCCCATCAAACGGGATCACATAAATATCCGCATTCCCCTGTTCCTCCCAAAAACCTTCCTTCCGCAATGCACCCAAGGCTTCGGCCATCCACATGCGAATCTGCTCGCGTTCCTCTTCAAATGCATCCTCAAAATCTATTTCATTTTCTTCATACCACTCTGTCGCTTCTTCTGGCAAATAATCCGCATATTTTGAGATCGATAAGGGAAGAT
This sequence comes from Lachnospiraceae bacterium UBA7179, assembly GCA_002491195.1. Lineage (GTDB taxonomy): Bacteria > Bacillota > Clostridia > Lachnospirales > Lachnospiraceae > COE1. The sequence continues at coordinate 1,873 of DKVL01000097.1, forward strand.
TGAGGCTGTTTTGTTTTAAATAATCCTGAATCTGTTCAAACAGAGCAGACTCCGCTGTTACCATATCCCACTCTGCCCACGCCCCAAAACGGCACAGGTCTTTCTCATCCTCCTCGCGATTTTGAATATTCTCTGCATACATTTCCTCTGTATTGAAATAGACGATCGTATAAAAGTCATCGTCATAAATTCGCTGTACAATGTTTGCAATTTCAAAGGAAATCCCATAAATCGACTGTCCAGCATACTGTGCCTTCAATTGTGGATAATAATCCTTCACAGCCTCCTTAAACAATCCGATCAATTTGTCTTTGTCCAACCTGCTGCCCATGTCCTCGCTTCGATACCTGTCAATCAAAGCTTCTGTCATTGATTCGTTTGATACCATGATCATTGATTCTCCTTTCTTCACCTAACGCCCTTAACAGTTCCTCATAAGTATACTCATGCGGTTGTGTTGCTTCCACATCTCCAATCTCATATAACCAATCATAACCGCTTTTGACAGCACACCTCAATTGCTGGAATATCATCATTATCAATATCTAACATATACCTTCATCTCTTTTTCCGGGTGCCTGTGTGCACCAAAATGAGAAAAGACGTTTTACAACGCCTTTTTATTTTTTTCGTAATATTCCAATACCCTGGCCGCCTGAAATTCTTCACTGCCACAATCTTTTTTGTACTCAATCACTGCCTTCTTAATCTGCTCAATCAAGACAATGTCCTCTTCCATATCAGCAGCAATTTCTTCATTTGTCTTTCCTTTCAGCATCTTCTTGTATACCATTTTAATCAAACGAAGCATCTCACCCTCTTCCTGCCCCTCTTTGCGGCCTTCCTCTCGGAACTGCTCCATTGTCTCTGCCTCATTATACTCTGTAATACACATCTGCTTCACCTCCGCTTTATTTGCAGTCAGAAAATCTTTCAGCAGGGAATCTCCTGGCATGTTCTCCAATGCATGATCTACTGCCGATTCGATCTCCATCGTTTCCTTATATTTTCGTATCTCTTCTATGAACCATGCATAATCTGAAAGAGGTTTACATGCCGCCATCAATTCCCTGTTCTTCCCGTAATTAATGTTGATCATCCGCACACGCACCTGGATATCCGGCTCAGCTTTTATGGACTGTCCGTCCTCCGTCTGAAATGCATCCTTTAACTCCAGTATTCTGTCTTCCCTGTCATCCTTACCATTATAAAATGTCACCAACTTCGGCACCGGAAGATGCACCTGCCTTGTACTGTAGATGTTCAGCTTCTTTAAATGAATATATCTGTCATACAGGCGCGCTGCATACATCAGTTTTCGTATCGGCATATTTGGGTTGTACGTGGACTGCTGCTCATATATGTTTGCGGTATCCATCAGAAGAAATGACATGTCATTTTTCATTCCCATGTACAGGACATCTTCCATCGTCATAAGTTCGATATCATCTGGGTTTGTATAAGATGAGCCGTTCACTGCATTGTACAGGCTCAATGTCCAGTCCTTTCTCTGTGCATTGCCAAATATAAATGAAAAAAGCCGGTCTTTATACTTTGTGTTAATCATAGTCCTAACCTCATTCGCTGTTCAAATGTAAGCATCATTAATCTAACTATATTATACTGTATGATAGGAACTCCTGCAATAACAAAATCACCCCATCCATTTATCACCTTCTATTATCTGCTTATTTGCTCCATACGCCTTCTCCATTTTTGTTCACACTCCGCCTTAGGCACTTCTGATCCATTAACACTGTAATGCGCCTCACTGGCGAAAGCTATTCCAATGTCAGAAGCCACCAATTAGAATATTTGTTCTAGGCACTAATATCAATCTTTTTGTCATCCGTTTCCGCAGACGGTTCGACCACCCTTGGTTTCCCCTCGTCCGTATACAGTTTCACATCAGTGTTTTCCACAGTCGTCGCAGTCTTCTCTGTCTGGGAATTATTTTTAAGTACGATCTTTCCTTCTTCACTGATCTCTACACGATCCGTTTTCGAAAGCTCCTGCCCGTTCTTCTCCTGTACCTTTTCCACATATTCCTTTGTGTCCTCTTTGTTTTCCAGAGCCTGTTTCCGTCTGATTTCCTGCTCCTTGCGCTCCTCCTTGAGTTCCTTTGCAAGCTCATCCTGCGCTCTGTCACTGCATTCGTGTGCCTCCTTTCGGAAATCAGTGACATACCCCATCGCGCGTTCCATCGTTTCGGTATCTCCCCTGCGCTCCGCCTCCTTAAATACCCGCATTGGTGTGCGCGTCAGCTTCATATTGATACTTGCCCCGATTAATCCTTCCATACTTCCAGCTTTCATAAAAATCCTCCTTTTTTGATTTCGAATATGAATATTTGATTAACAAGTTTTCAATATGGTTTTCGGAAGTAAAGAAGCGTTTTATTATAAAAATGACATATTCGGTTCATTTCATGTCATGTACGGCACGAAACAGTTCCCATGAAAATAAAAGGCACAAGAAACGCCGCACGATGTTAATTTACGCATCAACGATTGGCAGCATGATAGAAATTTCAAAGGCATTGTCTGTCACTTCAATTTCCATAATCCCATTTTCCCTCTGCACAATCTTATCGACATTCTTTAGGCCAGTTCCCCAATTCCGCCTCCCAAATTCTCTTGGCAGTATCCCCGCCGCCACTGAATTTCTGACACTGACGATCAAATTCTTTTTTACGATTTCCGCCTGAACACAGACTGTTTTCTCTTCTGCCCCCCTCCGCGGCTTTGATGGCATTATCAAGGAAGTTTCCCCATATGATACACAGATCATACTCGTCGATCGCAAGCGGTTTTGCGATATTCATGCTGCAATCAAACACGATCCCCTTTTGCTTTGCAGTCTGTCTTTTGGTGTTGATGATGGCATTGACTACACTGTTTCCAGTTTCAATATCTTCTTCGCCGATCAATCCCGCATTGCAGATTCTTGACAAGTATTCCTGAAGCTTATCCCATTCTTTCTGCTCAGCCAGAGCCGACAAGCTTATAAAATGGTTCTTCAGATCATGCCGCACATTCGCCTGTTCCCTGTATTGTTCCAACATACTCTGATAACGGCTGATTTCCATTTTGCGCAGATTGTCCACCGTGATATACCCAATCAGCCTGTTCATGCCAAAAAGCAGCGACAGACAGATCACCAGGCACAGGCCAGATACCGTCAGCACTTCCAGATGTGTGAGCAGTTCATTGTGTGTGATGTTCCAATATTCCGCTCCATTGTCAGACACCATCACAATTCCCCGCGTAATCCCAAAATTGCACAAATCTATCAAAATCAGCAGCAGACTTGCGACCGAAAACAGAATTTTCCCACTCCCGCGCAGAAAGCTTCCCTCCGCCAGCTTCGTCCTGCCAAAGAGAATATCCATACAAATAGCAGTAATCAAAAAGGAAAGAATGGTTATGAGATATGACAACGGCGAACCACCCAGGAATACAATATTACAAATCGACAGTACAGCATTAGCAGCATTCCACACAAACTCCCAGGTGGAAACAATCACGCCCGCCAATCCTAATCTTTCCCACTGATTCCGCTGACACATTTCCTTTGAGGCGCCCGTGTGCACAAAAAAGAATAGCATCAGCAAGGTCTGTTGCGTGACGGCACAAAGCATATAATTACCCGTCATCCAGATATTCGTCGCAATTAACAGAATGAGATAACAGATCCATTTCCACACGGTACCATCTTTCTTGTGAAAAAAAATACTGCCCAGTCTCCTCAGACTCACAAGCCATATCATAGAAACGAATGCACGCAAAATAAACGCCACACTCTGCTCAAGGCCCATCATAAAATACCGCCCTTTCCTTTCATATATGACAGGATCGCCTTCTGAAAATCCTCATATCGTCTCTTGGCCAGCATGATCGTTTCCCCATTCTCCAGAGTGATCTCAGTCTTATGAAAGGCATCCACGGAATCCAAATTTACAAGAAAGCATTTATGACATCGAAAGAAAGCCTTTTCTGACAGTTTATCCTCCAAAACACCGATCTGTTCATAGGTTTCCAGCGTTCCTTCCCGACAATGGATTTTTGCGATCCTGCCTACTGACTCGATATACAAAATGTCTTTCAACAAAATCTTTCTTGTCTGACGGTCTGCTGATACGAGCAGAAAACCAGCATTTTCATCAGTCTGTATCCTTTTCAGGGCTTTTTCCAGAACATTTTCCAACTTTCTGCACTGTATTGGCTTGACCAGATATTGAAACGCTTCCACCTCAAATGCCTCAAAAACGTACTCGCTCGCCGACGTAATAAATATAATCAGACTCTGCTTTTCCTGTTCCCTGATCTTCTTTGCCAGCTCCATGCCGCTCAATCCCGGCATTTTTATGTCAAGAAAAATCATATCAAAGGTTTCTTTGCTGCAAAGCAATTCCTGTCCGCTGAAATATTTTTTGATCACATGATCAACCGCAGACTGTTTCAACATTTGCTCAATCTGTCTTGCAAGATCGACACACTCCATCGGCCTATCATCGCACACTGCCAGCAGTAACACTTTCCGCACTCCTTCTCAATTGATACATTTTCCAACGCACGCTCATCAAAAAAACTCCGGATTCATAAAGGGCACCACAAGGCTTACAATCTTCCCTTTCTCGTCCAGCCCCCAATATCCGCTGAATATGCCATCTCCCATGCCGCTTGAAAACAGAACAAGTCTTTGTCCGGTTTCCGGCAGCTGCCAGGAGAGAAAATTCCCGCCTTGATTCTGTACCTCCGGATACATTTCATAGCTTTTCTGAAAAAGGGCTTCAAAATAATCCGTATATCTGTTCTTCCCAGGATTTTCTTTCCACCATTGATCCCAAAATATCCGATAGTCCTCCGATGTTTTTGCATCCGCAAAGCAGGCGAGCCCCGCGTCTACGCCGAAAAATGGAGGGACCGTACTTCCTTTGGGCATCGCAATCTCATAGCGCACGGCCTGTCCATCGCTAACCCTGAGCCTCGCCGCAGCAATCCGCAGGCCCGCAATCCTGGAACGGCACACGGACAATTCCACCGGATACCTTCCAGCCGGGATTCTCTGATCCAGAACCGTCTCGTACTGAGTCCCCAGATAAGAAAGCGGGTCTGCGAGCACCACTTCTCCGGTGGGGAAATCCGTCTCTCCTGCCTGAACCATATTCAACTTATCGCTTTCCGTAAACAGCATCCGAAAAAAATCCGTCGGATACGTCTTCTGATTCAGGAACTTCAAGTTCTTTTCAAAGGCAGCCTGCATCGGATGTTTCACCGGCTCGCGAATCTCCTTGCCAGTCCTCGTATCAACAAAATATTTTCCCGTTTTGTCGGAACGCAATTCCAGGTCGCTGCCCACCGGCATATAAAATACATTCACCACCGTCGGCTCGATATTGGCAAGGGTATTAAAGTCAACGATCGCCATGTTTTCAGCATTGTCCACATATTCCTGTGTGTCGGTATCGCCAAATGCCACCCACCCATTTCCATACTCGCTGTCCTCCCGAAACAGCCATTTCAGCCTTGACGTGCCGTTTAAGACAGACTTGCTGACAATGGTTCCTCCTGCTCCCCTGATATATTCTTTCATCTCCGACTGCTGCTTCTCTTCAGTTTCTTTCTTTTTTCCAGCCATTTTTGTCCCCTTTCCGTTATCCATAAACATTCAGCTTCATAGCCAACCAGCTATACAGTGATCAACTGATTTTCGATCATGTAGTGCAAATTCCTTTCATTCACTAACTTGCACTCCCCTCTCGCAAATCTTTTCAATATATTTCTCTCCATTTCGGAAAAATTCTTAGAATATTCACCAGCTGCCTGGAAAGCTTCTTCCCTGCCCAGCACTTCATCAATGAACTGTATGGAGTTAGAAAATGCATTAAAACCATAGCGATAGACAAGTTCCCGCAATCCGCTGTTATAATCCTTTTCCATCTCTTCCACGATAGGCAGTACTTTTGTATGAATTTCTTTTATAATCGACTGAAACGTGTTTTCTCTGCTGTTTTCCTTTTGAATATCCCACCAATATCCAGCCTCAGGCAAAAATGAAATATTCGCAATTCCGCTTTTTATCGTCAATGATTTGTCATAGCGCCTGCACCAAACCCTGCACTCGCTGCGAATCTCTATTCTTGAATTGTCATTATATTTAGACGAATAGAAATCGATCTGAAAAATGATCTCATTGACCTGTTTCTTTAACATGCGCCTGCTCTTTAAATATTTCCAGTCTATGGCGTGATTGATGTCCATAATAAAAGAATCAATACATTCTTTGACCACTTCCCCCATCTTCCTCTGTCTCCATATCCGCCAGATCGCCCTAAAATTCTGTTTTATGACAGATAATGGATTCTCCCTCCTTTGCTTAATTGTTATTCAAAATCCAGATATTCTTCTATATCCTCATATTTGTTGCGCGACAGTTTATATTGCTTATATGAACATCCTACCACATCTGTACACACGATTCCATTCATTTTTTATGAAACATCAAGTTACTGTTTGTACATCGTTACTGCTCACTCCGTTCCAGTAACAGGCAAAGATCCATGCAAAAATAGTTTTGCGATCCGACATTTTTTGATATAATACGATTACCACATTAACAGATAGGGAGCCAAAAACTATGAACCAAACCGCAAACAACAACGTCCTTCTAATTGGAATCAACGCCAAATACATCCACTCCAATCCAGCCGTCTACAGTCTGAAAGCCTACGCGGACAAGTACTACCCTGACCGTTCCGATGGCTGCACACTCGAGATTGCGGAGTATACGATCAACCAGCCGTTAAATGCCATCTTAGCCGACTTATATCAAAAAAGACCGCGAATGGCAGCCTTTTCGTGCTATATCTGGAATTGGAATATGATACAGGATCTGCTTGCAGAACTGCCCAAACTGCTGCCCGATACCGCGCTCTGGCTTGGCGGTCCAGAGGTTTCATTTCATGCAGAAAAATTGATGCGGGATTTTCCCCAACTCACTGGAATCATGATCGGTGAGGGTGAGGAGACCTTTTTGGAACTTCTGAGATATTACTGGGAACACGTGATAACGCTGCAGGATATCAAAGGAATTGTCTGCAAAGATGGCTTTACCAGTGAGCGAAATCTTACGGATATCAACAAACTTCCTTTTATATACAATCCTGCACTTTCGTCCCCCAGGACAACGATCTATAAATTTGCGCTTTCATCCCCCGGGACAAACTGCGAGTCAGCCGAACTTCACACCAGCGAGTCCCAAAATGATTCCCTCGACACTTTCAAAAACCGTATCGTCTACTACGAATCCCAGCGCGGCTGCCCATTTCAGTGCGCTTACTGCCTCTCATCCATTGACAGGAAAGTCCGTCTGCGTGACATCGAAACTGTAAAATCCGAGCTGCAGTATTTCCTGGACCACAAAGTACCTCAAGTCAAGTTTATTGACCGCACCTTTAACTGCAATGAACAGCACGCGCTAACGATCTGGAATTATCTGCTGGAAAATGACAATGGAATCACAAACTTTCACTTTGAAATCGCAGCGGACTTGCTGACCAACCGACAGCTCGAAGTGATGCGCAATATGCGCCCTGGCCTGATTCAGCTCGAAATCGGTGTGCAGTCCACCAATGAAACGACACTGCGGGCGATCAACCGCCATATGAACATTGACGCGCTCCGCAGAACCGTGGCCGCCATCCATCATTTCCAAAATATCCACCAGCACCTTGATCTGATTGCCGGACTTCCATACGAGGATTATGACAGCTTTGTCAGTTCTTTTAACGACGTGTACGCGATGGCGCCAAACCAATTACAGCTTGGCTTTTTGAAAGTGTTGAAAGGTTCCCCGCTGGAACAGTGCGCCGATCAATACGGGATTGTCTACGGTTCCAAACCTCCCTACGAAGTACTGTATACCAAATGGCTCAGCTTTGATGATATTTTGAACTTAAAGGGTGTCGAGGAAATGGTAGAAATCTACTATAATTCCAACCAGTTTACCCATACCCTTCCCGTCGTAATCCAGGAATTTGCCTCTCCGTTCCATATGTACGAGGCTCTTGCAGACTATTACCGCGCAAACGGATATCTGACCAACACGCCCTCCAGGAGTTACCGCTATCAGGTACTGTTGGACTTTGCATGCTCTGCCGCATCGGACAAACGTGCTCTTTTTGTCGAGCTCCTCACTTTTGACCTGTATCTGCGCGAGAACTTAAAGAGCAGACCAGACTTCGCACCGGAAAATGTCATCGATACGGATACAGCAGAAAAGAAAAAAGTGCGCCAGTTCTTCGAACATGAGGAAAAGGCACATACCTATCTGAAAGGCTATGACAATTATACATCTGTGCAGCTTTTGCGAATGACGCACATTGAACAGTTCTCATACCGCGTGTGGGAAGAATCCCCCAAAGACCGCACAGAAAAACTGACAATCCCCTCCCACATTTTATTTGACTATCAGAACCGCAGCGCACTGACGCACGATGCGGCCTTTCATGAGATCCTGTTGTGACAATCCCACAAAACAGACGCCACTCTGCCCGTAATGTGTGATATCGGGCAGCTGATGTGTGACCGCCACAATTACAATTGCCCGGCATCACACATCATGGCAGAAGGTCCGCAGTGCGTCAATCTGTCTGCTGGCGCGATTCGTCAGGAATTCTATGAAACTTTGTGTTTTTCATCGTATTTCCTTCTTGATCATGGAATCCATAAACGCGATATATTCTTCCTTGGTAAATTTCGGCTGATACTCTGCGGCAATCTTTTTTGCCTCTTTTGCACCATCCTTTAATAGCCTGTACGCCCCGAGTGCAAAGATCTTTGCTGTCACGATATACGCAAGCTCCTCGTCAACGACCTTGAACTCCGCACTGTGGAAATTCCCCTCGATTCCGCCGGTCTGGAAAGTGTACACCGGAAGAATGTGCTGTACATCTCCCACATCCGTCGAACCGCCGCTGACGCTGCCCTTGTCATCGGCAATCTCAACCTCATATTGGCTGTCAACAGCAATTTTCGCTGCCGCCACCAGCTCCGCATTTGGCTCCTGCGGAAGTGTGGGCAGATATCCCGGCATTGTTTCGATCTCAACCGATGCACCGATCGCTGCTCCGCCTGCAAAGAATGACCGGTCTGTCTTCTCCGCCGCATCCACGATCGCATCCTGATTGGATGCGCGGACAAGCGTCTCGATAATCACTTCATCCGGCACAACATTGACGAGATTTCCGCCTTTTGTCACGATCGGGTGGATCCTGACATGGTCAGAATCCTTAAAAGTCTCCCTGTGATACGCAAGCGCGGTCAGCCCGATCGACGCCGCATTGAGCGCGTTGATGCCAAGCTGTGGGCTTCCGGCGGCGTGAGCCGCCTTGCCATTATACTTGATTACCTTGCTCACAAACCCGTTGTTTGCGCCCTGTTTGAAAGAAACAACGTTTCCGTTTGCGCTGTGATGCGCAATATTGAGATCGATGTCATCAAATGCACCAATGCGAATCAACTCGCACTTACCGCCGCCATACTTGATCTTTCCCTCTTCCCGCAGCTGGTTCTTGAACTCGATTTCTCCGTATTCTTCTGCCGGAACTGCGAAAAATACAACCTGTCCGTCAAGCTCCTGTGCGACCTCCGGCGTGGAGAGCGCGATTGCCGCCCCCACGATTCCCGCCAGCTGCGCATGGTGTCCGCAGCAGTGAGCCGCCTGCGTCTTCGGATTGGCATATTCATGATTTGGAATGCGCAGTGCATCCAGCTCGCCGATCAATGCAAGACTGATCTCGTCCTTCTTGTCCTGATTCAGGTACGCCTTTGCGCCGGTCACTGCCAGCCCTTCCGTTACTGTCAGTCCCAGTTTTCTGCTAAATTCCACAAATTTTTTTGATGTCTCAAACTCTTTGTATCCCAATTCCGCATGGCAATAGATATCCCGCGCGAAATCTATGATTTCATCCCTGTGACTGTCAATAAGATCTATAATCTTCTTTTCTACTGTATCCATCAATATTTCCCTCCTCAACGATCTCTGTAACATCGCTCCTGCCAGCTGCACCTGACTTGATTCGTGCAGCATGGCTATATTCATTTTATCGTATTAATATTCCGGAATAGACCAGAGTTCATTATATTTTGGTCCATTGTTCTCTTTGATCCATGTCAGAAACTCCTCTGACTGATACGCTGCCACAACATCTTTTACCCACTGTGTATCCTTATTTTTCTCGTCCACAACCACCTGCAGCCAGAAACTATCCGTCAGATTTTCATGGAACAGTGCCGTAGAGGGATCAATTCCCGCATTATATACAATACTGCCTGTGATCACACCATAATCAAAATCACTTAAACTCGTCGCAATATAACTCGTCTGCAGCTCATAAAATTTCAGATTGTATGGGTTCTGGTCAATGTCCTCCGTCGATGCTGTCGCATAATCCGTCCCTTCTTTTAAGGTAATCCATCCGATATCCTGCAGCATTACATAAGCTCTCGCCTGATTTCCGGCATCCTGCGGCACTGCAACGACCATTCCGTCTCCAATCTCATCAATAGAATCATGTTTCTCTGAAAAGATGGACGCCGGCACTGTCGGAATCTTAGAGAGCGCCACCAGATGACCACCCGCCTGCTCGTTAAACGCATCCATATATGCCCTGTGCTGTTCAACAGACAAGTCAACATCCCCGCTTGTGATTGCGGCATCGGCCTGATTCAGGTCAAGTTCTGATACTTTGAATGTATATCCTTTTTTCTCCAAAATAGGTATGATCGCATCCTCAAATAGTTCTGAATAAGGGCCTGCTCCTTTTCCGTACACAATCTCTGTCTTTTCCCCAGACACCGCATTGCTCACCGTGTTATCTGCAGTTTTCCCGCATCCGGTAAGACCAATGGTCCCTAACACTGCTGCAAATATTGTCGTTACAACTACCTTTTTTAAATTCTTCATAATAATCCTCCATTCTTGTGAAAACACTATTTTAATTGTTTTTTCTTGCCCGCTGCGCAAAGCTGTTTCCCAATGACTGCACAATCTGCGTTACAATGATTAATAAAATGACAAGGGAATACATCAACTCAAAATTGAATCTGTTATATCCGTAATTCAGCACAAGGCTTCCTATGCCACCGCCGCCGATGTATCCCGCCATCGCGCTGGCGCCGATGAGCCCTACGATTCCTGTTGTCAATGACAGGATCAGGGAACCTTTGGACTCCGGCAGGATAAAGTAAAAGATGATCTGCCAGGAAGTTGCTCCCATGGACTGCGCTGCCTCCAAAATTCCTTTTCCGGTGTCAAGTAACGAGTTCTCCATCAGACGCGACAGAAACGGTACGATATAGATCGTCAGTGGCACAATCGCCGCTGTAGGCCCTATCCGCGTTCCGATGAGCGCCTTGGTCAATGGCATCACAGCAATCAGCAGAACGACAAACGGTGTGCTTCGTATCACATTGATGATAATATTAATCACATTGTAGACGATGGTATTTTGATACAGCCCTCCCTTTCTCGTAAAGATCAGAATAATCGATATGATAAATGCCAACACTGCTCCTATGAGCAACGCAATGCTTACCATATATATTGTCTCACTGATGGAAACACTGATTTTACTCAATGGTATTCCTAAAAAATTTTCAATTGATTCTCTCATAATATTCCTCCATTCCTGTGTCCAGATTAGCGCATGAAACCGCTTTTCCTTCCCATCACTACCCTTTTACGCAGGTACGGTATCAGTTACGTATGCATCGGATGGATCTTGCGCATACAACTGTGCCTGCGTTTCCCCAAGACCGACTTCCTGATAACCGACTTTCTGCGATTTGAGATACGACTGTGCCTTGACAATTTCCGCAGAACTTCCTATAATCTGCACAATGATGATTCCAAGAATGCTCTCCTGTATCTCACTGATATTTGCAAATAAAATATTGGTCTCCACATCGTATCGCTTGTTGATCGCAGCAAGAACTGACTCGGTGCTGTCAGAATCCAGAAATTTCAAGCGCAGGATTTTGTAATTTCTGGTGTCGCTCTGAATGCTTTGGATCAACTTATCCGGAACACTGTCAGGGATCACTGTCTTTACAAAGTTCTTCGTGATGATCTCCTTTGGCTCGCTGAAGACATCGATCACATCGCCCTTCTCTACGATCTCACCATTTTCCATCACAGCTACATGATTGCATACGCTTTGGATGACATTCATCTCATGCGTAATCAGCACGATCGTGATGTGCAGCTCCCGGTTGATCTTTTTGAGCAGCTGCAGGATTGCCGTCGTCGTCTTGGGATCCAGTGCGCTTGTCGCCTCATCACTCAGTAAAATGGATGGATTTGTTGCCAGCGCCCTCGCGATGCCAACACGCTGTTTCTGACCGCCTGACAGCTTTGACGGGTAGACATCCCGCTTATCCGAGAGTTCCACAAATTCCAGAATCTCCTCCACCTTTTTGCGGATCTGATTCTTTGGCACTTTATTCAATTTGAGCGGAAGCGCGACATTCTCATAGACGGTCTTTGTCTCCAGCAAGTTAAACTGCTGGAAGATCATTCCGATCTGCTTGCGCTTTGCCCGTAAAGCCTTCGCCGAAAGCTTATTGATATCCTCTCCGTCGATCAACACTTCCCCGGCTGTCGGCTTTTCCAATGCATTGATCACACGCAGCAGGGTTGACTTTCCAGCGCCGGAAAAACCTATGATTCCATAAATATCCCCCTTCTCGATTTTCAGTGTCACATCCTTTAATGCCTGCACTTTTTTGTCCTTCACCTCAAATTCCTTACTCACATTTTTAAATTCAATCATAATCTTTTCTCCTCCCTGACGATTCCTTATTGTTCACACACTGTTTTGCTGCTTCCGGTTTTGCACGCTTCCAGTCATGCCGACGCAGCGCCTAAACAATCCGCGAAGAACGCTGCTTTTGCGTTCTTCTGTGTGAAGCTTTAGATTTTCTTAGCGGGTGTCTTTTGGCCGCTTAGAAAATCTCTTCACACTTCCAGCGGCTACAGCATCCTCGTTCCTGATGGCAAGAAAAAAGCAGCTGCCATACACATATGACAACTGCCTACTCAATCATCCCGCAAGCTAGACGCATATTGTATAGGAAAAGGAAACCATATTCTCGCATACAGTCTGACAGCAGCAACACATATCGTTTCTAGTCTGAACAGCGCTCTGATTTCTTTTCATAGGTCATCCTCCTTTCCTGATTACGTCCTTGTTCGTTTGTTATTTCCTACTTTTTCTATAGGATTAATAAGTTCTATGTTTCACATTATACACCGCCGCTTTGATACAGTCAATCGTTTTTTGCAAATATCGTTATAGGATTTGGCCTGCGCATATGATAGTTTTTCGCTAATCAAAGTCCTTCCTGTTCCAGCGCCTGCCTGATTCGGTCCAATGCTTCCTTCAAAACGCTCCGCGGACACGCCACATTGATTCTCTGGAATCCTCTGCCGCTCTCCCCAAAGATCTTTCCGCTGTCAAGCCAGAGCTTTGCCTTGTGAATGATCAGCGTCTCCAACGCTTCCGCACTGTATCCTGTATCTCGGAAATCAAGCCACACCAGATAAGTTCCCTCATGCTCTGTCATATGCACGCCCGCCAGATTCTCCTCCACATATTTTCTGGTAAACGCGATGTTGTCCGCCACATATGCGTGCATTGCCTGATACCATTCCTCGCCTTTGCTGTAAGCAGCCTCGCACGCGACCAGCCCCATCACACCAAGCTGGCTGATTCCTGCCGCGTCCAGCTGCTTGTGGAACTGATGGCGCAGTTCCCTGTTTGGAATAAAAATATTTGAAATCATCATACCCGCCAGATTAAAGGTCTTACTCGGCGAAGTGCAGGTAATCGTGATATCCTTGTACGCTTCTTTCAGTCCGGCAAAGACATGGTGCTTTCCCTTGAACACAAAATCCGCATGAATCTCATCGCTGATCACTGTCACATGATGCTTCAAGCAAATGTCTCCAAGCCGTACAAGCTCCTCCTCGGTCCACACTCTTCCCACCGGGTTATGCGGACTGCACAGGAAAAACAACGAAATCTTCTCCTCAATGATCTTATTCTCAAAATCAGCAAAATCGATATGATAGCGGTTGTCCCCGCCAAGATATAAGTCATTGCTGACCACTCTGCGCCCATTGTCCTCTATAACCTCTGCAAACGGATAGTAGACCGGGCGCTGGATCAGAATGCTATCCCCTGGGCATGTATAGGCCTTCACCGCCATCGCCAGTGCAAATACAACGCCCGGCGTCTTGATCAGCCAATCTTGCGAAACCTCCCAATTGTGATGCCTTTTCATCCAGTCCCGCACAATCTCAAAGTAAGGCGTCTGCACTTCACTGTAACCAAAAATTCCATGTCGTGCCGCCTCGACAAGCGCCTCCTCAACATAGGAAGACGTCTTGAAATCCATGTCTGCCACCCACAGGGGGAGTACATCCCCCGGCATTTTGTATTTTTGAGTGAAATCATATTTCAGACATCGTGTATTTCTCCTGTCAATCACCCTGTCAAAATCAAGATTTTTCTCCTGTAACTGATCTGCCATATACATCCTCCTCTGCCTTGTTTAAAACCCTCTCGAGTTCCTCCAATAAATCTTTAATGTCCTCAATTCCCACAGAGATGCGCAGTGTGCTCTCCGTAATCCCGTTTCGCTCGCGGATCTCCTCTGGGACATCTGCATGTGTCTGTGTTGTCGGATAAGTGATCAGCGTTTCCACGCCTCCAAGACTCTCCGCAAACCTGATCATCCTGACTTTTTCAAGAATTGCCAGGGCAAGCTCTTTTCGTTCGACCTGAAAGGTGATCATCGCACCAAATCCCCGTGCCTGACGCTTCATGATCTCATAACCTGGGTGTGTGGGAAGTCCTGGATAAATCACCTTTATGACAGCCTTTTGTTCCTCCAGCCACTTTGCGATCGCAATCGCATTTTCCTGTGCGCGCTCCATGCGGATTCCCAGCGTCTTGATACCGCGCAGGATCAGCCAACTGTCAAACGGCGCAAGCCCTGCTCCCGTCGTCTTGATCAGGAAACGTAAGCGTTCGCTGATATCCTCCCTGTTCGTCACCAGAAATCCAGCCAGCGTGTCATTGTGTCCGCCTAAGAATTTCGTCCCGCTATGTACCACGATATCCGCTCCCAAATCCAGCGGATTCTGAAAATACGGCGAGAGGAATGTGTTGTCAACAATGAGCAGCAGATGATGCTTTTTTGTGATTTTGGAGAGTGCCTCGATATCCGTTACATTCATCATCGGATTGGTTGGCGTCTCAATATAGACCGCCTTCGTATTTTCATTGATATAACGCTCCACGTCTGCATTGTAACAGTCAATGCTGGAAAACGTAATGCCGTTTTTCTCGGAAACATTGCGAAACAGACGGATACTTCCCCCATACAGATCTGCGTCCACGATCAGGTGATCGCCCGGACGAAACAGCTCCATCATCAGCGTAACCGCCGCCATACCTGACGAGAGCGCCAGCGCGTCTATCCCGTTTTCCAGCGCTGCCACTACTTTTTCCAGATGCTCCCTCGTCGGATTCTGCAGCCTGCTGTAATCATATCCGGTGCTCCTGCCCACGCCCGGATGCGCATACGTCGCTGTCTGAAAAATCGGATAGCTGATCGCCCCATAATGATTACTGCTGCCCTCTTCCTCCTCCAGGTGCAGACATTTCGTCTCGATTCCCCTTGCCATAATACTCCTCCGTTCCTTTTTAATTAAATGATATTATAAATGATAATAAATACCTATTCCAATAATTTGTCCTTGTACTTTGCAATTTCTTCCAGATATTTCTGCCCGATCGCACTGATCGGCGCGTCCTTGCGAGAGAGGTATCCAATGATCATTTTCTCGTCTGATTTCAGTTTGATCGCACAGTAATCTTTTCCGTTAAGATCCTCACAGATAATTCCCGAACACAGCGTATATCCATTTAACCCGACCATTAAATTCAGCAGCGTCGCCCTGTCGTTTGCGCGGATAAAACGCTTGTACTGATAAGTGCTCAAAACCTCCTCCGCAAAGTAAAAGGAATTGTGCTCGCCCTGCGCAAACCCAAGGCATGGATATTCTTCCAGCTCCTCTAAGGCAATCTCCTCCCGGTCTGCGAGCGGGTGTCCTTTCCACAGATAAACATAGATCCCACACTCCATTAAGGGCTCAAACTGCAGACTATATTCTGCAAACAGTTTTGTCAGCACATTCTTGTTAAAATCATTCAGATACAGGATTCCAATCTCGCTCTTGTGATTCCTGACATTGTCAATCACTTCATACGTCTTGGTCTCGTACACCTCAAACTCGTACTCATCCATTCCATACTGCTTCACAAGCTCCACAAACGCATTGACCGCAAACGTATAATGCTGCATGGAAACGCTGAACGTCTTGCGCACTTTGGTCTGTGAAATGAACTTTGCCTCCAGCAGCTCATACTGCTCCATCACCGACTTTGCATACCCGATGAACTCCGCACCTTTTGCCGTCAGCGTGATTCCCGTCTTCGACCGCACGAAGATGTCAAACCCGATTTCTTTCTCCAGCGAACGGACTGCCGCGGAAAGACTTGGCTGTGATATAAAAAGAACTTTTGCTGCGTCATTGAAGGAGTTTTCTCCCGCTACCGTGATAATGTACTTTAATTGAACAAGCGTCATTTTGGCATCTCCATTTTTCCTATTTATTTAGTATGAATTGTAATGTCAATTATTACTATAGCAGATATCCGGATAAAAGTACAGTTCCTTTTTCCTTTTATTGGTTATAGTTTTTGACTATATATGTACCTTTTTTGTTTCACTGTCCTATCTATAATATGATGTTATAACATTTCTTTGTATACAACGTAATCCACGCTGCCTAATAATTTCTTGATATTGAATATGATGTTATAACATTTCTTTGTATACCCGCATGACATTCCGATACAGGATGTTCTCGATTTCAGTGCTTGTAAAATGTTGTCTCTCAAGCTCATCGACAAGCTTATACATCTGGGAACAATCCTGAATCTCAAGCTCACCGCTGAACCCGTCAAAATCAGAGCCAAGCCCTAGGCATTCACTGCCCCCTGTATTCAGCATATGGCGTGCGTGCGCTGCCATTCGTGCCACGCTGGAATGACTGTCATTCGTCTCATTCAAGAAACATCCATAGTAGTTGAGTCCAATCACACCGCCCCGCTCCGCGATTGTCCTGATCATGTCATCCGTGAGATTTCTGCAGTGTCCGCACAGCGCACGCGCATTGGAATGGCTTGCTACAAACGGTTTTTTCGTGTTTCGCGCAACATTCCAAAAGCCCGCGTCAGACAGATGCGACACGTCGATGATGATGCCAAGCTCCTCCATTCTTTCGATAAATGTATATCCTTTTTCTGTCAGCCCCCGGGAACTGTCAAACAGGCAGAATCCCTTATCGTTTTTGACTGTACTGCCTTCGGATTCATTTTCTCCTGTCAATGTACTCTCCACTGCATTCCTGACGCCGCCCTGTTCCTTGCGATTCCCCGACTGTTGCTTCCTTATAAAGATATTCGGGCTCGCAAGCTCATTGGGATAATTCCAGGTCAGCGTCATCATGCGCGCCCCGAGCTGATATAACCGCTCCAGATTGCTGATCTCTCCCTTGCAGCATCCACCCTCCTCGATCGTCATGAGCGCAGATAGTTTTCCCTGCCGCTCGTTTTCGAGGATCTCA
Organism: Lachnospiraceae bacterium UBA7179; assembly: GCA_002491195.1. Classification (GTDB taxonomy): domain Bacteria; phylum Bacillota; class Clostridia; order Lachnospirales; family Lachnospiraceae; genus COE1. The sequence continues at coordinate 19,636 of DKVL01000097.1, forward strand.
TCATATGTCTTTACGACGCATATGTCATTTCTATTTTTTTCCATCTCCTCATAAAATACGTCGATTAGCTCAGACACATACGCAAATGGATCAAGTCCTTTTTTCAAGTCTACGTACATTGCAAAGTTCTGCAGCAAGTACCCTGCTTTTTTCATTTTCTGAAGATCAATCTGCAAATGATTCCGTGAAAGCTGCCAGGGCGCGTCGCTTTCCCCGGAGATGCTGCGTTTCCTGCTTTTCCAGATCTCAGAGATCGTGTCACAATGCATATCAACTATTTTCATATTTCCGCTCCTTTTTCCCTTCGTCCTGTACCATTTCAAAAGATAATCAAAAGATAAAAACCACCTAAAATCAAGCCTTTTGCAGAATTTTCCTTAAATTTTGTATGTTTTCAAAAGATAATCAAAAGATAGAAATCCTATTCTTTTGTTTTGAGATTATCTTTAACATTCCGCAATAACACATTCACCCTTTAAATAACACAATCGTAAGCGACTAATCTGAAATGCCTGCTTCTTTGTATTTTAATCATGTAGGATTTCCGCCTTCCATGCCGCAATCTGTGAAAATAACGCTTCCATATTCATTTTTGAAAAATCTGTTGTGTCAACTTTGATCTGTCCGCCATCAACACAAAAGGCATCAAATCCCCTCTGTTCGATTCCACGGACAAAGTTTTCATAAGAAATCGTTTTTGCTTTTATCGTTTCTGGATGATTCTCTTTCTGTTCCGGATAACAGTCATTCACTACATGCCCCCTGTGCCTGTCAGGACTGCTTTCCCGTTCCAGGAAACGCTGGTAGATCACTTTGTAATCACCTGTTAAGGTAATGGTCAATACGCAATATTGATATGTTTCTAAAAGATCTTTTATTCCCTGTTTTGACGAATATTCAAAATTGTTCTCCAGGATAAAAGGCTGTCCTGCTTTCATCAGCTGACCTGCAACATAATACATGATTTCCATACTGGCAACTCCAAGTTTTACTTTTTCTGCTCTCAACTGAAAACCAACATTGTCAAACAGCAATTCTTTTATGGTATCCTTTGAAATAACAGGCAGCTGCAACCTTTCTGACAGAACTTCTGCCATAGTGCTTTTTCCTGCTGCCGGAATACCTGTCACTAAGATACAACCTAAAATCCGATTTTTAGTTA
>DKVL01000115.1 GCA_002491195.1 Lachnospiraceae bacterium UBA7179
TCTCGTTCATGCGTTTATTCTGCATATATGCGCGGCAACACTAAAGTTTACCTTATACCTGAATCCGTGAACGCAGCCAAAAGTATTATGGGAACTGGGATTATTTTATCAAAATATCCGAATTCCCATTTACAACGAGATGAAATGCATTCCTGTTACGAAAAGGATTTGATCGGAATCATCACCTCCAGCACAAATAGACCGTTTTCTGTATAACAGACCATGTCCCCGCCAAGACTCTCCGCAGCCTCTTTAATCGTGATCAATCCAAAGCCATGGTCGTATCCCTTCTTATCGGTAGAAGGGATTGTACCTCTTGCCACATTCAGATCATTCCGGCATCGGTTTCTGATGCGCGTAAGCAGATATACACGGTTATATTTCATTAACACAGAAATCTCGCGCTGATCTACAGGCAGCCCTTTCAATGCGTCACAAGCATTTTCCAGTTCATTTGATAAAATCTGACACAGTTCCATATGGGGAAGTACTTCTTCCCCAATCTGTATGTCCATTTTGCATATCGCACCCATTTCCTCAAATTTTCCAACATAATGGGTAAACACTGCGTTGATGTATGGATTGGAACAATACTGTCCAAGCAGGGTGTCAATTTCTTCCTCCACCCCTTTTAAGTATGTCTGTGCCTCTCTGATCTGCCCTGCGGCAAGCAGCCCGGACAGTGTGACCGTATGTCCTTTCATGTCGTGCTTCATCCTCCGGATGCTTTGCTGATTCTTAAGCTGCGCCTCCAACGTATTCTTCTGCTCCTGTAAGATACGCTCGACCTGCTGCCTCTGATAGAGTAAAAGCTGACGATATAATGACACAAAAATAATAGCGTATGTCATAGGCATCAGCACAAGAACCAACAAAAAGGCAGGCAATTCCTGCTTTCTTGCAGTGATAATCTCGGGGAAGTTGCCCATGACGGCAAGCAGGATATAGTAAAGTGCCGTCATACCTGCAAAAATACCCCATCCGTTGGGAACAGCCTCCTGAAGTTCCATATAAGGTTTTCTAATATAGCGCACGGCCCCCCATTCCAACAGCGGAAACAGTACAAGTCTGCCAATGAACATTAAGACATACTGCCCGCCGCCAAAATAGTAATCTGCTATATTAGTCACTAAGATCACCCACAATGCAACGGTATCCGCCAGACAAAAAGTAAAGAGAAACCTTCCGTTTTTGTCCTTCGAAATAAACCAGAAAAAAATTAAACTAGGAAGCGTACAAGTGAGTATAAACACTTTTCCCATAATCCTGGCACCATATTGCACCAGTCCTGTCATATTTAGTAAAATTACCAGTCCCATCGAAATTCCCGTAAGAAGAATCGTTCTCCTGCGGGAGTATCGGGATCGATACAGCATCATAAACAAGATCAATATGTGAAACAGCGACCATAACATGGATAAGTCCCTCAATATTGTCATTTTTATACCTCACCCTCCGAACCTTAAAGCACTCTTTAAAACCATTCCCAGATCAGATGCATTTTTAGTGTACGATAATAGTCAGATCTACGTCAAGACTTTTTTGCCTGTTACCAGATGGAAGTAACCAGTAACCAATTTGACATTATTTTGCAATCTATGCTACAATAAAATAAAAAATTGGAAGGAGTAACAGATTATGGCAATCACTTTACAAAAAGGTCAGAAGGTTGACCTGACAAAGGGAAATCCTGGTTTAAGCAAAATGTTGATCGGGCTGGGCTGGGATACAAATAAGTATAGCGGAGGTGTTGATTTTGACCTTGACGCGGCAGCCTTTTTATTGAAGGCGGACAATAAGGTGAGTTCAAATGCGGATTTTATCTATTATGGAAATCTGCGACACCCTTCGAAATGTATCGAGCATATGGGTGACAACCTGACTGGTGGCAATGATGGCGATGACGAACAGATTTATGTTGATCTTACCACAGTTCCTCAGGATATCGAGAAAATAGCCGTTGCAGTTACAATTTACGATGCGGATAGACGGAACCAGAATTTTGGGCAGGTGAGCAATGCGTTTATTCGAATCGTTGATACTGCGGCAAACAGCGAACTGCTCCGGTATGATCTTGGTGAAGATTTTTCCATAGAGGCTTCGGTCGTTGTCGGTGAGATCTACAGGTATAAGGGCGAGTGGAAGTTCAGTGCAGTAGGAAGCGGATTTCAGGGCGGACTGAAAGCCCTGTGTGCAAATTATGGTGTGGACACAGAGATTAAAGATCCAAACCGCGGCGCGGTGATACTTGAAAAAGGTCAAAAGGTAAATCTTTCAAAAGGCAGCGGAGAAATTCTGATCAACCTGAATTGGAGCCAGCCGGAAAAGCGTGGATTCTTTAGCAGATCAAAAGGAATTGACCTGGATCTGGGATGTCTGTATGAACTTGTTGATGGAAGAAAAGGATGCGTGCAGGCATTAGGAAATGCATTTGGAAGCTTGACAAACCCGCCATACATAGCTCTTGACGGGGATGACCGCACTGGATTATCAAACAATGGAGAAAATCTGAGAGTTAACAGCGCTATGATTCCGCAGATCAAGAGAATCCTGATATACACGTTTATTTATGAAGGGGCAGCGAACTGGCGCGAGGCGAAAGGAATTGTAACCGTGAAATGTCCAGGGAGCAGGGACATTATCGTAAAAATGGATGAATATGGTTCTAATCTGGGAATGTGCGGGATTGCACTTTTGGAAAACAGAGATGGAAAATCGCTCTCCATGGAAAAAGTTGTTCAGTTCGTAAAAGGACACCGGGAACTGGATCAGGCTTTTGGATGGGGGCTCCGCTGGGTTGCAGGCTCAAAGGATTAACTGTCAGATGCTCCATTATATCAAAAAACACATAGGTATGTTTCTGGTCGCAGTCGTGTTCCTATCTATTGAGACTTTTGCAGATCTGCTGCAGCCTACGTTTATGTCCTATATCGTGGACAGAGGAGTGAAGGGGCAGGAACTTAGTCTGATTTTAAGGTATGGTCTGATTATGTTGGGAATCACCGCCATGGGAGCTGTCGGCGCTGTGGTGCGTAATATTTATGCCAGCAGGACTTCACAGCTGATCGGCAAGGAGATTCGGCTTGCGATTTATGAGAAAGTACAGACATTGTCATATGAAAATATCGATCGGCTGCAGCCTGCTTCCATCATTACCAGAATTACCAACGATGTAACTCAGATGCAGAATTTCATTAATGGTATCATGCGGATCATGCTCAAAGCTCCTGTGACCTGCATCGGGGCCGTGGTGTTGATCATTCTTCAGATGCCCGGGCTGCTGCCGCTGATGCTGGCGATTCTGGTGTGTGCGGGATTACTGATCTATGGCAATATGAAGATGGGTTATCCTCGGTTTGACAGGATGCAGAAAAAGCTGGACGGCCTGAACCGCACCAGCAGGGAATTTCTGAGTGCGATCCGGGTGGTGAAGGCTTTCCGGGCGGAAGAGCAGGAACAGGAAAAATTTGAGGAGGCTTCCTGGCAGCTGGCGGAGGCGGGGATTTCTTCCATGCGGGTTATGGCGGTGTTTGGCCCGCTGATCAACCTGACTGTCAATGCGGGTATTGTAATAATGTTGTGGCTTTCTGAGCGGGAGATCGCTGGTGAGATCGGGAAACTGATGGCTTGTGTCAATTATATGACGCAGGTGCTGTTTGCACTGGGGATGGTGTCCAATATCTTAAATTCCGCTGTGCGTGCAGCAGCGTCTTCCGCCAGGGTGCAGGAGATCCTGGACGAAGTACCTGCACAGAAGGAGGCTGCTGTAGAGGAGTCTTCTGTGGCAGCAGACAGTGCCCATGAGGAGGGCAGCATCGTTTTTGAAGAAGTATCTTTTGCCTACGCAGGTACAGCGCGGCCGGCAGTGCAAAAGGCAGGTTTCTCGGTCAGGGAAGGAGAGACGATTGGTATTATCGGTCCTACAGGTTCAGGAAAATCCACACTGGTGAATCTGGTTCCGCGGTTTTACGATGCTACGCAGGGGAAGGTGCTGGTAGGAGGACATGATGTAACCCAGATACCCATGGCACAGCTGCGGCAGATGGTGGCAGTCGTTCCCCAAAAGGCATTGCTGTTTACGGGTACGATACAGGAGAATCTGCGCTGGGGAGATAAACATGCAGCGTCGGAGGAGATCCATCGCGCGGCGGCTGCTGCCTGCGCGGATTCATTTGTGGAAAATCTTCCGGATGGATATGATACACAGTTAGGACAGGGCGGTGTCAACCTCTCTGGCGGTCAGAAACAGCGGTTGTCCATCGCAAGGGCACTGTTGAAAAAGCCGCGCATTTTGATCCTGGACGACTGCACCAGTGCTTTGGACGCCACCACTGAGGCGCAGGTGCTTGCGGGGATCCGCAAGGAGTCTGCAGGCATGACAGTACTGCTGGTGAGTCAGCGGATTTCCACAGTTATGAAGGCAGACCATATTCTTTGCATGGAGGATGGAAAAATCTGTGGATTTGGCTCTCATGAGACTTTACTGGCAGATTGTGAGCCTTATCAGGCGATCTATCATTCTCAGATCGGGGATGTGGATCCGCAAATGAAAGGAGGCGCTTTCCATGGATAAGAATATGGCTACCCCACCCTCACAGTTAGGGCGCGGAAGAGGCGTACCTGCTGTGAAGCCAAAGGATATGAAAGGTACTTTGCTCCGGTTATGGCAGCTGACGAAGGGGCACCGGAAAGGGTTAGGGTGGATTTTGCGCTTGTCTGCACTGGCTTCCGGGTCTGCAGTGCTGTCGCCCTATTTTATTGGTAAGGCGGTCAACTGTATTGACAACGGGGAGCCTGGTTTTCGGCTGCTTGTGATCCTGGCGGCGCTGTATCTGGGAGACTGGCTGATTCGCTTTGGGCAGCAGTTTTTGATGGCGGGGACTGGACAGCGGATGATCCTGCATATCCGCACCAGCTTGTTTGCCCATATTGAGATGCTGCCTCTGTCATTTTTTGATACCAGACAGCACGGTGAGCTGATGAGCCGCCTGACCAACGATGTGGACAATATCAGTGTCACGATATCGGACTCCCTCACACAGTTGATGATGTATGGCTTTACGATCACAGGTATTTTCTGCGTCATGGTCTGGATGAGTCCTGTGCTCACAGTAATCGCGCTCTTTGCGGTGCTTCTGATTTTCATGCTGACGCGGGCGGTGACGAAGCGGACGAAAGTTCTGTTCCGGCAGCAGCAGGCAATCTTGGGAAAACTCAACGGACAGGTGGAGGAGAGTATCTCCGGGATCAGCATGGTCAAGGCATTTGGACAGGAGCAGGACATGGTGCAGCAATTCGTGGAGAACAATGATGCTTTTTGTGAGGTGGCAACGAAAGCACAGATCGCATCCGGGTATCTGATGCCCATGATGAACGTGATCAACAACTTCACTTATGTGCTGATCGCGATCGCAAGCGGCATGATGGCTCTGAATGGAAAACTGACTGTGGGCGAGATCTCCAGTTTTTTGTTGTATTCCAGACAGTTTTCCCGCCCTTTTGTGGAGATTGCCAATATCTATAACAATTTTCAGACGGCGGTGGCTGGTGCAGAGCGCATTTTGGAGATTCTGGACGAGACCTGCGAGCCAGAGGATGTGGCAGGGGCGAAAAGCGCTGTCGGAGTCCGCGGCGCTGTGAGTTTTCAGAATGTGACATTCGGCTATCGACCGGATAAGCCGATTCTTCAAAAGATCAATCTGGAAATTCCGGCAGGAACCAGAGTGGCGGTGGTTGGTCCGACGGGTTCAGGAAAAACAACGTTGATCAATCTGCTCACCCGTTTTTACGATGTGCAGGAGGGGGCTATTTTGTTGGACGGCCATGACCTGCGGCAATATCGGTTAGGAGAGCTGCGGCAGGCTTTTGGTGTGGTGCTTCAGGATACGGCGCTTTTTGGCACTTCTGTGCGGGAAAATATCGGTTACGGACACGATAATGTTCCTATGGATGCGATTGAGTCCGCAGCAAAAGCTGCGGGGGCGGATGGTTTTATCCGCAGGCTGCCTCATGGGTATGAAACAGTGTTAGAGCAGGGGGGCGCGGAACTGAGTCAGGGGGAACGTCAGTTGCTGACGATTGCCAGAGCTGTGTTGGATCAGGCGCCGATCATGATATTGGATGAGGCCACCAGCTCTGTAGACACCGTGACGGAACAGCATATCCGTGAGGCCATGCTGGCGATCACACAGGGGCGTACTTCCTTTATCATTGCCCATCGTCTGTCTACGATACGGGATTCCGATCTGATCCTGCTCATTCGGGATGGACGGATCGCAGAGCAGGGGACACACCAGCAGCTCATGGCACTTGACGGAGAATATGCGCAAATGTATCTGACGCAGATGGGGCAGAACTAAGAAAAGGATATAACCTATAGGTTATAACTGATGAACCAATCGAGACTTCTTATTAAATATAAATTGGTATATGATAAGAAAAGAAGGCGGACTGCGCCTGAATTATCTGGTAAATAAAATGATCGGACTGAAAAAAGGAGGATAAAGCAATGATGATATTTACACTGAGTAACGGAGTTGAGATGCCGGCCGTTGGCATCGGTACTTTTCTGATGACACCGGCACAGGCGGAGCAGGCTGTCCTGGATGCGTTAAACTGCGGTTACCGCATGATTGACACAGCACAGGCATACATGAATGAGCGCGCTGTAGGACGCGGCATGAAGAAATCCGGTGTGGCAAGAGAGGACATTTTTCTTTCGACAAAGATCTGGGCGAGCCAGTATCTGACAGAAGGAACTGTAGAAAAGAGTCTGGAGCTTTTGGGCACGAACTATATCGATCTGATGTTTATCCATCAGCCAGCCGGTGATTTTATGGCAGGATACCGCAAGCTGGAAAAGGCATACAAGGAGGGGAAGATCAAGTCTGTTGGTATTTCAAATTTCCATGGGAAGAAGCTTGAGAAACTTCTTGCAGAATGCGAGATCAAGCCGCATGTGATCCAGATGGAGGCACACCCTTATTATATGGATACTGAGACGATCAACATGTTGAAAGACTGCGGCTGCCGCGTGATGGCATGGTATCCGCTGGGACACGGTGACAAGGCGCTGATGGAGGAGCCGGTATTTACCTCACTGGCAGAAAAGTATGGCAAGAGCAGTGCGCAGATCATCCTGCGCTGGCATGTACAGGTGGGGAATCAGATCATTCCTGGCTCAACAAATCCTGATCATATCAAAGCAAATGTGGATATTTTTGATTTTGAACTGACAGACGCAGAGATGGCTGAGATTGCAAAAATTAATAAAAATGTCCGGTATTATAACGCGACACCGGAGATGGAAGAGGGATATGCTGCTTATACGATCGATTTGGACAGCCAGGAATAAAGCAAGGGATATAACGTTCAGGTATAGAGTCATGCGTGGAATATGATCAGGCTGGATGATGATTTCTACAACGTGGACACCACATGGGACGATACCGGAGATGGTACTTATGATTATTTCAACAAGACAGACGCAGATTATGCAAGCAGCCATATCAGACGGGATCTGTCTGTCTATCTGCCGCCATGTAATGGGCAGGTATGGATTGTTGCATTCCCCGGAGCCATCGGACACAGTAAATCGTTTTCTCACTGCAATAAGGTCGGTGCTTCGGGATTGATCATGATGGTCTTTAACAGATAGGAGGAGAATTGTATGGCAGCATATTTATTTGCACATTTTATTGGCGAGGAGAAAGACGGCGAACAGATTTATTTTTCCGTGAGTCAGAACGGGCTGCACTGGAAGGATTTAAATGATGGGAAGCCGGTACTTGTCTCACAGACGGGCACTTGTGGGGTGCGCGATCCGTTTCTGGTCAGAAATCCTCAGACGGGTATTGTTTACCTGATTGCTACGGATTTACGGATTGAGGCAGGAAAAGGGTGGACAGCGGCGCAGGAGAACGGCAGCAGAAGTATTATTGTGTGGGAAACGAAAGATTTCGTGCACTGGACAAAAGAGCGGAGTTGTGAAATAGGGATTCCCGGAGCCGGATGCGTATGGGCGCCGGAGGCGGTGTTTGATCAGGAAAAAGAGGCATTTTTGGTGTTCTTTGCATCCAAAGTAAAAAAGGAAGGCGACAAAGAAGGAAAGCATCGGATTTATGCAACATACACGAAAGATTTTCAGGAATTTTCAGAGACAGTTCTCTATATGGAAAAGGAGAAAGATGTCATAGATACTACAATATTAGAAAGCGGGGGATATTACTATCGCATATCGAAGGATGAGACGGATAAACGGCTGATTCTGGAGAAAGCCGATTCGCTTATGGGGAAGTTTGTCCAGATCGATTCTCCGGTACTGGCCAATCTGATCGGTGTGGAGGGACCAGAGGGGTATCTGCTTCCTGACCAAAAGACATGGTGTCTGATTGCGGACCAGTTTATGACTGGAAAAGGATATCTTCCGATGCTGACAGAAAATCTGTCTTCTGGTGATTTTAGGATCTTGTCTCCGGACGAATACGACATGGGAAAAACAAAAAAGCGTCACGGCGGCATTCTGCAGATTACAGACGAGGAATACGAGCGAATTTTAAGCAGGTTCGGGGAGAAAGATCGTTAATCTGTACACAGTCGAGAGAGAGCCGCGAATGTTTAGTTCATTTAATCGGGCAGGGGAATTTTTCCTCTGCCCGATTAAAATTTAGAAACTGTTCAAAAATAACCGATGCATCTTGACTTGTCTATTGCTGAACAGTTCCTTACGCATTTATGCATCATGTACATCCCCATATTTGGTCATGTTCCCGATTGTATTCTGGAACTTTGTCTCGCGGCTGACAGTGACCTGGCTTGCCAGATCCATATATTTGATAAAGATTTCTTCCACAGTCGAACCTTTTTCCTGTGCGATTTCCTCCATGATCGGCTTGAGCTTCTCCAACTGGAAAGAAACGCGTGTTTTTTGCGGATCAAAATCCTTCAATACTCTATCAGCATATTCATTAATACGGTCTAATAATTCCTGATCTTCAGGTGTCATATTTATCATCCTTTCCCAATTATTGAGGGAGAATGGTGCGAAATCATTTCCCTCTAAACAATAACTATAACACTACAAGAGACTATTGTCAAAATGGAAATCTGCCGTATATTTTGACATCGAACATAATGCGGCCTATAATAGAAATGCAGCTTAAATCGTACTGAAAGGAGTATAAGGAACTGTCAGGAACGAATCAGTTCTCTTTTTGAAGAATGCATACTGCAAAAGAAATCAAATGTAATATAAAAATTTATAAAAATGAGAAACAGAATTGCAACCAGTCGCAATCAATTCCCTCTAATGTATTATAGAGGGATATGTATCATATTCCGATTCAAACAAAGGAGGACATCACTTTGGAAGACAATGAGATTATCGAGTTGTACTGGCAGCGTTCCCAGCGGGCGATCACAGAAACCGATGGGAAGTACGGTGGGCGGCTCCAAACGCTGTCCATGAATATCCTGCATGACAGGCAGGATGCGGAGGAGTGCGTGAACGATACATACCATGCCACGTGGAACACGCTGCCGCCGGAGCGGCCAAACTATTTTTTTGCGTATCTTGCAAAGCTGGCGCGCAATTTTTCTTTTGGGAAATATGATTACTACCATGCACAGAAACGGTGCGTGACTGTCGTGGAGTTAAGTGACGAGATTGAGAACTGCATTCCGTCGCCCAATGATCTGGAGCAAAAGTTGGACAGCAAAGAAATTGGGCGCATCATCAGTGAATTTCTAAAGAAACAGTCGGTTGAGACGCGGACTGTGTTTGTGCGTCGATACTGGTATATGGATTCTATAAAGGATATTGCAGATCTGTGTCAGATGAGCGAGAGCAAGGTGAAATCAATTCTTTTCCGCATGAGAAAGAAACTGCGTGAACACTTGGAGGAGGAGGATATTCATTTATGAGGGGAAAAGATTTATTGGAGTGTATGGAATACATCGACGACGCGCTTGTCGAAGAAGCGCTGGAACCACCTGTTTTTCCGCGCAGAACGAACAACATTGTAAGATGGGGCATGGCGGCAGCCTGTGTAGTCGTGTTTGGCGTCTCTGCAGCTGCGTTCTGGTTCCATCGAAACATTGGAGAAGAACATATTGAGAACGCCGGCAATAATACCGCATCTTCTGCCGCAATGGATACCGTCGCAGGGGATGGAGGCACTGTCCAAGGCACACCAGAAAATATTGAGACTGGAAACGATACCACAGGCGGTGCGCAAACTGGTATAACATCAGACAATGAAGGAGCAGTAGGCAGCAATGCTGCTACAGGCAAGGAGGAAAATGTTATGCAGGATGCTGTGGAAGATACAAATTCAGACAGAGACAATGCTGCAGCAGTGGCAGAATTAAAAGAAGAATTTTTAACGGAAGCAGCGGCAGAGGAAGAAATGAAACAACGTGCCTGTACAGTCATCAGCAGCTATTATGGAGAGAGAGAAGATGCTATATATTGTTACGCGCTCCCGGAAAAGGGAAAATTTTTCTGTTACCATGATCTGCAGGAGACAATGGAGTACTATGCAGAACAGGAACTGGCATCCCGAGCCGCAGACAGTCCGATTTATGCCTATGATGTTGTGATTACGATATATGGGGATATCCCAAAAGAAGGCAGCAAAGACACTGTATATGAGGATTTGGCAGAACATAGCAGTACAGGCAGCGAACAAATCGAACAGGAGTACAGGAGATTGTCAGAACTTGGCTATGCAGTAAGGCTTTCCGAGGATTTTCAACTGACAGGAACTTTTACAAAAGTGGAACTTGATACCTTTCAGGCATCGCCGGAGTACGGCTATACATTCCGGTTTGCAGATGAGCATTAGGAGGGATTTTATAAAATGCTAAGAAAAAAAGTGATCCTATCGTCAATCATGATAACAGCGGCCTGGCTCTTCAGCGCCTGTACCGGCAAGAAGGCCGATGAACCAGGCGTACAGACAACGGAACAAAGTCAGGTAACTGCTTCTGATAGTGCTAACAGTGATGTAGAAGCAAACATACAGACAACAAAGCAAAGTCAGGCGGCGGCTTCTGGCGTAACAGACAATCGGATCAACACTGATGTAGAAAATGGTGTAGAGAATCTGACACAAAATACAATACAAGGTGCGTGCGTTGGCATTGATTATGAAATATATTCATATGAAGACGTTCAAAAGTTTGGATATCAGTTGTTTGCGCAGAATATTGAGGAGAAGAATCCTGTCCTCTCACCAGTGTCGGCATATCTGGCGCTTTCCATGGCAGGCTGTGGGGCGGACGGCGTGACAGGCGATGAGTTTCGCAGTGTGCTCGGGGATATGGAAGTATTTTCTGACGACATGGTGAACAGTCTTGCTCAAAACGGGGATGTACTAAATCTTTCGATTGCAAATTCCGCATGGATCGATGATGAATTTATCGTGGAGGATGATTGGCTTGGCATCATCCAATCGCTGATGCACGCGGAGGCATTTCAGGCAGATCTGTCCACAACAGAAGCCATGAACAGCATGAATCATTGGATTGCCCGGCAGACAAACGGCATGATTGATAACATGATCGAAAAACCGTTGGATGCCTGGACAAGGCTGGTGCTCTTTAATACCATCTATTTTAAAGGAAAATGGGAGACGCCCTTTGAGGCGGAGAATACGCATCAGGAAGATTTTTATATTGATCAGGTGCAAAAGGTGTCAGAGCAGTCTGAACTGTGCGGGCTTCCCACTGCAGATGCATCAAAATCAACGCAGGGTATCACAAGCACCACAGAGCAGGTTGACATGATGAACCTGTATATGACATACTTAGATTGTATCTCAAATGATTTTACAGAAGGCGTTATCCTGCCTTACCAAAATAATGCCAATGATACCGGATATCAGGACATAAAGTTGGCACTGATTGCGCTGAAACCAACGAATGGCGAAAGCATCAGAGATGTATATCGTAAATTAACGCCCGACGTTCTGAACAATATGCTGCGCAACAAACAAAATGAACAGGTTCATTTAAAGCTCCCAAAGTTTGCAATCACGTTTGATCAGGAGTTAAATCAAAGTCTGGTAAACATGGGACTGACAGAGTGCTTTGATCCGGAGAAAGCCAATTTTATTCCAATGGGCAAATCGAAGTATGATGCGAATCTATATATCAGTCTGGTACGACAGAAAGCGAAGATCATCGTTGACGAGGAGGGAACGGAAGCGGCTGCTGTGACAGAGATTGATATGAAGGATGGCGCTGGAATGATCTCTGAACCAAAGGAACTCTATTTTAACGAACCGTTTCTTTATATGATTATGGATATGGACAGGGAAATTCCGTTGTTTATTGGCATTTTGGATAATCCGAAGGGGGAATGATTATGAGAAGAAAGAATATTTTGATAGCATCTGCAGTAATGTCTGCGCTGTGCCTTTTGGGGGGATGCGGCATGTTACCATTGCAGCTGGACGAAGACAGTCAGGAGGAACTGTCTGCAAGTGACAAAGAGGAGGAGAATCAAATGAAAACAGAAATAACGGATTTGACAGCACAGACAGCACAGCTGGTTACAATTGATTACAGCATCGAATCCTACGAAAACGTACAAAAGTTTGGATATGATCTGCTCGCGCAGAATTTAGAAGACACAAACCCAGTGCTCTCGCCGCTATCCGCGTATCTGGCGCTTTCGATGGCTGGCTGTGGGGCAGATGGAACCACCAAAGCAGAGTTCTACAATGTACTTGGAAATGACATGATGGCTTTGTCTGATGACATGATGAATACGCTTCCGGCAAAAGGAAGTTCGTTGAATCTGTCCATTGCGGATTCTGTGTGGATTGACGATGCGTTTATCGTCAATGAGACATGGCTTGGCACGATCAAGTCCCTGATGGATGCACAGACTTATCAGACGGATCTCTCCACAGAGCAGACGATGAATGAGATCAACCATTGGATTGAAGACCAAACCAACGGACTGATCCGTCAGATGCTCACGGAACCTCTTGATGACCAGGCGCGGCTTGCGCTGTTTAATACAGTTTACTTTAAGGGAAAGTGGGAGATTCCTTTTAAGGCGAATGATACGTGTAAAGAAAGTTTTTATCTGAGCAGGGATGAGATTGAGCAGGTTGATATGATGAATTTATACCTGACTGATTTGGATTACATAGCAAATGATTTTGCGGAGGGCGTTATTCTGCCATATCAGAAAAATGAATCTGATAATGATAACAGCAGTGCAAATCTGGCTTTTGTTGCATTAAAACCAATCGAAAACGGCAATGCCAGGGATGTTTATAATAAGTTGACCAGTCAGGTCGTGTCAGATATTTTGGCAAACAGGCAGACTGTTCTGGTCAATTTGAAGCTTCCGAAATTTGAGATAACTTTTGACAAAGTATTAAATGAATCCTTGTCAAATATGGGGCTGGTAGAATGTTTTGATATGGACAAAGCTAATTTTGACCAGATGGGTATCACAAAGAGTGACGACAATCTTTATATCAGTCTGGTCCGTCAGAAGGCAAAAATCATTGTGGATGAGGAAGGAACTGAGGCTGCTGCTGTGACAGAAGCTGTCATGGCATGCAGGGGTGCGATCATGGATCAACCAGATCCCAAAGAAGTCTACTTTGATGAGCCCTTTGTATATATGATTATGGATATGGATAGAGAACTTCCGCTGTTTATTGGCATTTTGGATAACCCAATGTTATGAGCTGCTATGAAAAGAGCCCTTTCTTGACAATTTTCATCAGTACTGATAATATTAATTAGGAAAAAGCATGTTGCGATAGAGTGTGATTGAGAAGAGAGGAAAAAGTATGGTATTGTCGTATAATCTGGAGCCGCTTGACGCCATGGATCTGTATTATAGTGGGGAGAAAAACGGCATCTGGGACGGTGAATTTATCAAGAATGAAAAGACACGCGGACTGATATTTCCACCGGTCTTAAAAGAATTTTGGAAAGATTATGGGTACTTGGATGTAAATCAGAACAAAGATTCATTTCGCTTTTTCATTCCAGATGAAATGGATGAAATCCGTCTACAGACGGGAACTGGGGAAGTGCCCATATTGATCATCGGCGTTTTTCGGGATTATGTTTTGGGTATCCGGAGAGATACGGAGGATCTGCAGGCAGCTTTTGGGGAGCAGACCGAGGATGGTACGATGTGGAGTCCGGTCAGTCTCAATTTTTCAGGAATCCTCGCAACCATGCTGGTATCACTGCTCTTTCAGAGTGAGAAGCATATCGTCTGTGATGATGCGGATGCGATTGATGCAGAGCTTGCAAAATATGGTGCACAGCGGTCTCTTCTCCGTCCCAGTGCAGGATGCCCGCAGCATTTCTCGTTGAACTATATCAGCGAGAAGAACCTGTTTCTGATCGCGGAGTTTGACGCGCAGGGCGGGGACATTACCATGCTGCACGTCGTTCCAGGCAGAGAACTGACACTGGCTGAATTGGAACAGATGTTTCAAACAGAGTTTTATCAAAATGCGATGGACTGTGACTTTCAGCATGCCCTGGAGCTGCAGCTGAAAATTATCGGGAGTCTGGAAAAACCGACCTCTCTGGAGCTGGCAGAGCATTATAAGCTGGCCGCCAGATGCTGCTGGGAGCTGGGGCAGTTCGACGAGGCTGCGTCGTGGTACGACAAAGGGCTTGTGGAAGTGAAAAATAATATTGCCGATGCCTTTCACAAAGCGGCAGGATATTATCAGGCGATGGGAAACTTTTATGCGGACACAGGGCAGTATGACAAGAGTGACCAGTACTATGAGAAGGGGCTGGATACGCTGCGTCAGCATTTTCCGGACGATGCTTATCAGATCGGTCAGATCTATCAGTCGCATGCACAGTTCCTTGCCAGGAATCGCGAAAATCTCGATCGGGCGATTGCGCTTTACGATAAGGCACTCGAGGAGTTTCAGAAGAAACCAAAGGATTGCAAATATGACATTGCACGCACACAGCAGCTGCGCGGTGAGGCAAAACGCCTTAAAAAAGGATAGTTTAGGAGGAGAAAACATATGGCAGTGATCAGACCATTTCAGGCGTACAGACCGAAGAAAGGCCTGGAGGAGAAAATCGCGGCGCTTCCGTATGATGTGTACAACAGGGAGGAAGCGTGTGAGGCAGTGAAGGACAACCCGCTTTCCTTTTTGAATATTGACAGGGCGGAGACACAGTTTGACAGCAGTGTCGATACATATGCGGATGAAGTCTATCAGAGAGCGCATGATCTGCTGTGGGACAGGATTCAAAAAGGCGAGTTTGTCCAGGAGGACAAGCCAGTCTACTATATTTATGAGCTCACAATGAACGGACGTGTGCAGACAGGCATTGTGGCCTGTGCGAGCATCGACGACTACCAGAATCAAGTGATCAGGAAACATGAAAACACGCGTGCGGACAAGGAGCTTGACCGCATCCGCCACGTGGAAACGTGCGAGGCACAGACTGGTCCTATTTTTCTTGCGTACAGGGCAGATGATACGATCCGCGAAGTCATTGCAAGAACCAAAAAGGAATCCGCACTCTATGATTTTACATCGGAAGATGGCATCACGCACAGGGTGTGGTGTATCCGTGCGGATGCGGACATCACCGCGATACAGAATGCTTTCGGGGGAATTTCACAGATTTATATTGCAGACGGACACCACCGTTGTGCGTCTGCCGTCAAGGTTGGATTGAAAAAACGCGAGGAGAATCCAGATTACACAGGCGAGGAGGCTTTTAATTATTTTCTGTCCGTGCTGTTTGCCGACGAAGAACTCATGATCATGGATTACAACAGAGTCGTGAAGGACTTGAATGGACTGACTCCGGTGCAGTTTTTGGAAGATGTCAGTAAAGTTTACCGGTTCCTTTCAAAGGATACCGTATGCAAAAAGCCTGCGCACAAGGGGCAGATGTCCCTGCTGGTGGACGGTACATGGTATCTGCTGGAAGTAAAAGACGAATACCAGAGCGACGATCCTGTAGAGGGGCTTGATGTAGCGATATTGCAGAATCATATCCTGGCGCCGGTTCTTGGCATTGAGGATCCCAAGACTGATCATCGCATTGATTTTGTGGGCGGCATTCGCGGGATTGAAGAGTTGGAGCGAAGGGCAGCGACGGACTGCAAGGCAGCATTTGCCATGTATCCGACTTCCATACACGAACTTTTCCGCGTTGCGGACGCGAATATGCTGATGCCGCCAAAGTCCACCTGGTTTGAGCCCAAACTCAGAAGCGGCTTGTTCATTCATGTAATCAAGAGTACATAAAATATACAAATGGATGGGAAGAGAAATGCCATTAACACAGATGGAATTAGATATTGAACAGATAACCAGAGATCTGAATACATTTGAGCGGTTTATGGATACCCTGCCGGATAAGATCATTGGTTTTGGCGTGCGCGTGATCGTCGCGGCGATCTTATTTTTCGTAGGCGCGAAACTCATAAAATTCATACGAAAAGTAACAAAAAAGTCGCTCCAGCGGGCAAATGTGGAGACAGGTATTATTCAGTTCCTTGACGGACTGATCAAAGCGTGCCTGTATGGCTTGCTGATACTTATGATCGCTGGAAACTTCGGTTTTGATGCCACAAGTGTCGTAGCGCTTGTGGGTTCTGCCGGCGTGACGATCGGTCTCGCACTGCAGGGAAGTCTCAGCAATCTTGCTGGTGGTGTGTTGATTTTATTGTTGAAACCTTTTCGGGTTGGAGATTTTATCATGGAATCCGGGCAGGGAACAGAGGGAACTGTAAAGGAGATTGGAATTTTTTACACAAAACTGACGACAACCGACGGCAAAGTCGTCGTTCTGCCAAATGGCAATCTGGCCAACAGTTCCATCACGAATGCAACCGATTCTCCAATCAGGCGGATTGACCTGATCGTGGGCATATCCTATGACGCTGATCTTAGGGAAGCGAAGGAAGTTCTGCGGGGAGTGATGGACAGCGACGCAGATGTGCTTCACAGCGAGCCGGTTCTTGTCTATGTCAATGCCCTTGCTGACAGCGCAGTGGAGTTAGGTATGCGCTGTTACTGCGAGAACCCTGTATATTGGGATGTTCGCTGGCGCCTGTTGGAAAATGCAAAAAATGCGCTGGACGATGCCAGGATCGAGATACCATATCAGCAGGTTTCGGTGCATATGAAACAAGAATGATTCCTTTTGCTTTGTTCTCAAATTTCCATATATCAAAAAAGGGTGCTTAACGGATAGCCCTTGCACCCTTAGTATTTACTATTATTCAATTCTACTCTTTGATTATATCTATATCTGTCAAATTTACACCTGCCACATTTAGAAAACTTTTTAAATACAGATACTCACCTTTTAAACTTTCATATGTCTTTGTTGCATTTTCACTTTTCGCAATCAACATATGCTGTTGTATTTTTCTGAAGTCATCCATAGCTTTTTGTGTAATTTCTAAATTTGTATTAGGCATATATAATCACCTCCAATTATGAAACACATTGTTGTATCGATTTCAGTATAACATAACCAGATAACAAAGTCTATTAATTTTCTAATACTTTACTTTTATGATATTTATAAATATTTTATCAAAAACTGCTTTACAAAACAGAAAATATCGTATATAATATTTCTCGTGGTTGTGATTTTAGGACCAGGCTTCCATAGCGCAGTTGGTAGCGCAACTGATTCGTAATCAGTAGGTCGAGGGTTCGAGTCCCTTTGGAAGCTTTTTGAAGACGTGACGTTTGTCGCGTCTTTTTCCTTATGCGCATGCCAATGCGTTTCTTCTATTAAATGTAATCATGTAACATAATCGGATCACAAAGGAGAATCATACAGATGAAGATTTTATATGGAACGGGGAATGTGGCGAAACTGACAGCAATGAAAAGCCGTCTGGAAATTCTGAATCGAAATTTGGACAAATACGACAAAATAGAACTAATCGGTCTCAAGGACCTGAGCGCAGAAATCCCACAAGTGCCAGAAGATGGCAGTACACCGCTGGAGAATGCACGGCAGAAAGCAATGGCATATTACAAAGCCTTTCACCTGCCAGTATTTTCCTGTGATTCTGGGTTGTATTTTGACAATGTTCCCGATCAATTCCAGCCAGGAGTCCATGTGCGGACAGTGAATGGCCGATCTCTTACAGACGAGGAGATGCTTGACCATTATTCAGGTCTTGCGCGAAAATACGGCGATCTGACAGCCTGGTATCAAAACGCGATCTGTTTTGTCTATGATGACAAGCAGCAGTTCGAGGCTATGGATCCTTCCATGGAGAGCGAAAAATTTATACTGACCGCAAGGCCTCATTCCGCGGTCAGAAAGAAAGGATTTCCGCTTGACAGCCTATCCATCGAGATCAAGTCTGGAAAATACTACTATGATCTGCCAGAGCAAGAATTAGATCAAGTGGCGGTGGAAGATGGTTTTTTACAGTTTTTCAAGCATGCGCTGACGGAAATCGAGCGTGCAATAAACATTGAAAAAGAACTGTGAAGTGTGCTATACTTGAAAAGTTCAATGATCAGTTTTAAGAATACGCAAATCAAAGATACAAGGAGAGAGAGATGGGAACAAATATTTTGAATTTACTTGACAACAAAAACGTGGAGATCGTGAGTGAAAATGAGCAGGCAGGCGTGACGATTATCAAGATGCGCAGAGATTTATCGCTTGGCAAGGCAGAGGCGATGACAGAGTATTATGCATCAAAGATGAATGTCTGCAGGAGACAGGCGATCATCAGTCTGAACAACAATAAATGGACTGTCAGTGCAGGCGCAATGCAGGTTATGGTCGGGAATGTTTCTGTGGAGACCGGTGTAAAAGGCGCAGGAGACCTTGTGCGAAAGGCATTTGGCGGCGCGGTTACAGGCGAAAGAGGCATCAAGCCAGAGTACACAGGTGACGGCGTTCTGATACTCGAGCCTACATATAAACATTTGATCATTGAGGATATCCGTGAGTGGGGCGGCGCCATGGTGATGAACGACGGATTTTACTATGCAAGCGTCGGGCTTAATCTCAAGACAGTACCTATTAATTCCATCAGCGGTGCTCTGGCAGGAGGAGAGGGATTGTTCAACCTCAGCGTCCAGGGAAATGGAATCTGCCTGTTGGAGTCGCCATGTCCGAAAGAAGAACTTGTTGTAGTCGAACTGGACAATGATGTTCTAAAGATTGATGGAAATTACGCTGTGTGCTGGTCGCCAAGCCTGAGTTTTACCGTTGAGCGGACAACAAAGACGCTCATAGGTTCTGCCGCATCAGGAGAAGGTCTGGTAAATGTTTACAGAGGAACAGGCCGCGTAATGATGGCGTTAGTATAAAATTATGATACGCTGCAAGGACAGATTTTACAGAAAATCTGTCCTTGTGTGGCTTAATAGCTTATTTTCTTTTCCAATAAATTCAGCAATCCATAGATTCCCATAGCGATTGCGCAGAGGATTACAATGCTTAGGATTACCATATCCAGTTTGAACACCTGGCTTCCATAAATGATCAGATATCCAAGCCCTTTTCTTCCGGCAAGAAATTCCCCGATAATGACACCCACAAGCGCAAGCCCGATGTTTACTTTAGACAATGAGATAAAAGTGGGAATATTCCCAGGAAACACAACTTTTGTAAATGCCTGCAGTTTTGTGCCGCCTAATGTTTCAATTAATTTCAGCCTCTCTGGATCTGTCTGTGCAAAAGACTGGTACAGATTGAGGATACAGCCGAATATTCCGACTGATATCCCGCATAAAATAATAGTGCGGGGACCAGTGCCAAGCCAGACAATAATCAATGGCGCAAGCGCAGACTTTGGAAGGCTGTTGAGCACGATCAAAAAAGGTTCGCACATTTTTCCGAGTGACGGATAGAACCAGAAAAACGTGGCAGTCAGTACAGAACATACAATAATCAGCAAAAAACTGATGCCCGACTCTAAGAGTGTAATGCCAATATGACTTAGCAAAGACCGATCCAGAATATCATGCCAGAATAATTGCAGGATAGCGATCGGAGAGCTGAAATAAAAGCTGTCGATCCAGCCAAGATCAGCGGATACCTGCCAGAGCATCAAAAAAGCGATAAAAATAAGTATCCTGCTCCAAAAGATATATATTTTTTGAAGCTTTTGATGCCGCAGGAAGTTTTTCTGGCCAGCGGTAAGGGTTGACGATTGTATGTTTGTTTTATTTCTCTGTGTTTTCATCCTGCATTTCCCTCCATATTTTGTCAAAATATTCCTGAAAAAGACCTGATTTTCGCATATCTTCCCGTCTGATCCCATTGATTTCAAACTCGATCGGTATGACGTCTTTTATCGTACAGGGAGACTTTGTAAGCACAAAAATGACATCCGCCATGGAGATCGCCTCTGAGATGTCATGCGTCACGAGAATGGCTGTCTTTTGTTCTGATTTGATGATATCGTGTACATCCTTTGATACGTTGAGCCGTGTCTGGTAGTCAAGTGCGCTGAACGGTTCATCAAGCAAAAGCAGGTCCGGACGGATCGCAAGCGTGCGGATCAGTGCGATTCTCTGCCGCATTCCTCCGGAAAGCGCTGAGGGCTTCTGGTCTTTGACGTGCGACAGGTGATATTTCTCAAGCAACGTGTCAACTAACGCAAGATTTTCTTTTGTTTTCTTTTTCTGTATCTCAAGACCGAGTGTTATATTTTGGTAGACATTTCTCCATTCCAGCAAATGGTCATGCTGCAGCATATATCCTATGCGCGGAGCAGTGAAATCTTCTGAATAAAAGGTTATGTATCCGCCCACCGGTTTGAGCAGATCCGCAATCAGAGAGAGAATTGTGGACTTGCCGCAGCCGCTTGGCCCGACCAGAGCCGCAAAAGCTCCCTTTTCGATGGAGAGATTCATGTCATTTAGGACCTTTACTTCACCGAGATTGCTGTAGTAGGAGAAGTTTACGTGATCCAGACGGAGAAAGGGTTTTCTGTGATGATTTTGAGCCATATCATAACCGCCGCCTTTCTATATAAGGTAAATCTGTATAGAATAATATATGTGAAAATGCAGCAAGAGTGATATCGAATACCGCTCAAAAGCAATAAAAAGCAACAAAAGTATTGAAAAGATGCAAAAAAAGAAAGAAATGATTTGACAAATCCGAATTTAGTGCTATTATAGTAACGTAACTGTTCAAAAAAGGGAGAAGGAGAAAATTTTTATTATGAAAAAGAAAGTTGTAGCACTTATTTTAACAGGAGTTTTAGCAATGTCAGCTACTGCGTGCGGCGATAAAAGCAGCGCAGATGCGAATGCATCCGTGAATACAGATGTACAGGCTGGAGCACAGGACACTGCAGAGCCGGCATCTGAGGCACAGCCTGATGTAGATCCCATGGAAGAGGCAATGAAAAACATGGAATCTGTTACGAATATGGAGGCACAGATGATCATGGATATGGATATGACGATCAGTGCTGAAGGACAGGAAGAGGCGGTAGAGTCAAACACAACCATGAATATGGTTTGCTTTACAGATCCGCTGAAAATAAAAATGGATATGACCGTGGATATGGGAGATCAGGGAAGCGCGAATACGCAGGTATATGTGGTTCCTTCTGAAAATGATACATATAATGTATATATGTATGATGGACAAAGTTGGGCAAGCCAGGAAGTTACAGAATCTGACATGGCAGCATCTGGCCTGGCAGACTATGATGCACGCAGCAGTATGTTGAATTACATTGGCGATGGTTCCAAGTACACACAGGAGGGAACAGAGCAGATCGACGGAGGAAACGCATACAAGTATTCTTATGTCCTGACAGAAGAAGAATTAAAAGACCAGATGAAAGAATCTGGAGCACTGGATTCTGTGAGCCAGCTTGGACTGGATGTCAGCCAGGTAGACAGTATGCTGGATGGCTTAGGTGATGTGACTGCATATGTCTGGATTGATGAGGCAACGATGTATCCTGTAAAGTAT
This sequence comes from Lachnospiraceae bacterium UBA7179, assembly GCA_002491195.1. Lineage (GTDB taxonomy): Bacteria > Bacillota > Clostridia > Lachnospirales > Lachnospiraceae > COE1. The sequence continues at coordinate 21,958 of DKVL01000115.1, forward strand.
GAGATGGATATGACCACAGTTATGGATTCATTGATGAAGAACATGGTCGAAGCAATGGGAGATCAGGCAGAAGGCGTAAGCATGTCTGTTCCAGAGATGAAAGTTGTTATGACATGCTCTAATTTCAACAACGCTACAGACTTTACAGTTCCTGATGAGGCACAGAACTAAGCAGTAGTCATTAAAAAACAGGATGAATAGGATGGATGGCAAACATTTGGGTGCCATCCATTTTTTCGCTTTATCTTTTTCCGTGAAGGTTGCAAATGTCTGAAATTCATATTATACTGAACAGGAGAGGCGGGGAAGACACCCATGATAAAAAACGCAATCCTTTTCATGATAGAAGATCAAAATCGGAGCAAGGGGGGAGACACCCATGACAAAAAACATTATTGTGGTCGATGAAAATGGCAGGAAATATGGAACCACTTACCCGAAAAGGGCTAAGGGGCTTGTGAAACAAGGCAGGGCACGCTTTTTGGCGCCGAATATGCTATGTCTTACGCATTGCCTTGCGTGTCCGCCAGAGCAAAATTTGGAGGATCATACGATGTCAGAGCAGACAATTGAAAATAATGTAGTTGAAAATATGGAAATTGAGAACAAAGAAGAGAACACAGCACAGCAGACAACAGAAGGCAAGTATACCATGGAATACTGCTTAGAGCAGATTGAGCGGATTGGACGACAGACGGAATATCTGAATCAGGTCCTTTCCGAGCTGCGACAGCTGGACGATAACAGTTCCTGTGTGCAAAAAGCAATCGCGTTGGGTGACATTGTAAAATGCAGGGAGACAACCAATCAGCAGATGCTGCGGTTTTATGAGAAAATGTATGATGATCTCAAAGGGCCGGCAGCAGTGGACACAGTTTCCCAGAAATCCCAGCTTCAGGAACAACTGCTAAAAATTATGGACAAGACTCTTGAAAACGGTGATTTTACAGAGGATAAAGTTTCCGATCTGTTTAACGGGGCGTTTGATGCGATCCGGCATATAGGGGATTGACTGGAAAAAGGGGGCGAAAGCCCCCTTTTTTAGGGAAAATTTATTCGATCATATAGCCTGGAGCGGTAAATTATTATTGCAACTCTTTGGAATCTATGCTATTGTATTCAAGAGAACGATTGTGGGAACACAAAATAATTGCGGACATTGAGGAAACGGAAGGAGACAGAAGATGGCACAGCTTTGGGGAGGCAGATTTACCAAGGAGACAGACAGGCTTGTATACAATTTCAACGCGTCAATCTCATTTGACCAGAAGTTTTTCCGGCAGGATGTGGAAGGCAGCGTAGCACACGTGAAAATGCTTGCAAAACAGGGAATTTTGACGGAAGATGAGAAGGCTCAGATCTTAGAGGGACTGGAAGGTATTTTGCGGGATGTCGAGAGCGGAAAGCTGGAGATCACCGATGCGTATGAGGACATTCACAGCTTTGTGGAAGCGAATCTGATAGACCGGATCGGCGATGCAGGCAAGAAACTTCATACGGGCAGGAGCAGAAACGACCAGGTGGCGCTTGACATGAAGCTCTATATAAGACATGAGGTGATGGAGATCAACAATCTCTTAAAAGGTCTGTTGGAGACGATCATCGCGATTATGGAAGAGAATACAGAGACGTATATGCCCGGTTTTACCCATCTACAGAAAGCACAGCCAATCACACTGGCGCATCATCTGGGGGCGTATTTTGAGATGTTCAAGCGTGACAGACAGCGGCTCGACGACATTTATGACCGGATGAATTACTGTCCGCTGGGTTCGGGCGCCCTGGCAGGAACGACTTATCCGCTGGACAGGGCTTACACTGCGCAGTTGCTTGATTTTAACGGTCCGACGCTGAACAGTATGGATTCTGTTGCCGACAGAGATTATGTGATCGAACTTTTGTCTGCACTGTCCACGATCATGATGCATCTGAGCCGTTTCAGCGAGGAGATTATCATATGGAATTCTAACGAATATCATTTTGTGGAGATCGACGATGCGTATTCCACCGGAAGCAGTATCATGCCGCAGAAAAAGAATCCCGATATTGCAGAGCTTGTGCGGGGCAAGACCGGGCGCGTGTACGGTGCGCTGATGTCGATCCTGACGACAATGAAAGGAATTCCACTCGCATACAATAAAGATATGCAGGAGGACAAGGAACTAACCTTCGATGCGATCGATACCGTCAAGGGATGTGTGGCACTGTTTACAGGGATGTTAAAAACCCTGAAATTTAATAAAGATGTCATGAGAGTAAGCGCCATGAAGGGATTTACAAACGCCACAGACGCCGCGGATTATCTGGTGAATCATGGCGTGCCGTTCCGGGATGCGCATGGCATAATCGGAAGGCTTGTGCTGTATTGTATTGAGCAGGATAAGGCGATTGACGAGCTGTCCCTTGATGAATTAAAGGCGATCAGCCCTGTGTTTGAACAGGATCTCTATGAGGCTGTCAGCCTTGAGACCTGTGTCAATAAGCGCATGACGGTCGGTGCACCGGGGCCGGATGCGATGCAGGAAGTAATACGGATCAACAGGGAATATCTGAACTTTACATAGAGCATGCTTACATTTAACTTTGAGTTATCGAAATTGGAGGGATCGTTATGATAAAGATTTGGGGATGGGAAAAGAAACCACGAACCATGCTGAGATTTCTCAAGATTGGGGACATCTTCTGCTTTAACTACGATGATCACACCTACCGCTTTGGGCGGATCATGGCGCATGTGATAGTCCATATTGTAGAAATTTTTGACTACTCCTCAGATCAGCCAGTCATCACTGAAAAGGACATTCTCAGCGCAGGCCGGCTCTTGGTGACACCGCTGGACACCTATAGTCTTTTCGACCGGAAAAGCGAGGGGGAATGGAGGATCATTGGTCGACAGGAGGACTACACACCACCAGAAGACGCAGCGGAGTTCTGGTTCTCCTGGGGAGATTGTTCCAACGGCCGGAAATCCAACGTGTTTGATCAGACGGTGTCCATCAGCGAGGAGGAGTGGAAGGCGCTTCCACCCCTTTCTCCCGGCGGAGATTATGATGTAAAGAGCGAAATAGCAGATAAATTAAAAAATATATAGACAACTTCTGGTTTTATGGTGAGTGAAAAATAAGTGTTGATTGGAACCTGGATGATGGCTATGTACGAGAGAATGCTAAATATCTACCGGGACAAAGAGCATAGGCCATACCGAATTAAGGCGGAGCGGTTTCGGCACCAATACCACAACGGTAAAGAGTGGGTATCAGAATGGCTTCCTTGGGACAGTCCGGAGATCACCCGATATTACCAGATCCTTCTCTCTCTTCGTCTCACTGGTGACGAGTATGGCAAGGAAGAGGATTATATGGGTTTAGATTTGGAGGCGGAACTCGTGAAACTGGACGACACTCTGGAATTTGAGATACTGTCACATGATGTGATTTGATCCAATTCAACTTGGTAAATTTCAACGTTTACGCAATGATGTACTGTCCTGGATTGAACACATGGAGAAAGAGAAGATGAGTCTGGCAGATGAATTTGAAGCAGCGATTGCAGGTATTCAAGGTTTGAATCTGCAACTAACAAACGATCATGTTTTTGGACAATATTGGGATGACCGATTTATAGGAAGAGGACAGCTATATGATAGAGCGATTAACGAGGGAACAAATGACACAAAAATATCCGGATATGTGGTTGGGATTAAACAATATTAAATATGCCAATGATGATGGAGTAACCCTGGAATCAGCGGATGTCGTTTATACTGATAAAACGGAGGATGAATTATTTGAAATGCAGTTAGATGGCACAGACGGTATTATAAGCTGGTATACAAATGATAACGGACTTCCACTGGGAGTAGCAGGAATATTATGATACAAATAACATTGCAATTGGATGATAAAGCAAGAAGACCAATCGCTAGTTTGACTTGGTTTCATGGGTGCCGTGCGCTGATCGATACTGGTGCGCTTTTTCCAGTATGGAATAAAAGTGAAGATATGCTTGTGAAAAGATTAGGAGCAGTACTCATAAAGAAGAATGTAGTATTTGGTGGTTTTGGAGGAGAAACACAAGGCAATTTATACAAAGTTAATTTTGAATTGAATGGGTTATATTATCTTGATATGCCAATAATAGCAAGCAAATTGGCAAAAGCAAATTGGAGTATGATAATATCTGCAACGATGTTCGATGGTATGATGTATGAGATTGATACCGTTCATAAGAAATTGAATATCAATATCAAAGATAACCAGCCAGTAAGGATATTGAGACTTTCTGAAGATACTGGTAGTATTTCTGTATATCTGGCTGGAACATATGCAGCAGAGGAAGATTACAAAAAATTTTTCAGGTCTGATCTGACGATCAGCGGAACGGATGAGAAAAGTTACTGTCCTGGATGGAACACAGGGAGGAAGAGAAGATGAGTCTGGCAGATGAATTTGAAACAGCGATTGCAGGTATTCAAGGTTTGAATCCCTGTTTTAATGCTCCGTTAGATGAGGGCGTATTGCATGAAATCGAAACAAAAACTGGTTTTCAATTGCCCGAGGAGTTTAAAAATTTATATCGATTGCATAATGGACAGGAGGACTGCTGTGATTCTTTGTTTGACTTTTTTAATCTCAATCCTGCCAGAGATATTTTGCGGACATGGGATGCATTGAAAACTGTGGAGCCGCAGTGTGAAGAGGATGGGATCAAAGCAGATCCTGACGAGGGGATCAAGGATAAATGGTGCAGTTCAAAATGGCTGCCATTTGCAAATACTGCAGACGGACATAGCATTTGTATTGATTATGATCCCGATGAAGGCGGAAAGGTTGGACAGATTGTCGTCTTTTGGTATAATGATGAGGAGCGGCCACTGATTGCTGATTCTTTTGATGATTTTTTGAAATCTTATTTGGAAAAATTAAAAGAGGGTGAATATATTTTTGATTCGGAAATCAGTGCGATCGTGAGAAAGGACGGTGAACCAATGTTTGGGTCCTGATATGTTATCCATTCTGTTATTTCATTATTTCGCAATAACAGGTTGCCGGAATGGGTTGATTTTTATGAAAAAGTAATAGTAAATCTAAACGCAGAGTAATGGTCTGATCACAAAATAATATGTATTGATATATAAATGACAATCAGCAGAATGGAGGAATAAAATGACAGAGCGGGAATTTAAGACAAAGGCAACAGAATTAATCAAGTTGATGATCAATACGATCGCTGACAAGGAATACACAAAGCTTGTGTTGAGCATTCCGCCTAAGTCTTCCTGGGCTGACTGGAATGATACAGAACCGACACCGGAAAACGGTTGTCTGGGATTTGGACAATGGCTGGATGAGCAGTTAGCCATGTGGGAAGAATCCTGTGATGAGAAATTTGTGGTGGATCATTTTGAAGAATCCTGTTTATTAGGGGAGATCGAACTTGAAAATGACAATACTTCTTTTGTAACATATTGTCCGACAAATGCAGGGGAAGAACTGGACTTTTGTTTTGAAATAGAATTTAAGGTGGAAGAAGACGGACAGATTACTGCAGTATTTGATGTAAATGTCTGATTTGATATTTTTATGAATCAGATACATTGATGATAAAAGACATAGGAAAATTTAATTGTGCTGATATGGTGACAGATCAGCGGAATGGAGGAGAAAAATGAGTGAAAAATTAAAGGTAGGTATTCTTGGCGGTACTGGTATGGTGGGGCAGAGATTTATTGCGCTGTTGGAGAATCATCCGTGGTTTGAGGTGACGACAATCGCTGCAAGCCCGCGTTCTGCGGGAAAAACTTATGTAGATGCAGTCGGCGACAGATGGAAAATGACAACTCCGATGCCTGAGGCTGTAAAAAATATCGTAGTCATGAATGTCAATGAAGTTGAGAAAGTAGCTTCTGAAGTCGATTTTGTTTTCTCGGCAGTAGATATGACAAAAGATGAGATCAAGAAGATCGAGGAGGACTATGCAAAGACGGAAACACCTGTTGTCAGCAACAATTCTGCCCACAGATGGACACCGGATGTGCCGATGGTCGTACCCGAGATTAATCCTGAACATATGAAGGTGATCGACTTCCAGAGAAAGCGTCTTGGCACGACAAGAGGGTTTGTGGCAGTAAAACCCAACTGTTCGATCCAGAGCTATGCTCCAGTTCTGACTGCATGGAAGGAATTTGAGCCGTATGAGGTCGTTGCGACGACTTACCAGGCAATCTCAGGCGCAGGAAAGACCTTTAAGGATTGGCCAGAGATGGAAGGGAATATCATTCCTTATATCGGCGGCGAGGAGGAGAAGAGTGAGAAAGAACCTCTTAGGATCTGGGGTGAGATTAAGGACGGCGTCATTGTGCCGGCGACATCTCCTGTGATCACATGCCAGTGTATCCGTGTACCAGTATTAAATGGCCACACTGCTGCCGTATTCGTAAAGTTCAGAAAGCATCCCACAAAGGAGCAGTTGATTGAAAAATTAGTAAACTTCAAGGGTGTTCCGCAGGAGTTAGGACTTCCGAGTGCACCAAAGCAGTTTATCCAGTATCTCGAGGAAGATAACAGGCCCCAGGTAAGTCTTGATGTTGATTATGAGAACGGCATGGGGATCTCTGTGGGGCGTCTCCGCGAGGACACCGTATATGACTGGAAGTTTGTGGGACTCTCACACAATACAGTGCGCGGTGCTGCAGGCGGCGCGGTGCTCTGCGCAGAGCTTCTCAAGGCACAGGGATATATCACGAAAAAATAAATTGGGATATCTGATTGGAATATTTGTTAGAAAGAGCGGTATTTTGCTGCTCTTTCTGACATATTGGCTTGACTCAGGGCACTATTGAAGCAGTGCGGAGACGCTGGATATGGATGGTATAGGAGATAAATTATGAAGCAAAAAGTATTCCTGATCGGTGGAACTGGTCTTGTGGGAAGAGCCATAAAGAACAGTTTATCACAGAATTATCAGGTAGTGATCACTGCCGGACACCATGAAGTAAAGGACGGCTATCAGCTGCGGGCAGAAGATACAGACTATTTACTGAAACTATTGGAGAAAGAGAACCCGGAAATCGTGATATCTTCTATACGCGGAGACTTTCAGGCACAATACAGGTTCCATGAAATACTGGCGGACTGGCTGAGCGGGAAAAATAAAAGGCTTCTTTTTATTTCTACAGCGAATGTATTTGACGGGGATATGTCCCAGCCATGGACGGAGGACGCCCGGCCGGTTCCGGATTCCGATTATGGAAAATACAAAAGAGACTGTGAAGCGATGCTGATGGACAAGTTGCCTGCATGGCTGATCATTTTCCGCATTCCCTCTGTGTGGGCACCGGATTGTCCACGGATACAGATGCTGCGCGAATACAGCGCTAGCAGGAAACCGCTCGATACATATCCAAATGACTATGTAAATGTGACACTGGCAGATCAGGTTGGCGTGTATGCGGAATACGTTCTGACACATGATTTAAAAGGCATTTTTCATATTGGAAGCACTGACATCGTGGATTATTTTGAATTTCAGAAAATGGTCTGTGACCTGCTGAAAATCCCATATCCAGCGTTTGCACCAGAGCATATCCCGGAAAGAGTATATCAGGCAGTCGTACCCGGGAGAAAAGAGATTCCTGACACGCTTCAGTTGACTGTCTCAAAGGTATTGGAGGCTTTGCATAAAGGCGCTGAAATTTTAGCATAGAAAGAACGGGAGAAGAGAATTTGGGAAAGAAGCTGATCATAACTGAGAAACCATCTGTAGCACAGGACTACGCAAAGGTCTTTCAGGTATCAGGAAAACAGAATGGATATATCGAAAATAACACATTCGTCATAACGTGGTGCGTCGGCCATCTGGTGGAGATGGTCTATCCGGAGGAGTATGATATCCGCTACAAAAAGTGGGTGCTTCAGGACCTGCCATTTCTGCCGGAAAAATATAAATACGGTGTCATCAAGAATGTCAAACAACAGTACGACATCGTACACGCACTGCTGCAGCGGGAGGACATCGACACTGTATATTGGGCGGGTGACTCCGGAAAAGAGGGACAGACCATCGAGGAAAATATCCGCAATTTCGGCGGTGTCCGCAAAGGAATGCAGGAACTTCGTGTGTGGATCGACTCCCAGACCGAGGAGGAGATCAAGCGAGGCGTGGCGCATGCCAAACCGATGTCAGCGTATGCAAATCTCGGTAAATCCGGCATCATGCGCTCGATCGAGGACTACGCCATGGGCATCAATTTCTCACGTGTCATGTCTGTAAAATACGGAAAACTCCTCAACGATGCAGCGGCGACGAAAGGTTACACCGCAATTGCGGTGGGCAGAGTCATGACCTGTGTGCTTGGCATGGTTGTCAACAGGGAACGGGAGATCCGAAATTTTAAAGAGACCTCCTTTTACAGGGTTGTCGGGGATTTCACCGATGCCAATATCGAGGCAGAGTGGAAGGCTGTAGAGGGTTCCGATTATTTTGAATCCCCAAAGCTCTATAAAGAAAACGGTTTTCAGAAAAAAGAAGATGCAGAGACACTGATCGCTTCCCTTGAGGGAAAGGAAGCAATGATCAAGACGCTGGAAAAGGGCATTTCCAAGAAGAAAGCACCATTGCTCTTTAATCTGGCGGAACTGCAGGCAGAATGCTCCAAACGGTTTAAGATCAGCCCTGACCAGACACTGCAGGTTGCACAGGATCTGTATGAGAAAAAACTCACGACGTATCCCCGAACAGACGCAAGAGTACTGACAACAGCCGTTGCAAAAGAAATCAATAAAAACCTGAACGGATTAAGGGGATACACGCCAACGCAGAGTTTTACCGACAATATTTTGACGAACAAGCTCTATGCAAACATCGCAAAGACGCAATATACAGATGACAGCAAAGTCACGGATCACTATGCCATCATACCGACCGGGCAGCTGACGGAGCTCGGAACATTAACACCATTGCAAAGCAAAGTGTTTGCGCTGATCGTGCGGCGGTTCCTGAGCATCTTTTATCCGCCGGCGGAATACCGGACATTAAAGTTGGTGATCGGCATTGAAAAAGAGTCCTTATTTGCCTCTGCAAAAGTGTTAAAGACACTCGGATTTCTCGAGGTGATGGGTAAAACGCTCGACGATGCCGACGAGGACGAAGGTGGTGCGGATACACAAAACGGTACCAGCACATCTGCGCAGTTCGAGGCAAAGAAAGATTCAGATGGTTCTTCTTCGGAGTCTTCCACTAAGGAGAAGAAACAAAATCCCAAAAAGCTTCTCGCCTTGGCAGATACCTTAAAACAAGGCGATGTGATTGCAGTCAATGGCTTCGAGGTTCGGGACAGCAAAACATCGCCGCCCAAGCGATACACCTCCGGTTCGATGATCCTTGCCATGGAAAACGCAGGACAGCTCATTGAGGACGAAGAACTGCGCGCCCAGATCAAAGGTTCCGGTATCGGTACAAGCGCAACGCGCGCAGAGATCATCAAAAAACTGATTCGTATCGGTTATCTGAATCTCAACTCAAAGACGCAGGTCATCACACCGCAGAATTTTGGCGAAATGGTATACGAGGTCGTAGCAATGACTGTTCCAGCGCTGTTAAATCCCAAGATGACCGCCTCATGGGAAAAAGGACTTGACGGCATCACAAATGGAACCGTTGATGTGAATGATTACCGTGCAAAGCTCGAGGACTTTATCCGCAGGGAAACCATACAGATCCGCGACAAAGACCTGACAAACCAGCTTGCAGCACAGATCAGCCAGTTTACCGGAAAAGGCGCGAAGGGGCTGGGTGCGCGCAGAAAAATTGGTGTCCAATGTCCTGTATGCGGCGGTGATATCATCACAACTCCATTTGGCTATGGATGTGCCAATTACCAGAAAGACGGCAGTGGCTGTAATTTCGTCATTGGCGCGATCGCGGGGAGAAGTCTGTCTGATGAGGAATGCATTTCGCTCATGAAAGAAGGCAGAACAGGAGTTTTGAGCGGATTCGAGTCCAAGAAAAAGAAAAAATTTGACGCCTGTCTGGTGTTACATAAAAATGAAGACGGAAAAGTGGAGATTCAATTTGACTTTTCGCAGATTCAGCCGCAGGTGCTTGAGGGCGTTGTGTGTCCAGACTGCGGCGGGGCGCTAATGATCAGAAATTTTGGATATGGCTGTGCGAACTACAATCCGCAGGAGCCTTCCAGCTGCAAGTTTGCGATCGGCAAGATCGCCGACAAAGAATTAAGTCCTGCGCAGGTAACGGAACTGCTGACGAATGGAATCACCCAGACAATCAGAGGATTTAAGAGCAAGAATGGCAAGAAGTTCGATGCCTGCCTGACGCTGGAAAAGGATGCGGAAGGGAAACATACGGTCACCTTTAATTTTGATAACGTGGAAGCAAAAAAAATCAAGGATGTGGTCTGCCCGCTGTGCGGTGGTGAGATCATCCAGACATCGTTTGGCTATGGCTGTGCCAATTACGATAGGGCAGATGAGAGCAGCTGCAGGTTCTCGATTGGAAAGATGGCCGGAAAGGACATTTCAGAAGCACAGATCAAAGAGCTGTTGACAAACGGAAAAACTTCAACCATACGTGGCTTCAAGTCTAAGGCAGGCAAAAAATTTGATGCCCGCGTAACGTTCAGTCGGGATGACGAGGGCAAAATCACTGGTTTAAAATTTGACTTTGATGATGTTGAGCAGCAAAAGCTCAAGGATGCCAACTGTCCGCTGTGCGGCGGCGAGATCGTCAAAACAATGTTCGGTTACGGCTGTTCTAACTATAACAAAGAAGATGTGGAGCATAGCTGCCGCTTTGCGATTCATAATAAAATCGCAGGATTAAAAATCAGTGACAGCATCGTTAAGCAGCTGCTTACGCAAAAAAAGACCGATGTGATCCAGGGCTTTCTGGCAAAAAGCGGCGCCAGGTTTGACGCACCGTTGAAGCTCACGGCTGACGGTCAGGTCGTCTTTGATTTTCCAGACAGACCAGCGCCGACAGAGACGAAACTTGCATGTCCAAGGTGCAATGCGCATAAACTGAAAAAGAGCCAGTGGTATTATGAGTGTGAATGCGGCTTTAAAATCGGCCATACCGTGGCGCAGGTTCTTATTTCAGAGGAACAGATGCAGGAACTTTTCACAACAGGAAAGACTGCTGAAAAAGTGTCTGGATTTGTGTCAAAAGCGGGGAATTCGTTTGATGCATATTTAAAATACGCGGATGAAAAGATACAGTTTGATTTCGAAAACCGTCAAGGTGGATCAGCTGCGGAAAAACAAACTCAGACACCGCAGCCATGGCTGGAGGCTGAGACTGCCACAGACGAATATTGGGAATCCCTGCTGGCAGCGGCCGCGGAAGAACCCGCAGCAGAAGACAGCATGGATATGCTTCCGATGCCAGAAACACCAATCGCGTGAAACGATAGAGAAAACAATAAAAATGGAGGAATAGAGATGGAACAATTACAAATCAAAAATCTATACGACCTGGAGGAGACGATCGCCGCTCCGCTTTTTGACGGAGCAGTCTATCCATGGGAGCTGCTGCCAAAGATTGGCGCATACATTGTGGAACTTGGAAAATCCCTTCCGGATGACAAATATGAAAAGCGCAGCGAGAATGTCTGGATCGCAAAATCTGCGACAGTAGCGCCGACAGCATGTATCAACGGACCCTGCATCATCGATGAGGAGGCAGAAGTGCGTCACTGTGCATTTATCAGGGGAAATGCTATCGTTGGAAAAGGCGCGGTAGTCGGAAATTCCACAGAACTAAAGAACGTCATACTCTTTAACAAAGTACAGGTGCCGCATTACAACTATGTCGGAGACAGTATCCTTGGCTACAAATCCCATATGGGTGCAGGATCCATCACCTCCAATGTCAAGAGCGACAAGACGCTCGTGGTCGTGAAGTCCGCCTATGGAAACATTGAGACAGGATTGAAGAAAATGGGGGCAATGCTCGGCGACAACGTTGAGGTCGGCTGCAACAGCGTGCTCAATCCGGGAACCGTGATCGGGCGTAATTCCAATGTCTACCCGACTTCTATGGTGCGCGGATATGTCGAGGCGAACAGCATATACAAAAAGCAGGGAGAAATTGCGGCAAAAGTCTAAACGATCGTCCATTTTTGATAAATTTTTGACAAAAATTTCAAATTTTAATTGCTATTTTTCGAAAAATGTGCGAAAATATCAATGTGTGAGTAACATATCAAAGTCAGTACGTTTGATAAGTTATAAAATGTGGGACATCTGTCACACATTAAAAATATAAGTTAAGTAATCGAAAGGAGTTTTCACATGATTTATTCAAAGGAAATTGAAGAAATGTGTGTAGTAGCACGTGACGGTAATCATGGTTGTGCACCGATCCCTGAAGAGGCGAAATGGGTAAAGGCTAAGGAAGTAAAAGACATTTCCGGCTTTACACACGGCGTAGGCTGGTGTGCACCGCAGCAGGGCGCCTGCAAGTTATCCCTGAACGTAAAAGAGGGAATCATTCAGGAAGCGCTGGTTGAGACGATCGGATGCTCCGGTATGACACACTCCGCAGCGATGGCAGCAGAGTTACTTCCGGGCAGAACGGTTATGGAAGCACTGAACACAGACCTTGTGTGTGATGCAATCAACACGGCTATGAGAGAACTGTTCTTACAGATTGTTTATGGACGTTCCCAGTCCGCATTCTCCGAGGAAGGTCTTCCTGTGGGCGCAGGTCTCGAGGACTTAGGAAAAGGTCTGAGAAGCCAGGTTGGTACGATGTACGGTACGTTGAAGAAAGGACCCCGCTATCTGGAGATGGCAGAGGGCTATGTCACAGGTATCGCACTGGATGCCGATGACAAGATTATTGGTTACAAGTTTGTAAGCCTTGGCAAGATGACTGACTTTATTAAGAAGGGCGATGACCCGAATACAGCATGGGAGAAGGCTTCAGGCCAGTACGGACGCGTTGCGGATGCTGTTAAGATTATTGATCCTAGAACAGATAAGGAGGTAAAATAATTATGGCATTATTCGAATCCTATGAAAGAAGAATAGATAAGATTACCGAGGTTTTAAAGAGCTACGGTATCAATTCCATCGAAGAGGCAGAGAAGATCACAAAGGACGCAGGTCTTGACGTATATGATCAGGTTAAGAAGATTCAGCCGATCTGCTTCGAGAATGCCTGCTGGGCATACACAGTAGGCGCAGCGATCGCGATCAAGAAGGGATGCAAAAAGGCTGCAGATGCAGCGGCAGCAATCGGAGAGGGACTTCAGGCATTCTGCATTCCCGGTTCCGTTGCAGACAACCGCAAGGTAGGTCTTGGACATGGCAACTTAGGCAAGATGCTTTTGGAAGAAGAGACAGAGTGCTTCTGTTTCCTTGCAGGCCATGAGTCTTTTGCGGCTGCAGAGGGCGCGATCGGTATCGCTGAGAAGGCAAACAGGGTACGTCAGAAACCGCTGAGAGTTATCCTGAACGGTCTTGGAAAAGACGCAGCAGAGATCATTGCTCGTATCAACGGATTTACATTTGTTGAGACAGAGTACGATCCCTATACAAATACAGTAAAGGAAGTATTCAGAAAGTCTTACTCTGATCCGGAAGGCCCGCGCGGTAAGGTGAACTGCTATGGTGCAAACGATGTTTGCGAAGGTGTTGCGATCATGTGGAAAGAGAACGTTGACGTTTCCATCACAGGTAACTCAACCAATCCTACCAGATTCCAGCATCCGGTTGCAGGTACATACAAGAAGGAGCGAATCGAAGCTGGCAAGAAGTATTTCTCAGTAGCTTCCGGCGGTGGTACAGGCCGTACACTCCATCCTGACAACATGGCAGCAGGTCCGGCTTCCTATGGTATGACAGATACTTTGGGACGTATGCACTCTGATGCACAGTTCGCAGGTTCTTCTTCCGTTCCCGCTCACGTAGAGATGATGGGACTCATCGGCATGGGCAACAACCCGATGGTTGGCGCTACGGTAGCTGTAGCGGTAAGTATCGAGGAAGCAGCGAAGGCAGGCAAGTTCTAAAAAATCCAGTAAAATCAAGGGCTATCGTTGACACGAGTTGTCGGCGGTAGCCTTAAATTTTGCCACGTAGCACACAGGTAGCACACAAGTAGCACACATGAGGTAGCACACAAATTTCAAATGAGTGTTCCGTAGGTTTTATGGTGTTGCAAATATGTTTTGTCAAAAAAGAAAAGCCGTTACAAAAAAGGAGCCCGAAAACTTTAGGGTATCACACGGATATTCTTGTAACGGAAATTTTTGGTTCAAAAACATGAGAGAAATATTAACAAAAAGGGCATCTGCAGTAAACAGACACCCTTAGAATTGTTTTACATGATTATAGTACCAGATATCAATAAATAATCCTCTAAATGTTCCGATATGATCTTTTGTACATGTGTAATCAGCGCGTTATCATCATAGCCGTAATCGTGCCTGTCCAGCGCATCAGCTCCTAACAGGTCAAGCGCGATTTTATGTGCTATATCCTCTCTGCTCATGCTGTTCAGACCTCCCTTGTAATATTCACTGCACAGCGGTAGACCTGTTCGAGAATCCAAATATCTTGCACCGCCGACAAGATTTTGAATATCTTTTTAAGATATCTCTTTTTCATGTGGCGTGTCCTCCTTATAAATATAAAGGTATTTTGCAAGTTTATAGATGCGTTTAATCGACTCGTCAGAAATGCGGTCAAGAAGTTTTATCAACTCCTCCTTATAATAATTCATACCGCACCGCCTTTCTCTGCGAGAATCCGCAAGTACGTTTTAATCATAGTATAAGTACAACATAGTGCGTGGGTATCCTCTGTCTGTTCAATCATTTTTCTGATATTATAGCGGTAGTCCTCATTAATCTGATTGGATTTCTCATTTTCATTGCGCCGTTCTCCTTCCCTCTGATATCTGGCACGCATATAGTGATATGATTTAATAATATAATCCCCATTCCTCATAGCACTTAACATTGAAGCTATCCGCAACTTATAACTCATACATGATTCTTCGCTTTGGGTATCATTCTGCACAATTTCAAGAATCGTCCTCATATAATCGCGCTGTGATTCTGAAAGTCCATACTTTGACTTATTTCGCTGTCGTTCAATGCGTTTTCCCAATATCGCGCCATATTGAGCAATATTAATGCCCATCATCAACATTTTGTCGCCAATAAATTCTTCTGGAATCCCGTTCGCGGTCATTATGTCCTTTATTTCTTTTATGAAATACGGTTCAATATTTCCCAGTTCTATTATATTTTGTTTCCCCAGCAACTTCATAGTGTCGTTAGCGTCATACTTAAACATCTTGACACCGCCTATTCTGTATCACGTCTTGTCGCGTTGTAAAGTGACACTGCAAGTACCGCTATGACTACAAGCAATATAGAGACTGTACCCTTGTATGTTTTTTGGATATGATACAAAACCGCTGTTGCTGTGTTCGGTTCTTTCTCCTGTGACTTGTTCTGTAAGTTTTCATTATTCTGATTTTTCATAAAATCCATTCCTTTCCTGTGCCGGATATGCTATACTATTTAATATCCGGCTTTGCTATGTGTCCGGGTTGCTTGCCCTTGTCAGAGATTGCGGCTCTGTGAGGGCATTTTTTTAATTTTCTCTGGTCTGCATACACTTCCTTTCTATGACTCGTCCTTAATGACGAATGGTATTGTTTACGGTTCGTGTGCTGTTAGACAGCCAGATATGAATGTAGATTATCACCAAGAAAAAGTGACGGATATTTTTTGTAAGTGTTTATTATCATTTATAAGTGATAGTATAACTTCTCAATACATATTTGTCAACACTAATTTTTAATATTTATCATTTTAATATTGAAAACATTTCTTTTTAGTGATATATTTTGCTTATTAGTATAGAAAGAAGGTGTAATCATGTCAATGTCAGAAAAAATAAGAATTACATTAATAAAGCGAAAAATATCCATTACAGAGTTAGCCGTTAGTCTCGGTACTTCTCAAAGTAATTTGTCAAATAAATTAAAGCGTGACAATTTCAGTGAAAAAGAATTGAAACAGATTGCGGAAATATTGAATTGTGATTTTAAGGGAATTTTTGTAATGAGAGACACGGGAGAGGAAATTTAAAAACTTCTTGCGTCCTGCTGCCAGATATGCTATATTAGACATAAGGAAAGGAACAACCGCCCACAAAGTGGTTGACCTCCAGTAGTTCAAAAGCCTACCTTCACCGGGCAAGTGACAAGGTAGGCTTATTTATTTTCG
>DKVL01000065.1 GCA_002491195.1 Lachnospiraceae bacterium UBA7179
TGATACAATAAATTGTATCCCGCAAGCTTATGATACAATAAATTGTATCTTACTGCGCTCATGATATGATCAATATTACCATGACAGTGCAAGTGACGCAAGCTGGTATGATCAAAATGTATAGAGGTGAGTTACAGTTCAGCCCAGGACTTCGCACTACGCTGCGAAGTCCGTGAGAAAGTGTATAGGTTGAGATGCATCAAGCCAACCGCGAAGCGGTTTTTGCATGGCTTGATGCGTTACAGTTCAGCAAAGCTGAACTGTAACGGAGGTGAGAACATGGCAGAATTATCAAAAGTGGAAAAGAAAGCCTTGATGAAAAAGTGGAAAGCTGCGCAAACCAGAAAATACATTCTTAACAAGGCAAATGCAAAAAAGTTGTTTCGTTACCTGGAAACACAATTGCAGGATACGCCGTGCGATCACACACTGCGTTATACACAACAGTGGCTGAAAGACAATCTGCCCAAAGAAAAAGGAGATAGCATTACTGCAGAAATGAAAGAAATGGGCGGATATTGTGACTGCGAAGTATTGCTAAATTGTTATGAAACATACGATATTGTTTGAGTCAGTACTGTTGGTGAGACTTTCAGAGGTTATCCCTTCACTGGAATCGGATTATACAAGATAAATGTGGGAGATCAAATAGAAGATGATCCAGATAATTTGGTGGGGCGTTTATGAGTTACGATATCATGGTATTTAATCATTTAAAAGTTCCTTGCGAATTTGGACGGCTGCGTCAATGGTTTTGCGCGCATATGGAAAGTGATGTGATTCTGGATCATCCACCAGATTTATTTGGTACATTTCTGACAAATTTAAACCCACTTTTTCCGCCAATAAATGACTGCCCGCAAGATCGATTGGAATATGCATGCGATTATGAAGTACATGAAGATTTTGTGTATATGTGTTTTGGATATTCTGTTGCCAAAGAAGCGCATGACATTGTAAAACGTCTGGCAAAGATATGCAATTTAGGTTTTTGGGATGTCAGTCAGTCTTTTGATCGTACATTTCCAGTTACACTTCCTGTGGATCAATGGCCGATGATAATCAAAGCAGAGTGGATCAAGTACGGCGAGCATTATGTGTATAGCTATGCAGAAATCCGAAAGATTCTCATACAGATGAAAACAATTGAGAGAAGCAGAGTCTGTTTAACGGATCGCTATGAAAATTATATTCAGGCTGCTGGATATAAGAATACATTTATTGTTGAGATGCGGAAATATTTGGATGCCGTTACATACCAACATTTACGGGCAGATTTAAAAAATGAGTTTTCCGTCGCAGATACGGTTGTATCGGTGGATCATTTTAATATGATAGTCCCGAAATCACAAATATTTACCAATAATCAGGTCTGTTTACTGTTTCAGGAATTTGCAGGTGAAAATGTATCAGATGACTGGAATGTTTTCTGGCAAAAAATAGAGATATGATTTCTTTCGTTTGGTTTTGAATTTTGAATCGTTTTAAGGAAAATGATTTTGCTGGTATCCGGAAAAGAGTGTCCATTAGATTGGGCGAATAAGTGTTTGGGTGCGATTATGAAGAAAATATTTGTTACAATTTTAAAAGTATTTGGTGCTGTTATATTGATTTTGGTAATAGGTTTATTTGTTTTATTGCTTGTGGCACCTTTTGTAAATGACAATGTGGCAAAAAAGACGATGGAAGAGCTCATAGAACTGCCGCTTCCAGAGAATACGGAATACATTGAGTCCTTGTGCAGGGCGGGAAAATTAATCGGATGCGGCAATGGAATGCAGTATTTTGGTGCTATTTTGATCAAAAGCGAACTTTCTCGGGAAGAGTTAGAAGCGTATTATGCCAGCTTTGCAGAACATGATTGGGAATGTGTGGTTGAGAATCAGGTCGGCGCCGAAATACGGATAGACGGTGAAGGAGTGGCTTTTTTTTCAACAAATGTGGAAGGGGACCATTATTATATTGTATACTCGTGGGGCAGTAGTGACACTATTTTTGATGTTTTGGATATGAGAAGGCAGGGTGTTAACAAATATTAGGGCTTTTACACGAATACTGCAATAAGCAGGATGAAAAGACTTTTGGTGATAACAAAAAGCGAGGAAATTCGATGGGGTTGAAATTCGTAGGAGCAGTTTGGCTTCTTGGGGAAGGGATAGTATGAATCGGAATATAAGGATCAACATAGGAGAACAAAGGTTCTATAAACTGCGGGAGGAGAATAGTCTCTATATTGATAAGACAGAGTTTATCCGGGAATGGTGGGAGACCGGGGCAACGTCGACCTTAATCACACGTCCGCGCCGGTTTGGCAAGACACTCAATATGAGCATGCTTGAGTGCTTTTTTTCCAATGAATACGCGGGCAGGAGCGATCTGTTCGAGGGACTTTCCATATGGGAGAATGGTTCGCAAAAGGATCGGGAAAAATACCATCAGCTGCAAGGGACATATCCGGTGATTTTTTTAAGCTTTGCAGAGATCAAGGCGGCGAAATATGAGGAGATGACCTATAAAATCAAGCGGGTAATTTCGGATTTATATGAGAAAAACAGGCATATCCTGGAGGGAACGCTGCCTGGTGAAAATGAAAAAGAGTATTACAAAAATGTCAACTCCAGAATGAAAGATGAGGAGGTGGCAGATACCATCCGGTCTATGGCGCATTTTATGAAACGTTATTATGATAAGGATGTGATTATCCTGCTTGATGAGTATGACACTCCGATGCAGGAGGCCTGGCTGAATGGTTACTGGGATCAGGCGGTTCAGTTTTTCGGGGGGTTTCTGGGCAATACCTTTAAGACGAATCCGTATCTGCAAAAGGGGATCATCACAGGGATTACAAGGATCTCAAAAGAGAGTATTTTTTCGGATTTAAACAATCTGGAAGTGATCACGACGACCTCCAATTACTATGCGACAGCATTTGGCTTTACGCAGGAGGAGGTTTTCGCGGCGTTGGATACCACAGGATTGGGAAGCGAGAAACAGGAGGTCAGGCGGTGGTATGACGGTTTCACGTTTGGTTCATATACAGATATCTACAACCCGTGGTCGATTATGTCCTTTATCAGAAACGGTGGGGAGTACGGAGCATATTGGACAAACACGAGCGGCAACGGACTGGTCAATGCGCTGGTGCAGAGAGGGAATGCAGCTGTCAAGCAGTCAATGGAGGAACTTTTGCAGGGAAAAAGCATAACAGCGCAGATTGATGAGCAGATTGTGTTCAACCAGTTGGATGATAACGTTGACGCAGTGTGGAGCCTGCTGCTTGCGACAGGTTATCTGAAAGTGCTTGACACCAGGCCTGTCAGTGATTCGGTGGACGATCTGTGCAATATAGTATATACACTTACACTAACTAATTTTGAAGTAAAGCAGATGTTCTGCAATATGATAAAAGGCTGGTTTAATAGTAATGTAAAGTCGTCTTACAGTGCATTCATCAAGGCGCTTCTTCTAAATGATGTGGACGCCATGAATGAATATATGAACAAGGTTGCGATGAACAGTTTTTCCAATTTTGACATTGCAAAGAGTGCATCGGACGATGATGCGCCGGAACGGTTTTACCACGGTTTTGTTTTGGGGTTGATGGTAGAGCTTGCGGATCGTTTTCAGATTACATCCAACCGAGAGAGCGGTTTTGGCCGCTATGATATTATGCTGAAGCCGATTGACAGGGAAAAGGATTGCGCCTACATTATCGAATTTAAGGTTCACAAGCCTAAGAGGGAAAAAAGTCTCGAGGAAACCGTCGCAAACGCGCTCTCCCAGATTGCAGAGAAACAGTACGAAACGGCATTGACTGAGGAGGGGTTTGCGCCGGGGCGGATTCGGAAGTACGGCTTTGCCTTCAAGGGGAAAGAGTGCCTGATCGGATGAGAGTGGTGAAGAAGGATCTAAAGTGATTTATTAAGTGAGAAAGGGGAAACTTTCATGAAAAGTTTGCTAAAGTACATCAAAGACTACAAAAAAGAAAGCATTCTGGCGCCGTTGTTCAAGATGCTTGAGGCGTCCTTTGAGCTGATGGTGCCGCTTGTCATGGCGTCCATCATCGACCATGGAATCGCGTATAATGACACGGCGCAGATCATCAAAATGGGACTGATTCTCGTGCTGTTGGCGGCGGTGGGGCTTGTCAGTGCAGTGACGGCGCAGTATTTCAGCGCAAAGGCAGCCGTGGGGTTTGCGACAAAGCTGCGGTCGGCACTGTTTGCGCATATTCAGAGTCTGTCCTACACAGAGCTTGACACCATTGGCACCAGCACGCTGATCACGCGTATGACCAGCGATGTGAACCAGCTGCAAAACGGTGTCAACCTTACGCTACGTTTGCTGCTGCGGTCGCCGTTTATCGTGTTCGGCGCGATGATTATGGCGTTTACCGTGGATGTGAAAGCGGCGCTTATCTTTGTGGTGGCAATCCCGCTGCTCTCCATCGTCGTGTTTGGTATTATGATTGCCAGTATCCCGCTCTACAAGAAGGTGCAGGCGGCGCTGGACAAGATTCTTGGCAGGACGCGTGAAAACCTTGCGGGCGCGCGCGTAATTCGTGCCTTCTGCAACGAGGAGTCGGAGACCGCTGATTTTGAAAAGGAAAATGAACTGCTGCTTAACACACAGGTCTTTGTGGGAAAGATCTCAGCGGCGATGAATCCTGTGACGTATATCATTATCAATATTGCGCTTGTCGTGCTTCTGTGGACGGGTGCAGTCCGCGTGGATGGTGGTATTATCACGCAGGGTGCAGTCGTTGCGCTGGTAAACTATATGTCGCAGATATTGGTGGAGCTTGTCAAGATGGCCAATCTCATCATACAGCTCACGAAAGCGCTCGCGAGCGCAAAGCGCGTGGAAAGTATCTTTGCAATTACTTCGAGCATGAAAAGCGGCACATTCAATAAAAATGACATTCGTGTCATCAATAGTGAAAGTGCGGATGAAAATGCGGCAATTATCTTTGATCATGTGTGTCTCACCTACAGCGGCGGCGGTGACGAATCCCTGACGGATATCGATTTTGTTGTGAAAAAAGGTGAGACTGTCGGCATCATCGGCGGAACTGGCTCTGGTAAATCCTCTGTGGTCAATCTGATTCCGCGCTTTTACGATGCGACAAAAGGACATGTGTTTGTTGATGGTTTCAAAGTGAAGGATTATGAACTTTCTGCGCTGCGGGAAAAGATTGGTGTCGTTCCGCAGAAGGCAGTTTTATTCAAGGGGACAATCCGGGAAAATCTTTTGTGGGGCAACGAAAATGCGTCCGATGAGGATATCGAAAATGCACTGCGCATCTCACAGGCAAAAGAGTTTGTCGACACGAAAGACGGCAGGCTGGATTTTATGATCGCGCAGGGCGGCAAGAATCTTTCTGGCGGCCAGAAGCAGAGGCTTACGATCGCGCGTGCAATCGTGAGGAAACCGCAGATCCTGATCCTCGACGACAGCGCGTCAGCGCTTGACTTTGCCACGGACGCAAAGCTGCGTGCCGCGATCAAGGGCATGGAAAATGACATGACTGTCATCATTGTGTCGCAGCGCGCCGCGTCGATCCAGTATGCCGATAAGATTGTGGTGATGGATGACGGTGCGGTGGCAGGTATTGGCACACATGAGCAACTGCTTGCAGACAATCAGATTTATCAGGAAATCTATTACTCCCAGTTTCCAGATAAAAAAGCAAAGGCAGCAAACTGAAATTGATGCAGAAGTAGTAGAATAGGATATTTTTGCGTAGTTCCTTAGTGGGAAGTGTTTTTTGGAGGCTCTGATCATGAAAGAGAAAAAGAAGATAACAGATCACAATTCAAATAAAGAAATTTTGAAGAAAGTATTGGACCACATTGGAAAATATAAAATATTTTTGCTCCTTTCCATTGTACTTGCGGCAATTTCGGTAATACTTACCTTGTATATACCGATTCTGACAGGGCAGGCGGTGGACTGTATTGTTGGTCCGGGCGCGGTAGATTTTGATGGAATCCGGGCAATATTAAAGGAGATGGCGGTGATCATTGTCATCACGGCTGTGGTGCAGTGGCTTATGAATACCTGCAACAACAAGATTGCTTATCAGGTAGTGCGCGATGTGCGCGACGAGGCATTTAAAAAACTGCAGATACTTCCTCTCAAATATATCGACGGACATTCACATGGAGACATCGTCAGCCGTATTATAGCAGATGTAGACCAGTTTTCGGATGGTCTGCTCCTGGGCTTTACGCAGCTTTTTACGGGCGTGGTGACGATTATCGGAACGTTGATCTTCATGTTTTCCATCAATGTATCCACGACGATCGTTGTCGTAATTCTGACGCCGCTGTCATTTTTTATTGCAGGGTTTATCGCGAAACGGACATTCAGTATGTCAAAGCTGCAGTCGGAGACGAGGGGTGAGCAGACTGCGTTGATCGACGAGATGATCGGAAACGAGAAGGTTGTGAAAGCATTTAACCATGAGCCGCAGGTTATGGAGCAGTTTGAGGAGATCAATGGCAGACTGCAAAAGGCAAGTGTGAAGGCGATCTTCTTTTCCTCGCTGACCAATCCCTGCACGCGGTTTGTCAACAGCCTTGTCTATGCGGGTGTTGGAATCCTGGGTGCGTTTCTTGCCATCAGGGGGCGCATCAGTGTCGGACAGCTTACCAGCTTTTTGAGTTATGCGAATCAGTACACGAAGCCTTTTAATGAGATATCAGGTGTGGTTACAGAGTTACAGACCGCACTTGCCTGTGCTGGCAGAGTATTTGAGTTTATCGAGGAGGAACCACAGATACCAGAGGCGGAAAATGCGGCGGTTCTGACAGCGCCAAAGGGCAATATCACGATGCAGAATGTCAACTTTTCATACAATCCGGAGCAGAAGCTGATCCAGAATTTTAACCTTGAGGTGAAGTCCGGCCAGCGCGTGGCGATCGTGGGACCGACCGGCTGCGGAAAAACAACTGTCATAAATTTGCTGATGCGGTTCTATGATGTTAATAGTGGAAGTATTCGGATCGATGGAGTAGACATCAGGGATATGACGCGCAAGAGCCTGAGAAATAGTTTTGGTATGGTGCTGCAGGAGACATGGCTTCACGCGGGCACGATCCGGGAGAATATCGTAATGGGCAAGCCGGATGCGACCGACGAGGAAGTCGTCGCCGCCGCGAAAGCAGCGCATGCGCATAGTTTCATCAAACGTCTGCCGATGGGTTATGACACGGTCATCACAGAGGACGGCGGTAGTCTTTCGCAGGGTCAGAAACAGCTTTTGTGCATCACCCGCGTGATGCTCTGCCTGCCGCCGATGCTGATTCTCGACGAGGCAACTTCCTCGATTGACACGCGCACTGAGATCAAGATCTCACAGGCATTTAACACGATGATGAAGGGGAGAACGAGTTTTATCGTAGCACACAGGCTTTCGACAATTCGTGAGGCGGATATTATTCTTGTCATGAAAGATGGAAATATCATTGAACAGGGTAATCATGAGACACTCTTAAATAAGGAAAACGGATTTTATGCGAAGTTATATAATAGTCAGTTTGAGATGGCGGAGTAAGAATGACAGATTCTAATGCAAGTGCTTCGTGACTGCAGGGAACGGTAGACAGGATGAACGTACAGGGTAGATTTGATGACCTGTTGTGGGAAGAGCACGATACAGTCTGACGGACAACGGGATTTGAGGCAGACAATTTTCGGGGGCAGTCATGACAGTGCCAAAAGGCAGTTATGATAGTTCTGCAGCGCAAAAAAGGAGATATGAGAATATGATCAATAATTTTCTGGACGTATCACAGTATGCATTTTTAGGCTTTTTAGGTGTGGCTTTTGCATATCTTATGACCAGTCTTTTGCTGGCAGTTGGGATGAATAAACTCCCAAGAGACCACGGGCGGGAGTTCGCACATGACGGCGGTCTCTCCGCAGGAAAACCGCGCGGTGCAGGCTTTGTCTTTATTCTGGTATTTGTGCTCTCTGTACTTATCTTCGGGAACATGGACAGGGAAATTACAATTTATCTGATCCTGACGGTGGCCGCTATGATGACAGGTTATCTTGACGACTGCGCGAAAGTGTCCTGGGGGGAACTGCGCAAAGGTCTTCTTGACCTCGTGATTGCGGTTATGACAGCCGTGACGATCGTGAACTTCAATGGAAGTAATGTGACGATCGCGCTGACAGGACAGGTGATTACGCTTCATCCGTTATTGTACGGAGCACTTGCAGTGATCCTTGTGTGGGGCTCCATCAATGTGACAAACTGCGCGGACGGGGTTGACGGCCTGTCGGGGACGCTCACGAGCATAACGCTGTTTACCATCTATCTGATTATGAACCGGGCAGGGATAGCGACAGGGTTTTCTTACACGATCTTACTGTTTATCGCGTGCATCCTTGGCTATCTGTGGTTTAACGCCACACCGAGCCTTTTGTTGATGGGCGATGCCGGCTCAAGGGCGATGGGACTATTTATTGCGATTTCCATCATGAAAGCAGGGTGCCCGTTCCTGTATCTGCTGGTGGCATTTGTGCTGATGGTGGACGGTGGTATCGGACTTTTGAAGGTATCGCTGCTGCGTTTCCTGCACATCAGGATACTCACAAAAGTGCGGACGCCGCTTCACGACCATGTGCGCAAGAATCTGGGCTGGTCGAATGCCCAGACGGTATTTAAGTTTGCGATCATACAGATTCTGATATCGACCGCGGTTTTGTGGCTGACGGTGTTTTAATGTGGAATCTGAATACCATCAAGAAGGAGAGATTACTATGGATACTTTGCCTATTAAGGATATGGCCAATACTTATATTGAACATTCAATGGTTATCAATAATTTTGTGACAACCATCGGGAATCAGATAAAAAGCTCTTTATGCCGTGTATTTGGTGATAGTGTGAAATACAAATGGATCGAAAACGATAGTAAGCCCGTGATTCCTGACGCATCAATCAATTGCGATATTAAAAACAGGCGTTCTACGAATTTCTTGGGCGTTCCCAGATTTGTAATGGAAGTTTTATCTGATGCGACAGAGCAGTATGACCGCAATGAAAAAATGGAGTTGTATAAAAAAGTAGAAGTCGCGGAATACTGGCTTGTTGACTGGAGAAAAAAACAGATCGAAATTTATGTGCTGTCTCCCGATGAAAATTCAATTGATGATGCGGAATATAAATTGATATCAATCATTACGGAACAAAATAGGGAGGAATTAAAAATTCATATGTTTCCAAATGTCAGGATCAGTTTTGAACAATTGTTTGACGGCGTGGATTGACCAGGATGCTGGTTGATCACATGGCAGGTTCGGGCAGATGCGGATTGCGGCATAGGAAGACCGGAACATAACCGAGGCGCTGAAGGGAGTATAGAATGAAGGAAATACAAACAGAGAGACTTGTGATCGTTCCATTTGAGCTGGACTATTTGAATGACTATTATCACGGATTTGACGAGGAGATCACACAGTATCAGTACCCGGATCCGTTTGAAAGTGAGGAGGCTGCCGGGAAACTTCTGCAGGAATTTATTGATGAGATGGATCAGGGGGAAATGTTGTTCCTTGCCATACTTGATAAAAACGGCAGATTTGCCGGCAGTGTGGAGGTGCATGGACTGGCAGAAGAATATCCTGAGCTGGGGATCTGGCTGAAAAAGGATCTTCAGGGAAAAGGATATGCATATGAAGCGCTGAGTTCTGTTCTGCGATATTTGAATCAGACCTATCAGAAAGAATGGTACGTTTACGAGGCGGATATCCGCAACAAGTCCAGTATTGGACTTGTTGCGAAATTCTCTTATTGCAAAGAGAGACTTGATGAATTTACGACTGAATCAGGAAAAGAGCTAAAACTGCAGAGGTATCTAATCAATACAAAAAGATAAGTATTTATTTCTACGTAGTAGATTATGTCTATTCCAGCGTGGAAAGTTGTTTTCATGAATTGCTTATATTGCTTAGATCCGCGTGCTCCACTGCGAGCAGTCCCACACGTCAGTGGCGAGTCCGTCATAAAATTCGGGTTCGTGGCAGACCATTAAGATACTGCCTTTGTACGCAGTCAGAGCGCGTTTTAGCTCCGCTTTTGCATCGGCGTCGAGATGGTTTGTCGGCTCGTCCAAGAGCAGAATATTTGTCGGTCTGTTGATGAGCTTGCACAGTCTGACTTTTGCCTGCTCGCCGCCGCTTAGGACTTTCACCTTGCTCTCAATGTGCTTGGTGGTGAGACCGCACTTTGCAAGGGCAGAGCGCACTTCGTACTGTGTCATCGAGGGGAACTCGTTCCAGAGCTCCTCGATGCAGGTCGTGGTGACAGACTGGTCCATCTCCTGCTCAAAGTAACCAATCTCAAGATAATCTCCAAGTTCTACACCGCCGTTTAAAGGGCGGATCAGACCTAAGATACTTTTTAAGAGTGTTGTTTTGCCGATGCCGTTCGCACCTGTGAGAACGATCTTCTGTCCGCGCTCCATCGCGATGTCGATCGGTTTTGACAGCGCTTCATCGTAGCCGATGACAAGACTCTTTGCCATAAAGATATATCTGCCGCTCGTTCGTGCCTCCTGAAAGCGAAATTCCGGCTTGGGCTTTTCTGCCGCAAGCTCAATCACGTCCATTTTGTCGAGTTTCTTCTGGCGCGACATCGCCATATTCCGGGTGGCAACGCGCGCCTTGTTTCTGGCAACGAAATCCTTCAGGTCTGCGATTTCTTTTTGCTGTTTATTATAAGCAGCCTCAAGCTGCGCCTTTTTCATGGCATAGACTTCCTGAAATTTATCGTAATCCCCGACATAGCGCGTCAGTTCCGCATTGTTCATATGATAGACGATATTGACGACACTGTTCAGAAAAGGAATGTCATGCGAGATCAAGATAAATGCGTTTTCATATTCCTGCAGATAGCGTTTCAGCCATTCAATATGATTGGCGTCGAGATAGTTCGTGGGCTCGTCCAGGAGCAGAATATCCGGCTTTTCCAGCAGCAGTTTTCCGAGCAGGATCTTTGTCCGCTGCCCGCCGCTTAAGTCAGTGACGTCCGTGTCAAGTCCGACATCCATGATGCCGAGCGCTCGTGCGACTTCCTCGACCTTGGCATCGATCATATAAAAGTCGTGCTGGTCAAGAAGCTCCTGTATCGTGCCGAGTTCCTCCATATAAACCTCGAGTTCCGACTCGGAGGCTTCGCCCATCTTGTCACAGATTTCATTCATGCGTTTTTCCATCTCGTACAAAAAATCGAATGCGGAGGCGAGAACGTCTCTCACAGACATTCCTTTCTCGAGAACGGTGTGCTGGTCAAGATATCCCACGCGCACATTTTTGGACCACTCGACCTTGCCTTCGTCCGGCATCAGCTTGCCAGTGATAATATTCATAAAAGTGGATTTTCCTTCGCCGTTGGCACCCACCAGGCCAATATGTTCTCCCTTTAGGAGACGGAAGGACACATTTGTGAAAATTGTCCTGTCGCCAAAGCCGTGGGAGAGATTTTCAACGTTTAAAATACTCATTGTTAGAACCCTTTCTTGTATTGATATTCTTAGGAACTGGCGATAAATAACTTATGCATCTGACTTGCCTAAATCTTCATACACTGCGTTGGCGTCAGTTCCTTAATCCGCATCGTCAATGTTGCTATCGTACTTATTTTCATTTTGAAGCATTTCAATAAAAGTCTCGAAATCAGGAGCCAGTTCTGTTATTTTGTAGTCAAATTCCTGATCGATATGCACGACTTTGGGTTCTCCGTTTGTACCGCATTCTCTGTAATCCAGAAATATCATGTCGTGGCCGGCGGATGGACAGTCGCAGATCGCAACGCCGATAGCAGGATAGTGCCATTCGTCGATCATGAATCGGGTTCCCAAATCACCGCACAGGGAACAAGACTTCTCTCTTCCGATACCATAGATACCTTCAAGCGCTACGTGATCATCCGCCCAGCTCGTTCTCTCTTTACAGGGGCAGCAGGTGTTTTTGGGAATTCCGCCATTGTGCTTTTTCATCAGATAAATATAGGACTCTGGCAGTTTGTATCCCAACTCATGCTCTATTTCCTGTATATAGCGGTCAGTCACGGGATTCAGGACATACTCTTCCAACGCATAGTCACTGTCATCCCAGAATTCATCCAAATTGATATTGTCAAACATTGTGTGCCTCCTTGAGTATATTACTTCCCCCGGCTGGAAATTGAAGTCTGTACCATCACAGTTACGAATAGATACAGTATATATAAAATGTAATCTTCGCGCAACAAAAATTTACAAATTATTGACGGCAATTGACAAGCATGTTCTATTACAGTAAAATTTTTATATGGAATCATAAAATAAAAAGGAGAAATCTGTATGGAAAATATTGTTGATAAAATAAAAGAAGTTGAAAAACTGGTTTGCGAAAACTTTGAATATCTGGAGATGGATGATCCCGAAGAAGAAGGGGAATATGATGACTATCTGCAGATCAGTGGGGCGACCAACGAGCAGATCGCACTGTTTGAAGAAAAGTTTGGCGTCAAAATGCCAGAGGATATGAAGGAACTGTATCGTTATAAAAATGGCAGCAAATGGTTTTGTTTATTTTTTCCCAATGATAAATTGGACAGGGAATTTCAATACAGGTTGTTATCCCTTGCAGAGATCGAGGAGAAAAAGAAGTATTTTCAAAATGAAGATGCGTTGCTTACAGAATTCTATTCCGATGATGATTCTGCGGACGATTTACTAAAAATTATGGAAGATAGCAGAGTGAAACCTTATCTTTTTAACAGAAAGTGGATTCCTTTTGCAGAAACATTCGGAGATATCTGTTTAATGATGGATTTTGATCCGGCTTCGGAAGGAACGTATGGACAAATTATCTGTTATATTCATGATCCTGACGAAATAGCTTATGTGGCGGAAACAGTCACAGAGATTATTGATGATACGCTGTCGAATATTACATTTGAGATATGATAAAATGTGACAAGAGGTACTGCCTTTTTAAGCAGTGATGAGTTTCAGTGAAAGAATATGAGGCGGTGCTGGAAAAAGCTGTGGACTTTGATATAATGAAAAAAGGATATCATAACTGGCAAGGGGGGGATTATATGATCAATCTGAATAAAACATATACATGGGAGGAAATTACAAAAGCATTTCCTGATACATGGGTAATCATTACCGATATAAAAGAGAAAAATGGAGAAATAAAAACTTGTAAATTATTGGATGTATGCAGCGCAGATGAAAGAGCAGTTTATGTAAAGAAATACATTAATTCAGGGAAAAAATTTAAATGTGAGAGGACAACATTTAGGGGACCGAATGTAGGGATACTATCATGAGTAATTTAAAATTTTGCATTAAGAGAGCAAAATAGTCACATGACATGGTAATTATAACGAATTCACATAACAATTTTAATTGTTTAATAGATACAGGTGCCCGTGTACCAGTATGGTGTGCAGGAAAGGATTTATTGATAACATATTATGATTAGAGCGTCAAAAGGT